>JBDZUN010000094.1:0-12385 GCA_040255145.1 Hyphomicrobiales bacterium | reverse complement strand
CTTGCGGCCGGGGTTTTTCTTTGTGCAGCACCATGTGTTTCCGGCGTTTCAGGCCATGCGACCCTTTGCGGTCGGCTGCGCGGCCGCCCGCCGTGGTCGCGGGCCTGCCCGCCGGCGCGAACCGGCGCCGTCGATGGCGGCGTAACGTGGAAGGCCCGTGACGGGCGGCGCGGAACGCGCCCATCCCGCGATCAGACCAGCGGGGTCAGACCGGCGGCGTAAGCGCGGCGCGGGCGCTCGGCCACGCCAAGCGGTCGAAATAGGTGCGGTCGCGCACGATCCGGCCGCCGCGCAGGATCAGGAAGGTGGCGAACGGTACCGCGAAACGGTGGCCGGTCGCGACCTCGGTGCCCGTCAAGACGCCCTCGACCGCGACCTGCTCGCCGTCGACGACGACGGTCTCGATTGCCGCGCGGCGGTCGGGTGCGGCGCGCAGCACCGCGGCTTCCGTCGCCGCCAGGGCATCGCGCCCAGGCAGGCCGACGCCCGCGATCTCAATCTCGGCATCGTCGGCATAGCACTCCCGCGTCATGCGCTCGACGTCACGGTTGAACAGGTCGATCCAGCGTGCGACCAGCGCCGCCGGTGATTGCGGTTCATCCGTTTCGCGCATGAATCTACACCCCGGAAGATCGCGGCCGGCCCGCGGCGTCGGCGGGCGGCAAGGCGATATCGTAGACAAACCGGCCGGCCCCGGCACGCCGGTTGTCAGCGCCGGCCCGCCGTGGGATAGACGGGGCTGGCTGGATAAGGAGGACAACGGTGCTCAAGACGCGGTTTACCGAAATGTTCGGTGTGGAATACCCGATCGCGCAGGGCGGCATGCAGTGGGTCGGGCGCGCGGGACTGGTTTCCGCGGTCGCCAATGCCGGCTGCCTTGGCTTCCTGACGGCGCTGACCCAGCCGACGCCGGAGGATCTGACCAAAGAAATCGCGCGCTGCCGCGAGTTGACCGACAAGCCGTTCGGGGTCAACCTGACGATCCTGCCGGCGATCAATCCGCCGCCCTACGATGAATATCGCCGCGCGATCATCGAGGCGGGCGTCAAGATCGTCGAGACCGCCGGCTACAATCCGGAGGCGCAACTACCGGACTTCAAGGCCAACGGCATCAAGGTCATCCACAAATGCACCGCCGTCCGCCACGCGGTGAAGGCGCAGTCCATCGGCGTCGACGCAATCTCGATCGACGGCTTTGAATGTGCCGGCCACCCGGGCGAGGACGACATACCGGGGCTGATCCTGATTCCCTGCGCGGCCGACAAAATTTCGATTCCGATGATTGCGTCCGGCGGCTTCGGCGACGCGCGCGGCCTGGTCGCCGCGCTGGCGCTGGGCGCCGACGGCGTCAACATGGGCACCCGCTTCTGCGCGACCAAGGAGGCGGCGATCCACGATCAGGTCAAGCAGCAGATGGTCGCCAACGACGAACGCGCAACCGACCTGATCTTCCGGACGATGCGCAACACTGCGCGCGTCGCGCGCAATGCGATCAGCCAGCAGGTGCTGGCGATCGAGAAGCAGGGCGGCAAGTTCGAGGAGGTGCGCGACCTGGTCGCCGGTGCGCGCGGCCGCCAGGTCTATGAGACCGGCGATCCCGATTACGGCATCTGGTCGGCCGGCATGGTGCAGGGGCTGATCCACGACGTGCCGAGCGTTAAGGAGCTGGTCGATCGGATTGTGGCCGAGGCTGTGGCGATCATCGGAGAGCGGCTTGGCGGCTTTGCCGGCCTGCGGGGCAGGGCTGCCGCCGAATAGGCGCGGCCCAAGGCAGGAATCAGGGGCGCCCGTACAGCGGAACCGGCGGGTGCCCGCCCGGTTTCGGTGACGATCAGTCCTTTGGCCGGACGGTGGATTCGGCGGTTTCGGTCAGCTTTGCCTGCGTTGCCGTGGCCGCGGGCTTCTTGGCGACCTGGGCCTTGTCGGGCGTTGCCGCGGGCGCGGGCTTCTTGGCGACCTGGGCCTTGTTCAGGTCTGCCGTCGTAGGCGCTGAGTTCTTGCCGGCCGCGGTCTTGCTGGTGGCCGCCTTCTTTGCGGCTGTGGTGCTCTTGGCCGAGGCGGATTTCGTGGCCGTTGGGTGGCTCTTGGCCGAGGCGCTCCTGGTGGTCGCGCTGCCGGCCTTGGCCGTCTTTGTCGTGCTGGCCTTCCCCGTGTGACCGCTCGCCGTGGTCCGCTTGCTTTCGCTCAGCGACGCTTTCTTCACGACGGTGGAGGGCTTGTCGCAGACATCCATGCCGTGCCCATCCGCGGTGGGGCGCTCCGCGACGAAGGTCGTGAACTGCACGGACGGCATGGTTTTCAGCGTGGTGAAGGCCGCCTTCGCGTCGCTGCAGAATTTCCCGATGTCACTCAAGCTGCGCTTGGACGCCTCGTTGGCGAGACGGGTGACGAAACTGTTCAGCTCCTGTGAGCTATGACGGCCGTAGGAGCGGTCGAAATAGCGCTTCAGCGCAGTCCCGCTCTCCTTGAGCTGCGGGCGATAGTGCACGACGAAGGAGTTGTAGTCGTCTTTCTGATCACAGCTGAGCGCCGCAACCATCAGCTCGGTCTGCAGCATCCGGGCTTGCAGCGCGGCGGCGTCGTTGGCTTTGGCACAAGAATGGGCCGCCTGGGCGGAATTTGCCGCCATCGCCAGCAGGCCCGCTCCGATCGCCGCCGAGCGCATGATACGCCTGCGCATGCCCCATCCCCCTTTGCACGATGCTCCGCGTAAAGCGGAGACACGATCTCAAAGCGCGTCCGTAAATGCAAGCAGCTTCGGAAAAAATTAAGGCGCCGGCATCAGTCGCATCCGCACCGGAACTAGCCTCCGGGCAGCGTACAGCACTTCGCCCGGCCTCGCCACGCGCTTCGCGGCTGAATCGCGGCATTCCATGGCGGGGGGTCGGCTAGAGAACCGGTTCGTCGAGCAGGTGGCGGCCCTGGCGGTCCTCGATCTCGACCACCCACAGATCGGGGTCGAAGCGAAGCTGGCGCGCGATATAGGCTTCGGCCTCCGCGTCGGTGACCGGATCGGTTCCTGTCGCGCGGATCCAGATACGCCCCGTCGGCCGCACCGCCGCGGCTAGCACGACGCACCCGTTCTCGAATGCGTTGGTTTTGATCAGCACGGCGCCGGCGTCGTGGCCGCGGCGCACGACCAGGGCCGGGATGTCGTTCCGCCAGCAGCGGCGGATATGGGCCTCGACCCAGAACGAGGTCTTGAGTCGCGGCGGCAGCTCGTCGTCGAAGCCAAAGCTCATCGCACAGCGGAATAGGCGCGCAGCCGGCCCAGCGGCCGCCGCAGCATCTCGCCAAGGCCCAGACCGAGGATGGCGCCCGTGACGTCGGCGACCTCGTCCATGAATTCGGCGTCACGCCCAGGGATCACCATCTGCGTAAACTCGATGGCCGCGCCGAGCAGGGCCAGTCCGCCCAGAAGGAACCAGAGCGCCCGCCGCGACGGAAATGCGATCCGGCCGCAGAGGGCCAGCATCAGGAAGGCCGTTGCGTGTTCCAACTTGTCGTGTTGGCCCGCGAAGTCCGGCATCTGGTCGGCCGGGGTCAGGCACAGGACCAGCAGGAGCATCAGGCCCATGACGAAGGCAAGCTGGGCGACCGATCTGATCATGGGCGGAATGGGTCCTGTCGAGGGGTGTGCGGCACGCGCGGTGTCTGCCGGCGAGGCTAGGTCAGGTTCGGTCATAGCGGAAAGGTGTGAATGATCGCTAACCCCAACGGGTGAGTCGGTCGGCGCGCCCGCACGGCCGGGCGGGGGACTAGGCGAGCTCGCCATGGCGGAAACAGGTGGTGAGGTGGTCGTTGACCATGCCGGTCGCCTGCATCAGCGCATAGCAGATCGTCGGCTCGCAAAAGCGGAAGCCGGCCGATTTCAACGCGTCGCTCATGGTGCGGCTCTCGGCGGTCTCGGCCGGGACCTGCGTCGTGTCGGCGTGGCGGTTGACCCGAGGCCGGCCGCCGACCGTGTCCCAAAGAAGTCGCGCGAACGCGCCTTCGCCGCCGGCTTCGCGGATGGCGAGATAGGCGTGCGCATTGGTCGTCGCCGCGGCGATCTTGGCGCGGTTGCGAATGATGCCGGGGTCGGCCATCAGGGCCGCGCGTTTAGCGTCATCCCAGCCGGCCATCAAGGCGGCGTCGAAGCCGTCGAAGGCGCGCCGGATCGTCTCGCGCCGGCGCAGGATGGTGATCCACGACAGCCCGGCCTGGAATCCTTCCAGCAGAAGCATCTCGAACAGGCCCTGGTCGTCGCGGACGGGAACACCCCATTCGCGGTCGTGATAGGCGAGGTAGAGTGGGTCGGCGCCCGGCCACGGGCACCGACGGAGTGTGACTGCCGAGTCCGCGGTCATCGTGCGGCCTGGGCCTGTGGGGCGGCGGCGTCCGCGGCAATGGCGGCGGCCAGCCAATCCGGCGTTTCGATCGAAAGGGTCGCGCCGTCCGCGGTCAAGGGCGTGCCGGTAGCCCACGCCGCAGCCCAGGGCTCCAGCCGGATCAGCGCCAGCGCGCGATTGCCGTGCACGGCGCGAACCGTGCCCACCGCCTTGCCGTCGGCGAGGATCGCGCTGCCCGGCGCCGGCACTGGCCCATTGACCCGCGCCGGCATCAGGCGCTTGCGCAACGTCGCGCGGTGCTTCATGCGCGCCGTCAATTCCTGGCCGACATAGCAGCCCTTGCGGAAATCAACCGCGTGCAGCGGCTCCGCATTGGTTTCCAGCAGGAACAAGGCTTCCCTTCCCAACTCGGCCGCACCTTCGCCGACACCCAGGCCGAACCGATGCCCGATGTAGTCGTCGAATGTGGCCGGTGTGAGGCCGAGGGCTGCCACGGCCCCCTCGGCCATAGCGGCCGGCAGGATCAGGCGTGCGCCCAGCGCCGGAAGCCGCGGGTCGATCAGCGCGATGCCGCCCTCACGGCATCGGGCTGCACCCGGCCGCTCCGGCAGCCCGAGCCGCGCCGCGACGCCTTCGCCCCACAGGGCGGCGACACGCCATTCGGCGGAAACGTCCGCCGCCGCGACCTTGGCGCGCAGCTTGTACAGCGTCAGCCGCTTCACCAGATCGCCGGCGCGCGCCTGCTCGCAATCGAGCAGGAAGGCGTCTGCGTCCGGCACGATCAGGAAGTCGAACAGTACCTTGCCCTGGGGGCTGAGCAGGGCCGCGTAGCCGGCCCGGTCCGGTCCCAGCGACAGGACGTCGTTCGACACCAGGTTGTGCAGGAAATCGCGCGCCTCGGGGCCGGAGACCCGGACGACGCCTCGTTCGGGCATCATCGCCACGCGCATTCCGCATCCTCCTGTCTTGCTTCGGTCTACCAGAGAGGTAGGCGTCCGCCGCGCCCGCGCAATGTCGCCGCCCGACCGCGATTATGGGTGCCCGAGTGGCGACGTGCCGCCTATCCTGGGCCAGTGGCCCGGCAGCGCGCCACGCGGAAAACGATCCGGCCAAGGGGAGGACAGCATGAAGGTGCCGACGTTCGACGACTATGCCCACAAATACGATCATCTGACCATGACGCGCCAGGACGGCATCCTGGAGCTGCGCATGCACGCCAAGAACGATCCGAACGGCTACGTCACCTGGGGCCTGGAGCCGCACCAGGAGCTGTCCTACGCTTTCGGTGAGATCGCGCGCGACCGCGAGAACGAATGCGTCATCATCACCGGCACGGCGGACCACTTCATCGGCTCGATCGAGGGCCTGAGCTCCGGCGCGATCCCACCGGAGCATTGGGACGTGGTCTATCAGGACGCCAAGTACCTGATCATGGATCTGCTGAATATCGAGGTACCGGTGATCGGCGCGATCAATGGGCCGGCCCGGGTCCATGCCGAGCTCGGCGTGCTGTCCGACATCGTCATCGCGTCGGAGAACGCCGACTTTGCCGACGCGCCGCACTTCCCGAACGGCATTGTGCCGGGCGACGGCGTGCACGTGATCTGGCCCATGATCCTGGGGCCGAACCGCGGGCGCTATTTCATGCTGACCGGCCAGGTCATCCCGGCGCAGGAGGCGCTGGCGCTCGGCGTGGTCAGTGAGGTGCTGCCGCCGGATCGGCTGATGGCGCGGGCATACGAGCTGGCGCGCGAGATCCTGCGCCGGCCGCCTCTGGTCCGGCGCTATGCTCGTGTCGCGATGACGCAGCACCTGAAGAAGCTGTTCCTCGACAATCTCGGCTATGGCCTGGCGCTGGAGGGACTGAGCGCGGCCGTCTCGCTCGGCGTCCCGCACGAATAAAGCGGCGTGAACGCCTTGCCGAAGGGAGAAGCGCGATGAAAGTGCCGACATTCGAGGACTACGCCCACAAATACGACCACCTGACCATGACGCGCCAGGACGGCATCCTGGAGCTGCGCATGCACGCCAAGAACGATCCGGACCAATACGTCACCTGGGGCTTCGCACCGCACCAGGAGATGTCATATGCGCTGGGCGAGATCGCCCGGGATCGCGAGAATCAATGCGTCATCATCACCGGCGCCGCCGACCACTTCATCGGGCCGATCGGCCGTCCGGCCGGCGGCGCGGTGCCGCCCGACCGCTGGGACGCGATCTATCAGGACGGCAAGTACCTGCTGACGGAGCTTCTGAACATCGAGGTGCCGGTGATCGGCGCGATCAACGGCCCGGCGCGGGTCCATGCCGAGCTCGGCGTGCTGTCCGATATCGTCATCGCGTCGGAGAACGCCGACTTCGCCGACGCGCCGCATTTCCCCGACGGCCTGGTGCCGGGCGACGGCGTGCATGTGATCTGGCCGCTGATCCTCGGGCCGAACCGCGGCCGCTACTTCCTGCTGACCGGCCAGGTGCTGTCGGCTCGAGAAGCGCTGGACCTGGGCGTCGTCAGCGAGGTGGTGCCGCAGGACCGGCTGATGGCGCGTGCGCGGGAATTGGCGCGCGAAATCCTGCGCCGGCCGGTTCTGGTGCGGCGCTATGCGCGCGTGGCGATGACGCAGCACCTGAAGAAGCTGTTTCTAGACAACCTCGGCTACGGCCTGGCGCTGGAGGGGATGAGCGCCGCGGCGCAGATGGGGTTGGAAAAGAAATAGAGAGTCGCTGCACAGCGGCGCGGAACGCTTCGCCTCGGCCCTTCGAGAGGGCCGGCCTTCGTCCCGCCTCCTCAGGGTGAGGTGAAAAACCAAAGCCTCATGGTGAGGAGGCCGCGTCAGCGGCCGTCTCGAACCATGGATTGCTTCGCTCCGCCGGCAACGACGAAATCGGCCTACCGGATCTTGTTGGTGAAGTTCGGGTAGACTTTCTCAGTCAACAGCTCGTGCATCCGCATCGCGGCCTTCTGCGGCAGGAGTTCGTTGTAGGTGAAGTTCCAGAAGAAGTCGGCCGGCAAATCCTTGAACAGGGATTCCAGCGCCCGGTTCACCGTATCCGGGCTGCCGGCGATGGTTAGGCCGCGGTCGACCATCGATTCGAAGGTCGCGGGAATGTCCTTGTAGTTCTCGCCCTTGCGCATCAGGGCCGACTGAAAGCCGAACGGCTCGAAGAACGTGTTCCAGATGAACGAGCCGGCGTTCTTGGCCAATTCCATGGCCTCGGCGTCGGTGTCGGCGCAGACCACCTCGCGGATCAGCCCGACGCCCTGCCCGAATTTGAGGTCGCGTCCGACCGCGGCGCCGCCCTCCTGCGCCGCGCGGAACTGCCCGGTGGCGAGATCGCGGTCGCAGACGATGGTGACGGGAACGGCGTGGTGCGAGGTCGCCCAGCGGACGGACGATTCCGAGAAGCTGAACGGCTGGAATATCGGCGGGTGCGGCTTCTGATAGGTCTCCGGCACCGTGCCGATCTCCTTCAGGATGCCCTGGTCGTCGACGCCCTGGCCGTAGGCGCGGGTCACATTGTGTGCGCCCCAGAACGTGTTCTCCGGCGGAATGGTCCAGTGCTTACCCTTGTGGCTGAAGGTCGCGTTGGTCCACGCCTTGACGATGATTTCCCAGTGTTCCTCGTACAGCTCGCGCTTGAGCTGCTCGTAGGCCTCCGGGTTGCTCATGTCGTCGAGGCCTTCGTAGTGCTGCCCCAGCGTGTTGACCCAGCGCGGCTGATAGCCGCGAGCGAAGCCGGCAAACGCCCGGCCTTGGGTCATCTGGTCGAGCATCGCGATGTCCTCGGCGACCCGAAGGGGATTCTGCGCCGGCAGCACCAGGCCCAACTGGCCGACCCGGATGTTCTTGGTCTGCATGCCGAGGTAGAGGTCCAGCATCACCGGGTTGTTGGACACTTCCTCGCCTTCGATGTGGAAGTGGTGCTCGGTGAAGGCGGTGCCGTAATAGCCGTGCTCATCCAGGTATTTCACCTGTTCGGACAGGTTCTTGATCATGCGCTGGTAGAGGTCGGTGCGGCGGCCGGCCATGCCCTTTTCCAGTTCCGCCTTGCTGCCGATCGCCGGCAGATAGAACACGCCGATTTCCATGTATTTCCTCCCTGCTCTTGGGGACTGTGACTTCGCGTGAAAAGCGCGAGCCGGCCTTGTGTCGCAAAGCCCGTCTGCCATTCCGCGCGGATTGCTTTGGATATTGTTGAAGCGCGCCGATTAAGCAAGCTGAACCGCCGGCCGGCCCGTCCAATCACGCGGCAGAGTGTTCAAATCTGTTCACGGAAGGCCGGCCGCCGGTTTGCTACAGCCATCCGTCTCCGCTGCGCTCCAGGCCGTAGCCCCGCATCCGCTTGTAAAGCGTCGTGCGCGACATGCCGAGGTCGCGGGCGACGCGCGACAGGTTGCCGCGCGCCTGCCGCAGCGCCGTGACCATTGCAGCACGCTCCGCACGCTGTAATGGGGTGAACCGGCCCTCCGGCTCGGATAAATCGGCCGCGGCGACGAATGCCTCGGCCTCGCTCGGCGGCGGCGGATGGCGGCGCGTGCCATTCGGCAGCACCAGCAGCATGCCGAGCGGCGCGCCGGCCACCCCGATCGGTTCCATCCAGCCAGGGTCGAGCCACGGCACCGTCTGGCACAGCCGGGACCGCAGCGCCCGCGGGTCGTCCGTGTCCGCCAAGCGCTGGTTGACGTACAGGGGCATGCCCGGCGCCCATTGCGCGACCGCCGCTTGTGCGCGCGCGTCGGCGTGGACCACGCGGCCGCGTCGATCCAGCAGGATCAGCCCGTCGCGGCCGAGCTTCGCGGCGCGCGCAATGAAATGTTCCAGGAGGCGGGCGCGGCGCTGTTGCTCCAGGACCGCGATCTGCTGCTCCGCCAGGGTCGCCGCGACCTGCGCCAGCAGCGCGCTCTGCTTGCTGAAGCGGTGACTCAGCGCCGTGACGTCGACCACGCCAACGGTGTGGCCATCGATCGGGTCGCGCACCAGCGCCGCCGCGCAGCTCCATGGCTGCGCCCATTCGCAGAAGTGTTCCGCGCCGTGGATCTGCACCGGCCGGGCCAGGGCCAGCGCGGTGCCCACCGCGTTGGTGCCGGAGGCCAGCTCGTGCCAGTTGGCGCCCTCAGCGATGCGGCTTTCGCGGCCATGGGCGATGATCGCCCGATCGCCGAGGATCTTCAGGATCGTGCCGTCCGGGCTGCACAGCAGCGCCATGCTCTCGCAGCCCTCCAGAAGCTGGGACAGATGGTGCATCGCCGGGTCGGCCGCTTCGGTCAAGTCCTGCTGGCGCTCGGCCAACTCTTCCAGCGGGATGGCCTCGGCGGGCACCGGCCCGCCCTTGGCATGGTCGATCCCGTTGCGCCGGCAGCGCGCCCACGAATCCAGCACGAAGCCGCGCACCACGTCGTCGCGGCGCACGCCGGTCTCGACGTACTGGGCGAGCGCGTCGCGAACCCGGTGTGCCGAACGGTCGCCACCGATCGGCAGGGAAGATGTCATCGGCCACTCCCGTGTCCTGCCCGCGCGATGCGGAAAGTCACACGCCGGCCTTGAAGATAGCGCGCGCCGGCCGCGAAGGCACGGCGTCTGTCTGTCGCGTCGGGCCTTCAGTCCATGCGGAAGCGGATCGGTAGCGTCTTCGGTCCGTTGACGAACACCGCATGGGACAGAACCGGCGCGCCGGCCAGTTCCACCGAGTGCAGGCGCGCCAGCAATTCCTCGAACAGGATGCGCATCTCCAGCTTGGCGAGGTGCTGGCCCAGGCAGACATGGCCGCCATAGCCGAAGGCGAGGTGCTTGTTCGGCCGGCGGGCGGCGCGGAAGGCGAACGGGTCGTCGAACACCTCCTCGTCGCGGTTGGCCGAGGCGTAGCACAGCATCAGCCAGTCGCCTTCGGCGATGCGCCGGCCGCGCAGCTCGGTGTCGGCGGTGGCGGTGCGCATGAAGTGCTTGACCGGCGTCCCCCAGCGCAGCGCCTCATCGATCAGGCCGGGGATCAGGGCCGGGTCGGCCTTGACCTTGGCGAATTCCGCCGGGTTCTCGCACAGCGCCCACAGCGCGGTCGCCGTGGACGACGAGGTGGTGTCGTGGCCCGCGGTGGCGACGATGACGTAATAGCTCAGCGCCTCGAATTCCGGGATCGGCTTGCCGTCGATCTGGCTGGTGGCGATGACCGTGGCCAGATCCTCGCGCGGGTTGGCGCGCCGGTCGGCGCTCAGCGCGCCGAAATAGGCGTAGAAGTCGGCCAGCACGGCGCGCAGTCCCTCGGCCACCACCGCGGCCTGCTGGTCGTCGGCGACCGCGCGGCGGTTGTCGGGGTCGGCCGGGCCGAAGATTTCCTGCGTCAGGCGCAGCATGCGCGGCTCGTCCTCCTCCGGCACGCCGAGGATTTCCATCACAACGTGCAGTGGATAGTGCAGCGCGACCTCGGCGACGAAGTCGCAGGCGTCGCCCGCCGCTGCCATCTTGTCGACTGCGGCGCGCGCAATGGCGCGGATGCGCGTTTCGATCCGGCGCAGGCTCGCAGCCATAAACCAGCTCTGGGTCAGGGCGCGGTATTTCGGATGGTCGGGCGCGTCCATCTGCACCAGCGAACGGACCAGGTGCGGCGAGCCGCCGGTGATCTGGCGGATGTGCCGGTCGGTGACCTGGTCGGTCAGCACCTCCTGGCGGCCGGAATTGTGGAACAGGTCGTTCTGGCGGCTGACCTCCAGGATGTCGGCGTGCCTGGTCACGACCCAGAACGGGTCGAAGCCCTCGATCTCGGCCCAGCCCAGCGGGTTATTGGCGCGCAGCCAGGTATAGGTCTCGTGGATGCGCGCATCGGCATACGCCTTCGGGTCGGCCAGCGGCGCGGCGATGGCGTCGGGTATGCGGGCGTCGCTGTTCCGGCTCGACATGATCGTCCCCGTGGCGTGGCCGGTTGGCGCCGACCCTTATGCTTTGGCGCCGAACGAATGTAGCATGGACCAGCCCGTGCCGGCGTGCCTTCCAGCGGCGCACACGGCGCATTACCCTGCAACGCGAAAACGATAGAACGGGAGGAAGATGATGCCGCTCGATCCCCACATCCAGAAGATCGTCGATCTGCAGAAGGACATGCCGGCGATGCACACCCTGCCGGTGCAGAAGGTGCGCGCAGCGGTGGAGGAGCAGTTCGTCACCGGCCTGCCCAAGCCCGATGTCGCCAAAGTGGAAGAGCGCATGATCGACGGGCCGGGCGGCGACCTGCGGCTGCGCATCTACACGCCCGCGGGCCAGGGCCCGTTCCCGCTGATCGCGTTCTTCCACGGCAGCGGCTTCTGCATCTGCAGCCTGGACACGCATGACGACATGGCGCGGCACCTGTGCCGCGGCAGTGGCGCGGTGGTCTGCTCGGTCGACTATCGCCTGGCGCCGGAACACCCCTATCCGGCCGGCCCCGACGACTGCCTGGCGGCGACGCGCTGGGCCGTCGCGCACGCCGCCGAGCTGGATATCGACCCGGCGCGCATCGTCGTCGCGGGCGACAGCGCCGGCGGCGCGATGGCCGCGGTCACGGCGCTGCGCGCGCGGGACGAAGGCGGCCCGGCCCTGGCGGGCCAATTGCTGATCTATCCGGTCACGGATCATTACGAGCCGGTCAAGCAGTCGATGCTCGACAACGCGACCGGCTACGGCCTGATGCACGACACCATGAAGTGGTTCTGGGACAATTACCTCGCCGGGCGGGCGGGCGATGATCCCTATGTCTCACCGCTGCGCGCCCCAAGCTTGAAGGGCCTGGCGCCCGCCTTGGTCATCACGGCGCAGTACGACGTGCTCCTGGACGAGGGCGAGGCCTATGCCAAGCGCCTGCAGGCCGACGGCGTGCCGACCCGGCTGACCCGCTATGACGGCATGAACCACGGTTTCCTGTTCTGGGTCGACGCCGTCGACGGCGCCACCAAGGCGATGGCGGAATGCAACGCCTGGCTGCGCGAGCGCTTCGCTGGTGCGCGCGACAAGGCGGCCTGATGGGGTCTGCAGTGAAGCGTTTGCGATCCCTGCGGTGCGTGCCGGCATGACCGAGGCGTTCGATCTGCT
>JBDZUN010000093.1:6171-12403 GCA_040255145.1 Hyphomicrobiales bacterium | reverse complement strand
TGAGAGCAAGGGATAGGGCAACGCGGCCCTCGAATCGAACCGCAAACGAACCGCCGCCGCATGTCGGCGGCCGCGATTTGGGCGCCGACGACATGTTGGTATGATCGGTTCATGAGCGAAACATTGTGCATCCCGGACACACCGCCGCTCGACCGGACGATCGTGCTGGTCGGCATGATGGGTGTGGGCAAGACCACGATCGGCCGCCGCCTGGCGAGCCGCCTGAACCTGCCGTTCATCGACGCCGACGCCGAGATCGAGGTCGCGGCCGGCTGCTCCATCGAGGATTTCTTCGCCTGCCACGGCGAGGCCAAGTTCCGCGACGGCGAGCACCGCGTCATCACGCGCCTGCTGGACCGGCCGGTGCACGTCCTGGCCACCGGCGGAGGCGCCTTCATGGACTCGCGCACACGGGCCCGCATCGTCGAGCGGGGCGTATCGATCTGGCTCCGCGCCGATGTCGACCTGCTGCTGAAGCGGGTCGGCAAGCGGCCCAACCGCCCGCTGCTGAAGACCGCGGACCCACGCGCGGTGCTGGAACGGCTTTTGGCCGAGCGCAGCCCGGTCTACGCCCAGGCCGACCTGCTCGTCGACAGCGTCGAGGCCCCCCACGACGCGGTGGTCGACGCGATCATCTTCGCTCTGGCCGAATACGCGGCGCGGCAGCCCGCCGACGCCGCCCTTCCCGGCTGAGGCCATGCAGGAACCTGCGGACGGCGTGGCCCAGACCACTCGCGTCGCGCTCGGCGCGCGCAGCTACGACATCCTGGTCGGGTCCGGGCTCCTGGCGCAGGCGGGCGCCCTGGCGGCGCCGATGCTGGACGGCGCTCGCGCCTTCGTCGTCACCGACGAGACGGTTGCGCGGCTGCACCTGCCGGCCATGACGGCGGCGCTCGGCCGCGCCGGCATCGACGTGCAGACCATCGTCCTGCCGCCGGGCGAGCAGACCAAGAGCTTCGCGCAGGTCGAATCGCTGTCGGACCGGCTTCTGGCCGCGAATATCGAGCGCGGCGATACCCTGATCGCGCTGGGCGGCGGGGTCATCGGCGACCTGACCGGCTTCCTGGCCAGCATCACCCTGCGCGGCATCGGCTTCCTTCAGGTTCCGACCACCCTGCTGGCGCAGGTCGATTCCTCGGTCGGCGGCAAGACCGGCATCAACACGGCGCACGGCAAGAACCTGATCGGCAGCTTTTATCAGCCGCGCCTGGTGCTGGCCGATGTCGGCCTGCTCGACACCCTGCCGCCGCGCGAGCTGCGCGCCGGCTATGCCGAGATCGTGAAATACGGGCTGCTCGGCGACGCCGAATTCTTCGCCTGGCTGGAGCGACATGGGACCGCCCTGCTCGCCGGCGACGTCGCCGCCCGCATCCACGCCGTGACAAAGAGCTGCGAAGCCAAGGCCGCGATCGTCGCCGCCGACGAGCGCGAGGGCGGCGTGCGCGCGCTGCTCAATCTCGGCCACACGTTCGGCCACGCGCTGGAGACCGCGACCGGCTATTCCGACCGCCTGCTGCACGGCGAGAGCGTGGCGATCGGCATGGTGCTGGCGTTCGAGCTGTCGGCCCGGCTCGGCCTCTGCCCGCAGGATGACGTGCGGCGGGTCCGCGTCCATCTTCAGGCGGTCGGATTGCCGACCGGCCCGGCCGGGATCGGCGGCGGGCGGCTCGATCCCGACGCCCTGAT
The DNA here is from genome assembly GCA_040255145.1 of Hyphomicrobiales bacterium. Lineage (GTDB taxonomy): Bacteria > Pseudomonadota > Alphaproteobacteria > JBDZUN01 > JBDZUN01 > JBDZUN01. Next base: position 10,717 of record JBDZUN010000093.1, on the reverse strand, counting down.
CGCCGCCATGGCGCACGACAAGAAGGTCGCCCATGGCCGCGTCCGCTTCGTGCTGGCGCGCGGCATCGGCCAGGCATTCCTGACCGACGCGGTCGAATCGGCAGCGCTCCGCGCCCTGCTCGCCGAGGCGGTGGCCGCCTGAGCTTGGCCGCCTGAGGCGGCCCGCCGGGCGACATCAGGCGACGCGGCGCCGATCCTCGTCCGCCAATGCGCGGAAATAATCCAGGATGTAGACCCGAAGCGCCGAGGTGAAGCCGCCCTCACGCTGGCGCCGCCCAACCTCGGAACAGACCGTCCGCCCGCTCTTGTGCTCCCGCCGGCAGATTTCGTCGAAGGCGTCCCACAAGGCAGGCTCCAGACGGACGCTGGTCCGATGCCCGTCGACGATCACGTTCCGTGTGCGAAGACTGCTCATGCCGCATTCCCTCATGCACGCCCAGGTTGGTATACGCGTTTGGCGTGCAGAACTGTAGGAATGCCTGCAATAAGTTGCAATCGCCTTAATGACTACACGCTGTGCGTGTAGTCCCCGGGCGCGCGGGCGCTGAGCTGGAGCGCGTGTAGGCCGGAGCGCAACTCGTCTTCCAGCGCCCCATAGACCAGCCGCTGGCACTCGACCCGGGACAGGCCATGGAACCGCTCTGAAACCACAATGACACGGTAATGTGTTTCGCCGCCGGGCTGCGCGCCGGCATGTCCGGCATGGCGCGCCGAGTCGTCGACGACCTCCAGCAGGGTCGGCGCAAACCTCGCGCGCAGCAGCGATTCGATCCGTTCCCGACGAGTCACGTCAATCCCTCAAAACCACATTTTCCGCGCCTTTTCCGGGCTTCCGAAGGGGCGTGGCTTCCTTGTATTCAGGGGGAGCGGGCCCCATAATCGCTCGGTGAGCAAGTACCTCCAGGACATCTACGATATCCGGATCAAGCCCGATCCGCCGCGCGGTCCGATAACCCGGCACCCGTGCGAATGGACCGGGTGTCGTGAGCCTGGTCCCTATCGTGCACCCAAGAGTCGCGAAAACCTGCGCGAAGTCCATTGGTTCTGCCTGGACCACGTGCGGCAGTATAATGCGGGCTGGAACTTTTTCGCCGGCATGAGCGAAGCGGAGATCGAGCGTTACATCCACAACAATGCCGCGGGCCAGCGCCCGACCTGGAAAATGGGCGGCGGCGACCGTCGCGCCGGCGGCCAGGCGTGGCGCGCCTTCCGCCACGATCCGATCGGCCTGTTCGACGACGGACCCGACGGCATCCGCGGACCCGCACAGGCCGCGTCGCCGTGGAAGCCGCGGCTGCCCGCACAGACGGTGCGGGCGCTCGAAGCGCTGGAACTCGACGAAACGGCGAGCCTCGAAGACATCAAGGTCCGGTACAAGGCCCTGGTGAAACGGTACCACCCCGACGCCAATGGCGGCGAACGGCACACCGAGGAACGCTTGCGTCGCGTTATTCAGGCCTATACCCATTTGAAATCTTGTGCTCGACTGGGCCGATGGCCGGCGTCTTAGCGCGGCACGCGGCCGGTTGGAGCATTCACTGCGGACAGATGGATTGATGAGCGTGCAGCAAACTGCCGGGGTGGCCGAAGGATTGCCCGATAAGAAGATATCGGTTCGGGAGGTGTTCGGCATCGACGTCGACCTTGAGGTTCCGGCGTTCTCGCGTCCGGGCGAGTACGTGCCCGACCTCGATCAGGCCTATCGCTTCAACCGGGAAGTGACGCTGGCCATCCTGGCCGGGTTCGCCTTCAACCGGCGCGTCCTGATCCAGGGCTATCATGGCACCGGCAAATCGACGCATATCGAGCAGGTGGCGGCGCGGCTCAACTGGCCGTGCGTCCGCGTCAACCTGGACAGCCACATCAGCCGGATCGACCTGGTCGGCAAGGACGCCATCGTCCTCAAGGACGGCAAGCAGATCACCGAGTTCCGCGAGGGCATCCTGCCCTGGGCGCTGCAAAGCCCGACCGCGTTGGTGTTCGACGAATACGACGCCGGGCGGCCGGACGTGATGTTCGTGATCCAGCGCGTGCTCGAGGTCGAGGGTAAGCTAACCCTGCTCGATCAGAACCGGGTGATCCGGCCGCATCCCGGCTTCCGCGTGTTCGCCACCACCAACACGATCGGCCTCGGCGACACCACTGGTCTCTATCACGGCACGCAGCAGATCAACCAGGGCCAGATGGACCGCTGGAACATCGCCGCGACGCTGAACTACCTGCCGCACGACGAGGAGACGGAGATCGTCCTGGCCAAGGCGCCAGCCTACGACAACCCGGAAGGGCGCAAGACCATTGCCGCCATGGTCTCGGTGGCCGAAATGACGCGCAGCGCCTTCGTCAACGGTGACCTTTCGACGGTGATGAGCCCGCGCACCGTGATCACCTGGGCGGAAAACACCTTGATCTTCAACGATATCGGCTTCGCGTTCCGCATTACCTTCCTGAACAAGTGCGACGAACTGGAACGCGCCGGCGTCGCCGAATTCTATCAACGCTGTTTTGGGCAGGAATTGCCGGAATCCGCGGCGCAAGTCACGATGGCATAGTCCAAGGGTTCGAATCGCCTACGATGCGTTCCAACAAGCCCGAGCAGACACTAGAGCCGTTCAAGCAGGCCCTGACCTCCGCTATCCGCGCACTGGCCGACAAGCCGGAGGTCGAAGTCGTGTTCGGCGCCGATCAGCCCGGCCTGCGTGGCGGACGGGTCCGTCTGCCGCTGCCGCCGCGCGACCTTCCGGTGCGTGAGGTGGCGCAGATTCGCGGCGCGGCCGATTCGTGCGCGCTGCGCCTGCGCTATCACGACGACGATGCGCACCAGCACTACCGGCCGGAGGGTCCGATGGCCCGCGCCGTGTTCGAGGCGGTTGAGCAGGCGCGCGTCGAATCGATCGGCGCCCGCGCCCTGCGCGGCGTCGCCAGCAATCTGAGCGCCGCAATCGAGGAACGCTGCCGTACCGCGGGCTATTCGGAGGTGCACGATGCCAACGAGGCTCCGGTCGCCGACGTGCTGGGCCTGATGGTACGTGAGCGCCTGACCGGCGAGAAGCCGCCGGAAAGCGCGCGGGAAATGGTCGACCTGCTGCGTCCCTGGATCGAAGAGCGGGCGGGCCCGTCGCTGGAGCGGCTGGAGGATGAGATCGGCCGCCAGGCGCAATTCGCGCGGCTGGCCCGGCGCATCATCTCCGAGCTCGATCTCGGTGAGGACATGGGCGAGGAGCCGGAGGAGCCTGCCGACGAGCAGGAGCAGGACGATTCCGGCGCGGACAACCAGCCCGACGATCAGTCCCAGGAAGGCGGCCAGCCGGAAAGCGCCAGCGCCGAGGAGATGGAAGCCTCCGAAGGCGAAGGCGAGGAGGGCGAGGAGCAGGCCGTCCAGGTCGAGACGCTCGAACAGGAATCCGGCGACGCCGAGGAATCCGGGGACGGCCAGCGGCCCTGGCGGCCCCGCAACGCCGCGGCCGAAGGGCGGGAACGGCCGCGCTATGCCGCTTTCACCACGCAGTTCGACGAAACCATCACGGCCGAGGAATTGTGCGACCCGGAGGAGTTGGCCCGCCTGCGCGCCTATCTGGACCAGCAGCTCCAGTCGCTGCAAGGCGTCGTCGCGCGCTTGGCCAACAAGCTGCAGCGCCGGCTGATGGCGCAGCAGAACCGGGCGTGGGATTTCGACTTGGAAGAAGGCATGCTCGACGCCGCCCGCCTGCCGCGTGTGATCGTCGATCCCTTCCACCCGCTGTCGTTCAAGCAGGAGCGTGACACCGAGTTCAAGGACACGGTCGTCACCCTGCTCCTGGACAATTCCGGGTCGATGCGCGGCCGGCCGATCATGGTCGCGGCGATGTGCGCCGACATCCTGGCGCGCACGCTGGAACGCTGCGGCGTCAAGGTCGAGGTGCTGGGCTTCACCACCCGCGCCTGGAAGGGCGGCCAGAGTCGCGAACGCTGGCTGGCCGAAGGCAAGCCGCCTGGCCCCGGGCGCCTCAACGACCTGCGCCACATCATCTACAAGGCGGCCGATTCGCCATGGCGGCGCACCCGCCGCAACCTCGGCCTGATGATGCGCGAGGGCCTGCTCAAGGAGAATATCGACGGCGAGGCGCTGGCCTGGGCGCACGAGCGATTGATCGGCCGCACCGAGCAGCGCCGCATCCTGATGGTCATCTCCGACGGCGCGCCGGTCGACGATTCGACGTTGTCGGTCAATCCGGGCAACTACCTGGAGCGACACCTGCGCGATGTGATCGAGTGGATCGAAGGCCGGTCGCCGGTCGAGCTGATCGCCATCGGCATCGGCCACGACGTGACCCGCTATTACCGGCGTGCGGTCACGATCGTCGACGCGGAGCAGCTCGGTGGCGCGATGACCGAAAAGCTGGCGGAGCTGTTCGACGAGGCGCCGCCGCAGCGGTCGCGTGGCGGTGATCGCCGTGCCGCCGCCGCAATGAGGCCGGCGCCGCGCATGCGCGGCGCCGCGCGGGCCTGATTGACCCACTCCGGATCAATCCGCACCGGAACGCCCGTATCACGGCTGAGCGCTGCCCTG
>JBDZUN010000093.1:4988-6161 GCA_040255145.1 Hyphomicrobiales bacterium | reverse complement strand
CTCGTCGCAGGCGTCGATGCACGCCGTGCAGCCGATGCAATCGACCTGCAGACCACCCGCGTCGCGCTGAAGCCCAACGACCCCGGCCAGCGCGAAGTCGGCAAGCTGCATTTTCGCGGCGGGCTGGTGCTCGAATCCTCCGACCCCCGCTTCGGCGGCCTTTCCGGCCTGGTGATCAGCGCCGACGGCAGGTCGGTGCTGGCGGTATCCGACATCGCGTATTGGGTCTCGTTCAAGCTCTATTACCGGGATGGTGACCTGGTCGGCGCCGACAAGGCGGAGCTCTGGCCGATGCGCAACCTCGCCGGCGAGCCTATGCATTTCAAGGAGGGGGACGCCGAATCGCTGACCGCGTTGTCCTCGCGCGGGCCGGTCGGCGACGTCGCCGTCGGCTTCGAGGGCAACGCGCGCATCTGGCGCTACGCCTTCGGCACCAAGCATGGCGACGCCCTGCCCACCCCAGTCCCAACCCCGCCGGAATTGGAAACGGTGCGACGCAACAAGGGCCTCGAGGCGCTAGCGCGGTTGCCCGACGGTCGGCTGCTTGCGCTGACCGAGGCAACGCTGAACGACGCCGGCAATATGGTCGGCTGGATCCTCGACGGCCCGAAATCGGAGCCGATCTCCTACAAGCGGCACGAAGACTACGACCTCAGCGACCTGTGCATCCTGCCAGACGGCGATGCGCTGGCGCTGGAACGCCGCCTCAGCATTCCCGAAGGGCTGTTCATGCGCCTGCGCCGGATTCCAGCCACCGCGATCAAGCCGCACGCGGTGCTGGACGGGCCGGTGATCGCGGCGCTCGACCCGACCTATACGATCGACAACATGGAAGGCGTCGCCGCGCGCAAGGGCCGGCACGGCGAGACGCTGATCTACGTGATCTCGGACGACAACTACAACCGGCTGGAGCGCACCATTTTGCTGGTCTTCGCGCTCGATACCGAGAAGCCGGTTCAGGCGCGCGCGCGGTAGGGCGGCACACCCTGGTCCGGCAGCCACAGCCCTTCGGGCGCAGGGCCGGTCTGGTAGAACACGTCGATCGGGATGCCGCCGCGCGGATACCAGTAGCCGCCGATGCGCAGGTAAACCGGGCGGATCTCGCGCGTCAGCCGCTTGCCGATCGCCACGCTGCAGTCCTCGTGGAACGCGCCATGGTTGCGGAAGCTCGCC
>JBDZUN010000093.1:0-4978 GCA_040255145.1 Hyphomicrobiales bacterium | reverse complement strand
CGCGACGAGCGCGAAGGGATAGTTCCAGACGCTGCGCAGCGCGACGAGCGCGACATTGGTGAGCACGAAGGCGGCGGCGATCCACTCGATCGGGTTCATGCGGCGTTGCGACCGGCGTTCGTCCGGGGCCGCGTCCACAGCCCCTCGCGGCTGATCCGGCGCTGCGGCGGGCGGCGGAGCACCGACCAGCCGGCGCGCGATGCCGACCGTCGTGTCCTCGTGAAAGCCGCCATGGTTGCGGAAGGCGCCGAGGAACAGCTTCAGCGACTTGCTTTCGACCAGCCATCCTTCGGGAACGTAGTCGATGACCAGGTGCGCGAAATCCGGCTGCCCGGTGATCGGGCACAGGCAGGTGAATTCCGGACAGTTGAAGCGCACCAGGTAATTTGTACCAGCGTGGGCGTTGGGCACGCGCTCCAGCACCGCCGCATCCGGCGAGGCCGGCGGCGCGGTTTGCCGGCCGAGCTGGGTCAGGCCGCTATCCGGTTGCGCTTCTTCAGTCATCGCGAGCGTCCACGCCGCACGGTCACGCCCGATGCGTGGCGCTTCCACCCGTCATTGCGAGCGAAGCGAAGCAATCCATCTTTACGGCCTTCGCCTGGATTGCTTCGGCTCGCTCCGGCTCTCGCCTTCGCGGCTCTCGCTATGACGATCTTCCCCGTCCCGCTCGCAGGAAAGGACAGGATGTGGAGTGATGTTTGCGGCAAAGAGGTGCGATCCAAATACACCGGCATCTGGATGATCGGAACGGCCTCGTCAGGACGCCGCGGCTTCGGCACGCGCCGCGACCAGGCGCTTGAGCCGCCGGGCCTTGAGCGACAACCCCTCGTCGGAGGCCTTGCGCAGATAGGCATCGATACCGCCGAGCTTCTCGACGCTGCGCAGGGCGTGGGCAGAGACCCGGAAGCGCACCGTATGCCCCAGCGAATCGCTCAGGAACGACACGTCGACCAGGTTCGGCAGGAACCGCCGCCGCGACTTGTTGTTGGCGTGGCTGACATTGTTGCCGGTCAGAACGCCCTTGCCGGTCAGCTCGCAACGCCTCGCCATGACCCAACCCCTATTTCCGCAAACGAAGCGGCCTGGAACAACGGAAGCCGGCCCGCTGACGCGGCCGGCACTCTCCCACCCTATAGGCCGGCCGGGCGCCGGGCGTCAAGGCGGATGAGGCCGCCGTCGGTGACCGAGGCATGGAAAACCGCAACGGCCTTCGTGCTGACCATACAATACTGCTCCAACCATACTGCAGATCGGGGCGTCATAAGTATACGCAAAGACAAAACAGGATCATCATCCTTATTATCATCCCGCCTGCACTCTCCAAGGAGCAAACGATGACGCAATTGCCGCCCGAGCCGCTGGTTCCCGGTAACATGCTGATCATGCGGACGCCGGAGGAAGGCCGGGCCCTGGCGGTCACGCTCGCCCACCATTCCATCCACGCGATGCAGAAGGAGTTGGAAATCCTGAAGGAAGGCCGCGTCCATTACGCTCGCGATCCAGGCGCCCTGATCGCGGCGAGTCATGTGATCGCCGTCGAATTCGCGACGATCGCCGCCGCCAACAATTACTGGCGCTAAGGCCGCAGGCGGCAGGGTCGCGTCGCGCGCGCCCCCGCCCCCCGATCCCGTCCGGCCGCCTTTATCCCAGCTCGAAGCCCTCATAGCCCTTGGCGGCCACCTCGTCGCACTTGGCGCGATAGGCCGGGCTGCCGCCGGTATACATCAGGAAGTTCTTCTTCTTGCCTTCGACGTTGGTGCCCATGAACCATGAATCGACGGTCGGCAGCAGGGTGTTGTGCACGATCTCGTTGACGTGGTCGGTCCACGCCTGTTCGGCGTCGGGCTTCGGCTCGATCCGCTCGATGCCGTTCTCGGTCAGGTAGCGGACGCATTCCGTCACCCATTCGACGTTCTGCTCGGCACAGCGCGGCATGTTGCAGAAGGTGGCGCCGTTATGCGGCCCGACCAGGGTGAACATGTTGGGGAAGCCGACCGTCTGGAGGCCGAGATAGGTGCGCGGGCCGTTTTCCCACTTGTCCTTCAGCGTTTGCCCGTCCTCGCCGCGGATGTCCATCCGCGTGAACGAGCCGGTCACCGCGTCGAAGCCAGTGGCATAGATGATGAAATCGAACTCGAATTCCTTGTCCGACGTCTTGACGCCTGTCCTGGTGATGCGCTCGATCGGCGTCTCGGTCAGGTCGACCAGATGCACGTTGTCCTGGTTGTAGACCTCGTAATAGCGGGTCTCCATCGGCACGCGGCGCAGGCCGAAGCCGTATGTTTTGGGCACCAGCTTTTCCGCCACCTTCGGGTCCTTGACCCGTTCCCGGATCTTCTTGCGGATGAATTCCGTGATCAGATCGTTCGCCTGCTGATTGGTCAGGATGTCACTGTAATTGCCGAGCCAGATGCCGAAGCCCGGCTCGCCGTACAGCTTATCCCAGAACGCCTCGCGCTCTTCCGCGGGTACGTCGAGGGCCGAACGCGGGTCTGGTACATGCTCGAATCCGGCGAAGGTCTCGCGGCAGGTCTTGAAGATTTCCGGATAGCGCGCCTTGATCTGCTTTTGCCATTCATCATCGATCTTGGTGTTGCCAAGGGGCGCGCAATATTCCGGCAGAAGCTGGAACACCGTCAGGTCGCCGGCGATCTTGGCCAGCTCCTGGATCAGCTGCACCGCCGTCGCACCGGTGCCGATGACGCCGATGCGCTTGCCCTTCATGCCGACGTCCATGCCGCCCCAGCCGTTCGCGTCGCGCGGCCATTGCGAGGTGTGCCAGGACTGTCCCTCGAAATCCTCGATGCCCGGGATCTTCGGCATGTTGGCGGCATGCAGGATGCCGATGGCGGTGATCAGGAAGCGCGCGCTCGCCCGCTCGCCATTCTCGGTCTCGATGTCCCAGCGCTCCGCCGCCTCGTTCCAGTGCGCGGATTTGACCGAGGCGTTGAACGTGATGTCCTTCTTCAAGTCGAATTTGTCGGCGACGAAGTTGAGATAGCGCAGGGTCTCCGGCTGGGGCGAGAAATGCTCGGTCCAGTTCCATTCCTGCAGCACCTCCTCCGACCAGGAATAGCCGTAGGTGTAACTTTCGGAATCGAAACGCGCGCCCGGATAGCGGTTCCAGTACCAAGTACCGCCGACGCCGCTGCCCTTTTCGAACACGTGCACCGAGATGCCGAGCTTGCGCAAGCTGTAGAGCTGATAGAGGCCGGTCACGCCGGCGCCGATGATGATCGCGTCATAGTGGCCCGGCGCCGTGGTTCGGTCAGTCGTCGCCATAGTCTGCGCCTGTGTCATTCCCGTTTCCTCCGATCCTGTCGGCCATGGGCCAAGGAATTTTTTCCGGATTATGCCAGTGTTCCGGGTGCCCGACCAGTATTGACAGGTCGGTTAGTGTCCAGGAATTGGACAGGTCGCGGACGACGCTGGCCAGGAAGCCCGGCTCATTGAAGGCGGCATTCATGGCATCGACGCTGTCGAACCAGAGTTCGGCCTGGCCGTCATAATCGGAGACGCCCCAGGCCAGTCTGATGCCTTCCCGGGTGACGACGTGGGATTGGACGTAACGCCGGACATGGCGCACGAAATCCGGGCAGCCCAGCACCTGCTCGGCGTGCGGCCCGCTCCAATAGCGATCGAACGCCTCTTTCGACATGCCGGACCTGCGCTTGATCATGACCATCAGCTTGATCACGCGGCCACTCCTGCCTGTTGAGTCACGAATCAGCATATGTGCCGCCGGTCCCGACGGCAATCGGCCCGGTTGAAAGGCCGCCACGATTGCCGGCAGCGGACCGGCTTCAGTCGCCGATGCTGCCGTGGCGGAACAGGCCCAGCACCTCGCGCGCGGCCGCCGCGGGCGTAAGGCGGCCGGCATCCACCCGACTCTCGATATCCTGCAGGCGGACGCGGACGGCCTCATCCGCCTCCAACGCCGCAACCAACCCCTCACGGATCTCGGTCCACATCCAGGCGCGCGTCTGCGCCGCCCGCTGCGCCCGCAGCGCGCCGGTCGCGGTCAGCACCCGCCGATGCTCCTCGACCGCTGCCCAGGCCTCGGCGATGCCGCGCCCGGTCAGCACCGAGGTCAGGATCACCTTCGGCGTCCAGTGCGGCGAGCGTGGGCGCAGGAACCGCAGGGCGGCCTTGTAGTCGCCGGCCGCACGGACGGCCGTCGCCTCGAGCGCACCGTCGGCCTTCGTCACCAGGACCAGGTCGGCCAGCTCCATAATGCCGCGCTTGATACCCTGGAGCTCATCGCCGCCGCCCGGCGACTGCAGCAGGACAAACATGTCGACCATGTCGGCGACCGCGATCTCCGACTGGCCGACCCCGACCGTCTCGACCAGCACCACGCCGAAGCCGGCGGCCTCGACCAGCAGCATCGCCTCGCGCGTGCGGCGGGCGACGCCGCCCAGGGTGCGGCCGGCCGGCGACGGGCGGATGAAAGCGTTGGGGTCGCGCGCCAGCACCTCCATCCGTGTCTTGTCGCCCAGGATCGAGCCACCGCTGCGGCTCGACGATGGATCGACGGCCAGTACCGCGACCTTGTGCCCCTGGCCGGTCAGATGGGTGCCGAAGGTTTCGATAAAGCTTGACTTGCCCACGCCCGGCGCACCCGACAGGCCGATGCGGATCGCGCCGCCGGCATGCGGCAGCACGGCCTCCAGCAGCAATTCGGCTTCCGCGCGATGATCAGCCCGGCTCGATTCGACCAGCGTGATGGCCCGCGCCAGAGCCCGCCGCTCCCCGGCGCGCACGCGTTCCGCAAGTTCCGCCACGGAAGAGATTCGGGCCGGGTGAGACATGGCGGCCGACCATACAGGCGGTCGAAACCGCTCGCCACCACCGGATTGGCCGGATCGAAACGGCGCGGCTGGACAGCGCTTCGCGCCGTTGCTATATGCGCCCTCTCGCCTCGGCGCGGGCGCATAGCTCAGTTGGTAGAGCAGCTGACTCTTAATCAGCGGGTCCA
>JBDZUN010000347.1:0-2453 GCA_040255145.1 Hyphomicrobiales bacterium | reverse complement strand
TCTCGCGCTCCGGAGAATCGGCTTCGGGCTCGGTTGTGGTCGCGACGGCGGGCGCGTGATCGTGATTGTGCTGATGGTCATGATCGTGGTCGTGCCCATGATCCTGCTGGTACAGCGCCTCAAGCTCGCGCCGCGCGTCCTCGGGATGCGCCTGATGCCATAGGCTTTGGAACTCCTGATCGATCAGACCGCGGGGCAGATCGAACGACACCTTGGTGTCGAGCTGATCGAGCAGGTTGCGCTTGGCCCGAGCGCGCGACGCCGTCTGAAAGTCGTGCTCGGTCTGCTTGCGCACCGCATCGCGCAGGGCATCGAGCGAATCGAAGCCCATGTTCTTGGCCAATTCATCGTCGACAGCGGGGTCGGAGGGGGCAGCGACCTCCTTGATCTCGGTACGCACCGCGACGCTCTCTCCGCGCAGCTTTTCGAGCGGATAGGCCTCCGGCAAGGCCAGGTCGAAGGTACGGGTCTCGCCGGCCTGCGCGCCGGCCAGCGCCTCCGACAGGCCGGGCAGCACATAGGTCGAGCCCAGCGCCACCTGGATGTCCTCGCCGGAAATCTGTTCGATTCGCTCGTCGCCATGTTTGACCTCGATGTCGATGGTCAGGCGATCACCGTCCTGGGCCTTGTCGTCCTCAGCGCGGGCCGCGAACGTCCGATGCTGCTGCGCCAAGCGCTGCAGCACCTCGTCGACCGGCGCTTCGTCGACGGTGGCGACAGGCTTCTCCAGCGCAACCTCGGAAAAGTCCGGCAAGTCGATCGTCGGAAAGACCTCGACGTCGAGATCGAACGCCAAGTCCTGTCCGGCGTCGCCGCCGGACAGGTTGTCGATGCTCGGCTGCATAGCGGGGCGGACCGACTGGCTTTCCAGTGCGTTGCGGACCGATTCCTCGATCGTCTCGCCGCGCACTTCCTGACGCAGGCTGTCGCCGTAGAGGCGCAGCAGCAAATCCTTGGGTACTCGGCCGGGGCGGAAGCCCTTCATGCGCACGGTGTCGCGCAATGTTTCCAGCCGCTGCGCGATCTTGGCTTCGATTTCCTGCGCTTCGACCGTCACCCGGTATTGGCGCTTCAACCCATCGGTCTTTGTTTCAGTGACCTGCATATTCTGCTCAACTCCGAGCCGGTGCATGCCTGGGGACAGCAACCGGAGAATGCTTCGTTCGTTTCGACGGCGTGTCCATGGTGCGGGCGGAGGGACTCGAACCCCCACGACGTGAGTCACCAGGACCTAAACCTGGCGCGTCTACCAATTCCGCCACGCCCGCCCGATCGCTGCACCGCGCGCTTCACGGCACCGGCAGATCGCGGCCGGCTCCGCTGTCGCCGTCCCGCCTGTCGGGGCTCTATAGCATAGCGGAATCGCGGCGCGCCAGTCGGTCCGGTCCCGACTCACCCATCGCCCCGCACGGCCAGATCGCGCAGCACCGCCGGCACCTGCTCGCTCAAGTCCTCAGCGATCAGGCCGGGGCCGAAGCGCTCCGCACATGCCCCGTGGATCCAGGCCGCGGCGCAAGCCGCCTGGAATGCGTCCATGCCCTGGGCCATCAGGGCCAGCACGAAGCCGGCGAGCACGTCGCCGGCCCCGGCGGTGGCCAGCGTGGGTGGCGCATTGGCCGCGACGGCGGCGCGGCCATCCGGCGCCGCGATTACGGTGTCCGGGCCCTTCAGCAGCACGATCGCGCCGCTGCGACATGCGGCCGCGCGTGCACGCTCCAGCTTGCCACGGCCGGCATTTGCGAGATCGGGGAACAGCCGCGCGAACTCGCCTTCGTGCGGGGTCAGGACGACATGGTCGCTGAGCTTGCCGAACAGCGCGGCAGGATTGTCCGCGAAGCTCGTGATCGCATCGGCGTCGAGCACGACGGCGCGCCGCCCGTCCAGCGTGGCCAGCACCAGGTCGCAAGTTTCGGCGCTGACGCCCATTCCAGGTCCGGCGAGGACCGCATTGAGCCGCGGATCGGATAGAAGGGCGGCCAGTCCGTCGGGGCTGGGGAAGGGCCGCACCATGATCGCGGTGAGCTGTGCGGCATTGACGGCCAATGCATCTGGTGGGCTTGCCACCGTGACCAGGCCGGCGCCCAACCGTAGCGCCGCCCGCGCCCCCAGCCGGGCCGCGCCCGTATGATTGTGATCGCCGCTGACGACCACGGCGTGCCCGCGCGAATATTTGTGACCCTCGATACGCGGCCAGGGATAGGCATCGCGCCACAGTGCCGGGCGGTCGGCGAACGTGTCTGGAGCGATGTCGGCCAGCACGGTTTCCGGAATGCCGATATCGGCGACCAGGGTCTCGCCGCACAGCGTGCGGCCCGGCATCAGCAGGTGCGCTGGCTTTGGCCGGAAAAAGGTCACGGTCAGCGCCGCGCGGGGCGCGACGCCGAGAACTTGTCCGGTATCTCCGTGCAGGCCGGACGGCAGGTCGACTGCGACGACCGGCTTGCCGGCGCGCC
>JBDZUN010000092.1:0-12440 GCA_040255145.1 Hyphomicrobiales bacterium | reverse complement strand
GCTCCGCGGCATCGTCGGCGGCGTCGCCCAGTTGCTCGACCAGGCGCTGAAGCCGGCCGATGCGGTCCATCTCCAACCCGCGCACGGCGGGGCAATCGAGCGGCGCCGTGGCGCAGGCGAAGCCGAGCTTCTCGGCTTCCTTCAGCCGCGCTTCCGCATGCGGCACGGCGCGGATCTCGCCGGCCAGGCTGACCTCGCCGAAAAAGACGCGGTCGGGCGGCACCGGCGCGCCGTAGAGGGCGGAGACCAGCGCCGCGGCGGCGGCGAGGTCGGCCGCCGGCTCGGCGATGCGCAGGCCGCCGGCGACGTTGAGGAACACGTCCTGGCCGCCGAAGACGACGCCGCAGCGCGCCTCCAGCACCGCCAGCACCATGGCCAGCCGCGCGCCGTCCCAGCCGACCGCGGCCCGGCGCGGCGTGCCGAACACCGAAGGCGCGACCAGGGCCTGGAACTCGACCAGCAGGGGCCGGGTGCCCTCCATGCCGGCGAAGACGACGGAGCCCGGCACCGCTTCCGAATGGCGGCCGACGAACAGCGCGGAGGGGTTCGCGACCTCGGCGAGGCCCGCGGTGCCCATCTCGAACACGCCGATCTCGTCGGTCGGGCCGAAGCGGTTCTTGACCGCGCGCAGGATGCGGAACTGGTGGTTGCGCTCGCCCTCGAAATAGAGCACGGCGTCGACCAGATGCTCGACCGCCTTGGGGCCGGCGATCTGGCCGTCCTTGGTGACGTGGCCGACCAGCACGACGGCGCAGCCGCGGCTCTTGGCGAACCGCACCAGCTCCTGCGCGCCGGCGCGGACCTGGGCCACTGTGCCGGGTGCCGAATCGAGCGTGTCGAGCGCCATGGTCTGGATCGAATCGATCACGACGAGGGCGAGATCCCTCTCGGCCTCCAGGGTGGCCAGGATGTCGGCCAGCGCGGTCTCCGCGGCCAGCACCACCGGCGCGTCGGCGAGGCCGAGCCGCTCGGCCCGGCCGCGCACCTGGGCGACCGCCTCCTCGCCCGAGACGTAGATCACGCGCTGGCCGCGCCGGGCGAGGCCGGCGGCGGCCTGGAGAAGCAGGGTCGACTTGCCGATGCCGGGATCGCCGCCGACCAGCAGCGCCGAGCCGGGCACCAGCCCACCGCCGCAGGCGCGGTCGAATTCGGCGATGCCGGTCTGAAGCCGGGCCGGCGCAGGGCTGTCGCCCTGGAGCGCGACCAGCGCGATGCCGCGCCCGCGCTTCGTCGCGCGGATGGCGCCGACGCGGGGTTCCTCGACGATCGAGTTCCACGCCTCGCAGGCGTCGCAGCGCCCGGACCACTTGGGGTAGACGGCGCCGCAATCCTGGCAGACGAAGCGTTCGGCGGCGCGCGCCATCCTGGTCATCCGGAACACTCTCGGCCGGGCGGCGGGATGCGGCCCGCGCCGGTCACAGCCGTTTCAGCTCCATCTGGATCGGACCATCGGCGCGGCCGTGGATGAACTGGTCGACGCGCGGATCGCCGCTGTCGTCGATCTCCGACACCGGGCCGTCCCAGATGATCTTGCCCTGATAGAGCATGGCGATGCGATCGGCGATCTTGCGCGCGCTGACCAGGTCGTGGGTGATCGACAAAGCGGACGCGCCGAGCGCCTTCACCCGGTCGATGATCAGGTTGTTGATGACGTCGGCCATGATCGGGTCGAGGCCGGTGGTCGGCTCGTCGAAGAACAGGATGTCGGGGTCGGCGGCGATGGCGCGGGCCAGCGCGACGCGCTTCTGCATGCCGCCGGACAGCTCCGCCGGGCTCAGGTCCGCGACCTCCGGCCCCAGGCCGACCTGGGCCAGCTTGTCCAGCGCGACCTCGCGCGCCTGGTCGCGCTTCATGCCGCGGCCCTGGATCAGGCCGAAGGCGACGTTCTCCCAGACCTTCAGGCTGTCGAACAGCGCGCTGCCCTGGAACAGCATGCCGAACTTGCGCAACAGCCGGGTGCGAGTGCGCGCCGGGGCGCCGCGCATCTCCTCGCCGTCGACCTCGATGCTGCCGCGCTCCGGCCGCAGGAGGCCGAGGCAGCATTTCAGCATCACCGACTTGCCGGTGCCGGAGCCGCCGATGACCACGACCGATTCGCCGGGCGCGATGGTCAGGTCGATGCCGTTCAGCACGACCTTGGGGCCGAACCTTTTGTGCACGTCCTTCAGCATGAGCTTCGGCACGCTGTTGTCGGCGGCTCGGGTCATCGGGGTGGCGTCGGTGTGGGCCATCAGGAGGCGAAGAACAGTTCGGTGAGGATGTAGTTGGCGGCCAGGATCAGGATCGAGGCCGAGACCACGGCGTTGGTCGTGGCCTGGCCGACGCCCTGGGCGCCGCCCTTGCTGTGATAGCCGTGATAGCAGCCCATCAGCGCGATCACGAAGCCGAACACGGCCGCCTTGACCAGGCCCGAGATCACGTCGCCGGCATGCAGGAAGGTGGCGGTGGTCTGGATATAGGCGTTCGGGTTGAACTTCAGCGTGCCGGTGCCGATGATCCAGCCGCCCATCACGCCGATGATGTCCGCCACGACGACCAGAAGCGGCATGACCACGGTGGCGGCGACCAGGCGCGGCGCCACCAGGTACTTGAACGGGCTGGTCGAGAGCGTGGCCAGGGCGTCGATCTGCTCGGTCACGCGCATGGTGCCGAGCTCGGCCGCGATCGCCGAGCTGACGCGGCCGGCGACCATCAGGCCGGCCAGCACCGGCCCCAGCTCGCGCGTGATGCCGATCACCACGATCGAGGGCACGATGCTCTCGGCATTGTAGCGCGAGCCGCCGATATAGATCTGCAGCGCCAGCACCGCGCCGGTGAACAAGGCGGTCATACCGACCACCGGCAGCGAATCGTAGCCGATGCGGATGAACTGCTGGAGCAGGAGTCGCGGATAGAACGGCGGCACGATGACGCTGCCGAAGCCAGTGCCGGCGAACATCGACAGGCGGCCCGCAACGGCCAGCGCGCCCATCGTGCCGCGCCCGATTCCCGCCACAACGTTCATGGGCATTCCCTCTAGCGTCCCGATTCCGAAATTCGCGTGCGTTCGATATCACAAGCAGGGCGAATTTCAGAATCGAAGGACACTAGCAACTTGTTGATTGTAGTGTCGTTTTGATTTCGAAGTTCGCTCGGAGCGCGATATCGAAATGAAGCGAGCTTCGAAATCACGACACTACCGCGCGTACCGCCGCACCGGCCGGCGGCCGAGGCCGGTCAGCACGTCGTGCGGAATCGTTCCCGCTGCCTCGGCCACCGCATCGAGCGGCACCGAGGCCCCCAGCAATTCGACCGCCACGCCTGGCCGCGCCGCGTCGTCGGGCAGGCTGGTCACGTCCACGGTCACAAGGTCCATCGACACACGCCCTAGCACCGGCACGAGCCGCCCCGCGAGAGCCGCCCGGCCGCGATTGCCCAGGGCGCGCTTGTAGCCGTCCGCATAGCCCAAGCCAAGCGTCGCGACGCGCGTCGGCCCCGCCGCAGCATAGGTCGCCCCATAGCCGACGGTCTGTGGAGTGTCAATCAGCCGGACCTGCAGGATGCGCGCCTCGAGCCGCGCGACCGGCCGCATCGGCGGCCCGCCCGGCCCGCCGGCATAGCCGCCGTAGAGCGCGATGCCCGGCCGCACCAGGTCGTAGTGATAGGGACGCCCGAGCCGGCAGACGGCGGAATTGGCGAGGCTCGCCGGCGCCGCCGGCAGGCGGGCGCGCAGGACGTCGAACCCTGCGCGCTGATCGGCGTTGAGGGGCGCGTCCCGGTCCTCGGCGCAGGCCAGATGGCTCATCACCAGCGCAATGTCGAGCGCCCCGAGGCGCGCCGGCGCCTCGGCCAACGCCGCGGCCTCCGCCTCGCTGAGGCCGAGCCGGGCCATGCCGGTGTCGACCTGGATCGCGCACGGCGCGGGCGCCGCACGGCTGCGCAACGCCGCGGCGCGCCAGGTGTCGATCTGGTCGAGGCTGTTCAGCACCGGGCCGAGCCGGGCGGCCAGGTAGGTCGCGGCGTCCGCCGGCGCCGGGCCCTCGAACACGAAGATGCGCGGGCCGGGCAGAACGGCGCGCAGGGCCACGCCCTCGGCCAGGGTGGCGACGAAGAAGGTGCGGCAGCCGGCCTCGACCAGCGCCGGGGCGACTGCGGCCGCGCCGAGGCCGTAGGCGTCGGCCTTGACCACGGCCGCGCATTCGGCCGGTGCGACGTGGCGTGCCAGGTCGCGGTAATTGGCGGCGAGCGCGGCAAGGTCCACCGTCAGCACGGCGGCGTGGGCGCCGGCCGCGTCCTGCCATGCGCCGGATTCGGGTGTCGCGGGCATGGCGGAAGAGCCGGGCAGCGGGGCGGGGGACAGGGCGCGCCTCGCCGGTTACAGGGCGGCGGGCAGGTGGGAATCGCGCGCCAGGTTGCCGAACCGCGTCACCTCGCCCTGGAACGACAGCGGCACCGTGCCGGTCGGGCCGTTGCGCTGCTTGCCGATGATGATCTCGGCGACGCCGTGGATCTTCTCCATCTCGGCCTGCCAGTCGGCGTGCTCGGGCGTGCCCTCGCGCGGCTCGCGGCGCATCACGTAGTATTCCTCGCGGAACACGAACATCACGACGTCGGCGTCCTGCTCGATCGAGCCGGATTCGCGCAGGTCGGCGAGCTGCGGCCGCTTGTCGTCGCGCTGCTCGACCGCGCGGGAGAGCTGCGACAGCGCCATCACCGGCACGTTCAATTCCTTGGCGAGGGCCTTCAGGCCGCGACTGATCTCGGACACCTCCTGCACCCGGTTGTCCTGGCGGCTGCCGCCCGAGGACCGCATCAATTGCAGATAGTCGATCACGATCAGGCCGAGGCCCTGCTGCCGCTTCAGCCGGCGCGCCCGCGCGGTCAGGGCCGAGATGCTGAGCGCGCCGGTGTCGTCGATATAGAGCGGCAGGTCGTTCAGTTCCTGCGACACGCGGACCAGCTCGCGGAACTGCGCCTCGTCCAGGTTGCCGCGGCGGATGCGCTCGCTCGGGATGCTGGCCTGCTCGGACAGGATGCGCGTGGCGAGCTGCTCGGCCGACATTTCGAGCGAGAACAGCCCGACCACCGCGCCGTCCAGGGGCGTCCGCCCGTCCTCGCCGACGCGGCCGTCGCGCAGGGCGCGCGCCGCCGCCAGCGCGGCGTGGAAGGCGATGTTGGTGCCCAGCGCCGTCTTGCCCATGCTGGGCCGGCCGGCCAGGATCAGCAGGTCCGACGGGTGCAGGCCTCCCAGCACCTTGTCGAGGTCGACGAAGCCGGTGGCGATGCCGCTCAGGCCGCCATCGCGCTCAAAGGCGTGGGCCGCCATGTCGATCGCGCTGGTCAGCGTGTTGCTGAACGGGCGGAACCCGCCCTCGTAACGGCCGCGCTCGGCCAGCGCGTAGAGCTGGTGCTCGGCCTGCTCGATCTGGTCGGTCGCCGCCGATTCGATCGGCGCGTCATAGGCGTCGAGCACGATGTCCTGGCCGACCTGGATCAGGGCGCGGCGGATCGCCAGGTCGTAGATGGCGCGGCCGTAATCCTCGGCGTTCAGGATCGCCGCCGCCGCGCCGGCGAGCCGCGCCAGATAGGCGGCGCCGCCGACCTCGGCCAGCCCTGTATCCTGCTCGAAATAGCTTTTCAGGGTGATCGGCGTGGCGAGCTGGCCGCGCCCGATCAGCTTGGCGCACGCCTCGTAGATGCGGGCGTGGACCGGGTCGTAGAAATGCTGCGCCTCCAGGAAGGTGGAGACGGCGAGGTGCGCCTCGTTATTGATCAGGATGGCGCCCAGCAGCGCCTGCTCCGCCTCGATATTGTGGGGCGGCTGGCGGTGCTTCAGTCCCTCGCCGGGACCGCCGGGCTCCAGCACTGGAAGTGTCGTGACCCGTTCCATGGCCGCCATGTGTAGCGCGAACGACCCGCGAACGGAACACGGGCCGGAACTCTGTCCCCGCTATTCTTCGCGCCGCGCGGGCGGTGGATAAGTCGGGGGCGACACTACTCGGAGGGCATGTTCCGCACGAAACCCCACCCCGCCCGGCTTCCCCGGACGAGGTCCGGGGAAGCCGGATGGGGGAGACAGGTCAGCGCTTCTGGAAGTGGCGGATCACCTCCTCGCCCAGGCGCTGGATGCATTCGAGCGCCTCGGCCTCGTCCGGGTAGTGCCCGGTCTCGGGCCGGGGATTGCGGGTGCGGATGCACACCCAGTCGGGCTTCAGCACCTCCTGCACCGCGCCGAGCCGGTCGATCCAGGTCTGCGCATTGCCCAGGATCAGGAAGTCCTTCTCCAGCGTCTCGACCGGCAGCGGCGCTGCGTCCGGCGTCATGCCGTGCTGCTGGTAGAAGCCCAGTTCGCGCACCCAGCGGTGGCCGTGGTCGCGGCGCACCGTCTCGACGTCGTCGCCGATCCAGCCCTCATAGGCGAGGCCGACGGTCCAGTTCTTGCGGCCCTTCTTGTCGGCCACCTCGCGCCAATGGTCGATCTTCCGGCGCGCCGCCTCCAGCTCCGACGGGAACCACCAGGTCCAACCGTCCCAGTCGGTCGCCCGTTCGATGCCGTTGTCGTAGAAGGCGCCGATCCAGATCGGCGGCCGCGGCTGCTGATAGCATTTCGGCGTGAAGATGATGTCCTTGTACTGATAGAATTCGCCGTCGAACGAGAAGCGGTCCTGGGTCCAGCAGCCCTCGATGACGTCCAGCACCTCCTTGAAGCGTGCGTTCTTGCGCTTCGTCGGCACGCCGAACAGGTTGAAATAGTCCTCGTGATAGCCGACGCCGGCGCCGAAGATCAGCCGGCCCTTGGACAGCATGTCGATCTGGGCGAGCTGCTCGGCCAGATGCACCGGGTGGTGGAAGGTCGGCTGGATGACGGTGGTGGCGATCTGCACGCGGCTGGTGCGCGCGGCGATGGCGGCGGCGAGCGTGACGGTCGACGGATAGAACGTCTCGGTGCGCGCGTGCCGCTCCGGCAGCCACAGGCCGTCGAAGCCGACTTCCTCCGCCACCTCCGATTCGGTCAGGATCTGCTCGCCGGCGCGCGCCACGCTGAGCCGGTCGGGAATGCCTTGATTGTAGCCGCCGAAATGCGTGTCGGGCATGTAGGCGATGCGCATATGGTGTCCTGAACCTCCCTAGTGTCCCGCTTCTGAAATTCGCATGCGTCCGATATCACAGTTGGGCCCGTCTGGCGTGCGGGCCGCGGACTGCTAAACTGCACGTCGCAGGACCAAACGAAAAACATAATCCGTGGCCTGGCCGCGGGATACGGGAACGGATCGGGAGGATCACATGCCGCACGAGGACTTGCACTACCTGTCGCTTACCGCTGTGTCCGATTTAATCCAGCGCCGCGCCGTGTCGCCGGTCGAGCTGACGCGCAGCCTGCTCGACCGGATCGATTCCCTTGATTCCCGCCTGCACAGCTACGCCACGGTGACCCCCGATCTCGCGATGCAGCAGGCCGAGCGGGCCGAGCGGGAACTGGCGCGCGGCCAGTCGCGCGGGCCGCTGCATGGCGTACCGATCGCGGTCAAGGACCTGCTCGACACCAAGGGCTATCGCACCGCGGCGGGCACGACGGTCCTGGCGGACAACGTGCCCGATTCGAACGCGACGGTGGTCGAGCGGCTGGAGCAGGGCGGCGCCGTGCTGCTCGGCAAGTTGCAGCTCACCGAGGGCGCCCATGCCGAGCACCATCCTGACATCACGCCGCCGGTCAATCCGTGGAACGAAGCCTTTTGGACCGGCGTGTCGTCCAGCGGCTCGGGCGTCGCGACCGCCGCGGGCCTGGCCTTCGGCACGCTCGGGACCGATACCGGTGGGTCGATCCGCTTCCCCTCGCTGGCCTGCGGCGCCACGGGCGTCAAGCCGACCTGGGGCCGGGTCAGCCGGGCGGGATGCTTCGCGCTGGCCAATTCGCTCGATCATATCGGCCCGATCGCACGCACCGCGGCCGATTGCGCCGCGATGCTCGGCGCGATTGCGGGGCCCGATCCGCGCGATCCGACCGCGCTGCGCGCGCCCGTGCCGGACTATCTGGCCGCGCTCGGCGGCAACGGCGCGTTGCGCGGGGTCAAGATCGGCGTGGACCGCAACCATGCGCTCGACGGGACCGATCCAGCGGTCGCGACCGCCTTCGTCGCGGCGCTCGACGCATTGATCGACCTCGGCGCTGAAATCCGCGACGTGACCCTGCCGGACCACAGCGCGATGTTGCGCAGCTGGGTCGCGGCCTGCGCGGTGGAGACCGCGCTGGTCCACGAGAACCTCTATCCGAACCAGGCGAACCGCTATGGCCCGGGACTGCGCGGCGTGATCGAGATGGGCCGCGCGTTCTCGGTCGTCGACTATGCCAGGATCATGGATCAGCGACGCGCCTTTTCCGGCCAGCTCGAAGCCTTGTTTGAGGATGTCGCCATGCTGGCCATGCCGACGTCGCGGTTGCGCGTGCCGCGGATCGACCAATTGCAGGGCGGCATTGCCGGCGCGAAAGAGCTCACGCCCATCCTGCGCTTCACCGCGCCGTTCGACATGTCGGGCAGCCCGACCCTTTCGCTGCCCTGCGGGTTCGACGAGGACGGTGTGCCGTTCGGCTTCCAGCTGATCGGACCGCATTTGACCGAGGACCGGCTGCTGACCGCCGGCCACGCCTATCAGCAGGTGACGGACTGGCACACCCATCATCCCGCGATCTGAGGAGGGCAGACCGATGGCGGACGATGCCGGCCTGAAATCCGACCTCGCGGCGGTCGAGGCGCTGGCGCATTCGGCCGGGCCGGTGCGGGACTTCCGCATGCTGCACCTGCCGGCCGACGTGCCGCCATGGACGGAGACGGGCTTGACCCTGGCGGCCGGGGACGAGGTCACCTGGCTCGCCGCCGGCCGCGTCCACCCCGCCGGGGTGCCCGAGGCGTGGTTCGGGCCGGTCTTCGCGCTGTGGGGGCGGGTCGGCGATGGCCACGTGTTCAAGGGCACGCAGGCGACGACCACCTTCACCGCCGATCGGTCCGGTCCGCTGTCGCTCGCCGTCTACCAGGGCGAATGGGCGACGCCGCAGGGCACGCTGGCGACGCCGCTCGACGCCTATGCCGACCGCGCCGGCGGCTTCGACGTGCTGGCGATCCGCTGGCGCGGCAGCGCCGCCGAGGGGCTCAAGGCGCTGTGCGCGGCGTCCGCGCCCGATGGGCTCGCCGCGGCGGAAGCCGCCCGGCTTGCGTCGCCGATTCCGCGGCCGGACGGCTGGCGCTACCTATGGTTTCTGGGCGAGGGCGACATCTTCCGGCGCGACGAGGCCGAGGGGCGCCCCGCCATCGCCGTGCACACCCATCGCGACGCCGGCATCCTGCAGCGGCCGGTGGACGCCCCGCTGACCGACGCCACCGAACTCGCCTGGTCGTGGAAGCTCGATCAGCTGCCCGGCGCGGTCGCCGAGGATCAGGCGCATACCCACGACTACCTGTCGATCGCGGTCGAGTTCGATAACGGCCAGGACTTGACCTATTATTGGAGCGCGGCGCTGCCGGAGGGTCTGCATTATCGCTGTCCGTTGCCGACCTGGGCGCCGCGTGAGACGCATATGGTGATCCGGTCGGGCGCGGCCGGCCTTGGCCGATGGCACGACGAGCGGCGCCCGATCGCGGCGGACTACGCCGAGGCGATCGGCGGCCCGCCGCCGCGGCGCATCGTCGGGGTGTGGCTGATCGCCGTCAGCCTGTTCACGCGCGGCACGGGACAGGGTGCTTTTGCCGACATCGCGCTGGTCGAGGGCGGAGCCCGCCAGGCGGTGCCATAAGCGTCATTCGCAGGATCGGAGGGTAGGGGCCAGCCATGGTCGAACGGAATCGCGTGATCCGCATCGTGGAATTGCCGCGCGACCGGCTGAGCGCCGATCTGTTCCGCGTCGAAACCATGCCGATCCCGGAAGCCGGCCCCGGCGAGGTGCTGGTGCGCAACCGGCTTCTGTCGATCGACCCGGCCAATCGCGCCTGGATGCAGGGACGCACCTATCGCGACGCGGTCGAGGCCGGCCAGGTCATGGCCGGCTACGGCCTGGGCGAGGTGGTCCGGTCGAACGACCCCGGCTTCGCGCCGGGCGACCTGGTCGAGGGCGAGGCGGGCTGGCAGGACTATTTCGTGCAGCCGGCCAGCCGCCTGACCAAGCGGACCCCCTACGACCCGCTGACCAATGTGGTCAGCGTGCTGGGCCTGACCGGCAAGACCGCCTATTTCGGCCTTCTGGACATCGGCAGGCCGCGGCCGGGCGAGACGGTGGTGGTCTCGGCCGCCGCCGGCGCCACCGGCTCGGTCGCCGGCCAGATCGCCAAGGTCAAGGGCTGCCGCGTGGTCGGCATCGCCGGCGGGGCGGAGAAGTGCGCCTTCCTGCGCGAGACGCTCGGCTTCGACGAGGCGGTCGATTACAAGGCCGGCAGCGTCGCCAAGGCTTTGCGCGCGGCCTGTCCCGACGGCATCGACGTCTATTTCGACAATGTCGGCGGGCCGGTGCTGGAAGCCGTGCTGTTCCAGATGAAGATGGGCGGCCGCATCGTCTGCTGCGGCGCCGTCTCGCAATACGACACCGGCGCGCCGGCGCCGGGGCCACGCGGCCTGCCGGGGCTTCTGATCGTCAAGCGGCTGCTGATGCAGGGCTTCATCGTGATGGACTATGCCGATCGCTATGCGGAGGCTGAGACCGAGCTCGCCGGCTGGCTCAAGGCCGGGCGCATGCACGCGGTCGAGGACGTGGTCGATGGGCTGGAGAATGCGCCGCAGGCGCTGGTCGGCGTGCTGCGCGGCGACAATCTGGGCAAGCGCATCGTCCGCGTCGGTTGAGGGCGGCCACATGCCGATGATCCGTATGATATGCGCCGCCGCCGGGTTCGCGGCGATCTGCCTGACCTCGGCCGCGGCCGGGGCGAAGGGGCTCGACACCCCGACCCTGGTCGCGATGTGCAACAACACCGATCCGACCAAGCCCAACAACGCCTCTGAGTGCATCGCCTATCTGCGCGGTGTATATGAGGGGGGCACGGTCGCCTTCTTCCTGGGCCAGGACAAGGTGCTGTTCTGTCCGAAGCAGCCGATCCAGCAATCCAACGAGCTGCGCGCGGCCTTCCTGCGCTATGTCCGCGACCATCCCGACAAGCAGACCAACGATCCGGCCTTCGTCGCGGTGAAGGCGTTCACGGACACGTATCCGTGCAACAATGCAACGCCACGCTAATGCCCTGTTCGCGCAAAGCTGGCCTACCGGCTCGCCGGCCGCCCGATCCAGTCCGATACAATTGCTCGATTTTCACTATTATTGGAATTTCTTCCTCAGTCTGCCGTTCGACTACAAGCTTGGGCTGGTTTGCCTGGCCGTCCTTCTGTACCATGCCATCCGCCAGCAGCAGCGGCACTGAGCGTCAGATGCCGGCATACCATTCATAGCCGCGGTCTTCCCAGAAGCCGCCGCGGCCCATGCCGATCGGCGCAAGGCTGTCGACCACCGCGACGCGCATGATGTATTTGGCCTGCTTGTAGCCAAGCTGGCGTTCCACCCTGAGGCGCAGCGGCGCGCCGTGGGCGACCGGCAGGGTCGTACCGTTCATCGCGTAGGCCAGGATGGTCTGCGGATGGAAGGCGTCGATCAGGTCGATGCTCTCGTAATACTGACCCAGGCCGTCGGTGCGCTGCTCCAGCCGGTCGGCACAATAGAACACGACATAGCGCGCCCGCGGCTCCAGCCCGGCGGCCTGCAGCACCAGGCCGAGCGGCACGCCGGTCCACTGGCCGATTGCGCTCCAGCCCTCGACGCAGTCATGCCGGGTGATCTGGGTGCGGGCGGGCAGGCGCTTCAACTCGACTAGCGACAGGCTGAGCGGTCGGCGCACCAGCCCGCCGACGGGAAGCCGCCAGTCGGCGAACTGCGTTGCGACCAGCCGGGCATAGGCCGCGCCGGCCGGCCGATAGGTGCCGTTGGCGCGGAAGGTGGGCGAGATGTCGGCCGGGCCGTATTCGCGCGCCAGCGGCTGGCCGGCCAGCAATGCGCGCTGGGAGCGCATGGTGGCGTCCTCGGCGGCGTCGAGGATGCCGCGCACCGCGCGGCTCTGGCTCATCCGGTCGCAACCGGCGAGTGTCAGGCCGCCGAAACCGGCGGCGCCGCGCAACAGGGTACGGCGGGAGACGGGACGGATCATCGCGTCTCCTTGTCATCGATCGCATAACGCCCGGTAATCATCGACCGCAGATTGTTCCACGGGCCGGTCAGCACGACCATGGCGAGGTGCACGACCACGAACAGGACGATCAGCATCGCCGTCAGGAAATGGATGGTGCGCGCGGATTGCCGACCGCCGAACACATCGACCAGGAACGGGCAGGCCGCGTCCACTCCCGGCGACATGGTCAGGCCGGTCAGCACCATCAGCGGCAGCAGGACGAAGATCACCGCGAGATAGGCGGACTTCTGCAGGACGTTGTAGCGC
>JBDZUN010000346.1:0-2463 GCA_040255145.1 Hyphomicrobiales bacterium | reverse complement strand
ATCGTCGGGTCTTTCCAGGACGGCACGTGGGCGGCGCCGACCGTCACGCCGCCGCGCAATCGGTGCGCAAGAATGTGTCAACCGCATGGTCGACGATCCGCCGGATTTCCGCCGGCTCCGGCTTCATCTCGACGCCGAGCAGGCAGCGCAGATGAAGATCGCCGCGCAGCATGCCGATGAACTGCTCCGCCGCCGCGGCCGGATCCTCGACCGGCATTTCGCCTGCCTCCTCCAGGAGGCGCGCCACCATGGCAGTCAGCCGGCACGGCCCGGAGGCATAGAAGGTCTGTCCCAGATGCGGGAAACGCGGCGCCTCGGCGACGATGGTGCGGTAGAATGCGAGGGCGACCGGATCAAGCACAAGATCGAGGAAGCGGTTGCCGACCTGCCGCAGGCTTTCGCGGAGGTCGCTGGGGCCCACCGGCTCCGTCACCAGATTGTGCATGAAGCAGCCGCATTCCGCCTGGATGACGGCCGCGAACAGCTGGTCCTTGGTCGCAAAATGCGCGTAGACGGTCGACTTCGACACCCCGGCCTCGCGCTGGATCATGTCGGTCGTCGCGGCGCCGAAGCCATGCTCCAGGAACACCCGCCGGGCCGCGTTCAGGATCTTGGCGACCTTTGCGTTGGCGGCGGCTTCCGGCGGCGGGGACCCCGGCGGCCGGGCCGATTCGTGGGACATAGCGTCTCGCATGGCATGGGCGTCGCCCGTCGCGGGACGCGCGGGGCACCGAACCGAGCGGTTCGGTTCAATGTCGGTACCCCAATTCGCCGCCCCGTGCAACCGCTGCGTCGCCGCGCCGGCCCGCCTGCCGATCGTTCGTCGCCCAACGTCGGGCTGGACAAGCCGTATCGGGAGGCGTCCAATAATTGTAAGCGGCAGCCGACATGCACGCGCGCCGCACAGAAAACCGTTGCGGGAGAACGTCCATGGCCGAATTCGACATTCATATCAAGGGCGGCACGATCGTCGACGGCAGCCGCGTGCCACGCTATCGCGGCGATATCTGGATCAAGGATGGCCGGATCGCCCAGATGGGCGGTCGCGCCCCCGGCTTCGCCAAGCAGGTCATCGACGCCGACGGCCTGATCGTCGCGCCCGGCTTCGTCGACCTGCACTGCCATTACGACGCGCAGATCCGCTGGGACCCCTATTGCACCATTTCCGGCTGGCACGGCGTGACATCGGTGGTGATGGGCAATTGCGGCTTCGGCTTCGCCCCGGTCAAGCCGGACTTCCGCGACCGCTCGATGCTGACCATGACCCGGACCGAGGCGATCCCGTTCGCCTCGATGCGCGAGGGCATGCAGTGGGATTGGGAGAGCGTGCCCGAATACCTCGATTCGCTCGACCGCGCGCCCAAGGGCGTCAACTGCATCCAGTACATGCCGACCGCCTCGCTGATGACCTACGTCATGGGGCTGGACGCCGCCAAGAGCCGGCCGGCGACCGAGGCCGAGCGCAAGGAGATGCAGCGGCTGCTGGACGAGGGCATGGATGCCGGCCTGTGCGGCTTCTCGATCCAGCGGCTCGGCCCCGATTCGGTGCAAGCCGACTATGACGGCTCGCCCATGGTCACGGACACCATGTCCGACGCGGACATCCTGGCCCTGGCCGAGGTGCTGCACCGGCGCGACGAAGGCTTCATCCAGATCACCCAGGCGACCGGCAATGTGAAGGGCGACCTGACCTTCCTGGAGACGCTGGCGGCAACCGCGGGCCGGCCGATCCTGCATAACGTCATCGTCGCGGCGCGCAAGAACCCGGAGGTGCACCGCCGCTCCCTGCGCTGGCTGGAGAAGTGCCGGGCCAAGGGCCTGCCGGTGTACGGCCAGACCGGTACGCA
Organism: Hyphomicrobiales bacterium; assembly: GCA_040255145.1. Classification (GTDB taxonomy): domain Bacteria; phylum Pseudomonadota; class Alphaproteobacteria; order JBDZUN01; family JBDZUN01; genus JBDZUN01. The sequence goes on along the minus strand of JBDZUN010000346.1, from coordinate 616 downwards.
CCGCACCGGCTTCGTGTTCACCCTCGAGCACTGGAACCTGTACGACACCAGCCCCGCCTGGCGGTCACTGACTACGGGGACCATCGAGGAGAAGATCGCCAAGATGAAGGACCCGGTCCTGCGCGAGGCCGTCAAGAACGAGACCGAGGCCGCCAACCGGCGGCTCGAAGTGGTGCAGGCCGGCGTCGGCGGCCCGATCCAGGGCCTGATCGTGCAGGGCGTCAACGGCCAGGACGCGCTGGACCACCATGTCGGCAAGTCGCTCGGCCAGATCGCCGAAGAGGCCGGTTCGACGCCGATCGACGTCATGCTCGACCTATCGATCGCGACCGGCCTGAAGGCGGAGTTTCTCGGCCCCGATCGCGGCTCGAATGCCGAATTCACCGCCGAGATGATCAATGCCTCGCCCTACACCTTCCCAGGGGTATCCGACGGCGGCGCACACACCAAGTTCCTCGCCAGCGGGTCGTTCCCGACCGACTTCCTGCGCTGGCTGGTGCGCGACGAGGGCAAGGTGTCGCTGGAGGAGGCGCACTACCGCCTCTCCGCCCTGCCCGCCCACGCCGCCGGGTTCCGCGATCGCGGCATGCTGCGCGAGGGCGCGGCGGCCGACGTG
>JBDZUN010000091.1:0-12458 GCA_040255145.1 Hyphomicrobiales bacterium | reverse complement strand
TCACGATGTCCGAGACCACGTCGGAGCCCATGAACTCGCGTCGCTGCTCGAAGATGACCGTGCGCTGATCGTTCATCACGTTGTCGAACTTCAGCAGGTTCTTGCGGATGTCGAAATTGCGTGCCTCGACCTTCTCCTGGGCGCGGGCGACCGCCTTGTTGATCCAGGGATGGATGATCGCCTCGCCCTGCTGCAGGCCCAGCCGGCGCAACATGCCGTCCATGCGCTCCGAGCCGAAGATGCGCATCAGGTCGTCTTCCAGGCTCAGATAGAAGCGCGACTTGCCGGGGTCGCCCTGCCGGCCGGAGCGGCCGCGGAGCTGGTTGTCGATGCGGCGCGATTCGTGGCGCTCGGTGCCGATGACGTAGAGGCCGCCGGCCTCGCGGACCCGCTGCCGTTCGACCTCGGTCTGGGTCCGAATCCGCTCCTCGGCCGCGCGCCGGGCGTCCTCGTCCTCGATATCGTCGAGCTCCTGTTGGAGCCGCATGTCGAGATTGCCGCCGAGCTGGATGTCGGTGCCGCGGCCGGCCATGTTGGTCGCGATCGTCACCGTGCCGGGCCGCCCGGCCAGCGCGATGATCTGCGCCTCCTGCTCGTGATAGCGCGCGTTCAGCACGTTGTGCGGAACCTTGGCCTTCTTGAGCAGGCGCGAGACGTGCTCCGACTTCTCGATGCTGGTGGTGCCGACGAGCACCGGCTGGCCGGCTTTGTGCGCCGCGGCGATCTCCTGGATCATCGCGTCGTACTTCTCGTCCATGGTGCGATATACCTCGTCGTCCTCGTCCCGGCGCTCCACCGCCACGTTGGTCGGCACCTCGACCACCTGCAGATTGTAGATTTCCTCGAATTCGGCCGCTTCGGTCGAGGCGGTGCCGGTCATGCCCGAAAGCTTCTTGTAGAGCCGGAAATAGTTCTGGAAGGTGATCGACGCCAGCGTCTGGTTCTCGGGCTGGACCTCGACCTCCTCCTTCGCTTCCAGCGCCTGGTGGAGGCCTTCGGAATAGCGCCGGCCCTCCATCATGCGGCCGGTGAACTCGTCGATGATGACGATCTTGCCGTCCTTGACGATGTAGTCCTTGTCCTTCTCGAACAGCTTGTTGGCGCGCAGCGCCTGTGTCAGGTGGTGGACGATGGTGACGTTCTCGACGTCGTAGAGGCCCTCGCCGGACAACAGGCCCTCGGCGCCCAGGAGGTTCTCGATGTGCTCGTTGCCCTCCTCGGTCAACGTGACGACGCGGGTCTTCTCGTCGACCTCGTAGTCTTCCTCGACCAGCTTGGGAATGAACGTGTCGAGCGTGCGGTAGAGGTTCGAATGGTCCTCGGTCGGGCCGGAGATGATCAGCGGGGTGCGCGCCTCGTCGATCAGGATCGAGTCCACCTCGTCGACGATCGCGAAGTGATGGCCACGCTGCGCCATGGCGTCCAGCGTGTACTTCATGTTGTCGCGCAGGTAGTCGAAGCCGAATTCGTTATTGGTGCCGTAGGTGATGTCGGCGCGGTATTCTGTGCGGCGCTCCAGGTCGTCCAGACCGTGGACGATGCAGCCGACCTCCATGCCCAGGAAACGGTAGATGCGGCCCATCCACTCGGCGTCGCGCTTGGCCAGATAGTCATTGACCGTGACGACGTGGACGCCCTCGCCGGGCAGCGCGTTGAGATAGGCGGGCAGGGTGGCGGCCAGGGTCTTGCCTTCGCCGGTCTTCATCTCGGCGATCTTGCCCTGGTGCAGGACGATGCCACCGGTCAGCTGCACGTCGAAGTGACGCTGGCCGAGCACGCGCTTGGCCGCCTCGCGCACCGCCGCGAAGGCTTCCGGCAGCAGGGAATCGAGCGGCGCACCGTTTTCAAGCCGCCCGCGGAATTCCGCGGTCTTGGCGCGCAGCGCGTCGTCGGAGAGGCGAACGAATTCGGGTTCCAGTGCATTGATCGCGGCCACCCTGGGCCCCAGCACCTTGACGGCCCGTTCGTTGGCGGACCCGAAAACGCGTCGCGCGAGCCCGCCAAAGCTCACCATCCGCTTCAACTCCTTCGGGAAGAGACGTGCGACAGATAGGCGGGGCCGGGAAGGCTGTCAACGCCGGGACGGGTGGGCTCAGGGTCGATCGAATCTCCGGTCCTGGGCCGCGGCCCAGCGGGCGAAGGCATTGAGAAGGGCCTCGATCTCGCCCTTCGCCTGGGCGTCGGCGTCGGTCGCCGTGGCCAGCCGCGCGCTGAGCGCCGCGTGGCGGACGGCGATCTCGCGGATGTCGGCGTTGCCGGCCGAATCCGTCGCGGCGTGGCTCTGCGCCTCGGCCAGATGCCGACCCAGCGTGTCCATCTGCGCGCGCAGGGCGTCCAGATTCGCCATCGTCCCCACCTCCTTCCTTGTCCGTTACAAAATGTCGCTCACGGCGCCGCCGGTTTGGCGATACCGGGCAGCACATGATCCTTGAAACGCTCCCGCAACGCGATTTTCTGGATCTTGCCTGTCGCGGTGTGCGGGATGTCGTCGACAAAGACGACGTCGTCCGGCATCCACCATTTGGCGACCCGGCCGTCCAGGTAGGCCAGCACGTCCTCCTTGGTAAGCGTTTGTCCCGGCTTGGCGATCACGATCAGGAGCGGACGCTCGTCCCATTTCGGGTGTGCGACCCCGATCACGGCGGCCTCGGCCACGCCCGGGTGGCCGACCGCGACGTTCTCCAGCTCGATCGACGAAATCCACTCCCCGCCCGATTTGATCACGTCCTTGGCGCGGTCGGTGATCTGGACGAAGCCGTCGGGATCGACGGTCGCGACGTCGCCGGTGTCGAACCAGCCGTCGGCGTCCAGGACCGGCCCGCCCTCGCCCTTGAAATAGGCCGAGGCGACCGCCGAGCCCTTCACCATGAGGTGGCCGAAGGTTCGGCCGTCCCATGGCAGGTCGCGGCCGGCATCGTCGGTAATCTTGGTCAGGACGGTATAGATCGGTCGGCCCTGCTTGACCTGGAGGTCGAGCTGCTGCTCGGCTGACAGCGGCGGCATGCCGCCTTTGGCCACGCTGATCGTGGCCAGCGAGCTGGTCTCGGTCATGCCCCAGGCGTGCAGGACGCGCACCCCGTAGGTGCGCTCCAGCGTCTCGATCATGCCGCGCGGCGCGGCGGAACCGCCGATCGCGACGCGCTCCAGGCTCGATAATTGCGTGCCCGTCCGTTCCATCAGCTGGATCAGCGAAAGCCAGATGGTCGGCACCGCCGCGGTGAAGGTGACCTGCTCGTCCTCCAGCAGGGCATAGAGGCTCTCGGCGTCCATGCGCGCGCCGGGCAGCACGAGCTTGGCACCCACCATCGGCGCGCCGTAGACGATGCCCCAGGCATTGACGTGGTACATCGGTACGATCGGCATCGCGCAGTCGATGCTGCGCAGGCCGACGACGTCGGCGCCGTTGGTCGCCAGCGCGTGGACCACGCAGGAGCGGTGCGAATACAGCACGCCCTTTGGCTTGCCGGTCGTGCCGGAGGTGTAGCACAGGCCCGACGCCGTCCGCTCGGCCAGCGCCGGCCAGGCGAAATCCGCGTCCTCGCCGGCGATCCATTCCTCGTAGCACAGGACGCCTGGCAGCGTGGTCGCCGGCATGTGGGCGCGGTCGGTCAGCACGACATAGCCGCGAACGCGCGGCAATTGCGCGGCGATGCCTTCCAGGAGCGGCAGGAAGGGCGGGTCGACCAGAATCAGCGTGTCCTCGGCGTGATTGGCGATATAGGCGATCTGGTCCGGGAACAGGCGGGGATTGACGGTGTGGCAGACCGCGCCGATGCCGGAAATGCCGTACCACGCCTCCATGTGCCGGTGCGTGTTCCAGGCCAGGGTCGCGACCCGGTCGCCCTCCCGGATGCCGAACCGGCGCAGCGCGCCGGCCAGTTGTCTGGCCCGCCGCGACAGGGTGGCGTAGTCGGTGCGCGTGATCGGCCCCTCGACCGTGCGGGTCACGATTTCGCGCGTCCCGTGATAGCGCGCGGCGTAGTCCAGTATCGACGAGGTCAACAGCGGCCAATCCTGCATCGCGCCAAGCATCGTGCGCCTATCCTCCTGCGGCGTGTCCCGGTCGGCGTTTGTAGGCCGTGCGGTCCGGCAGGGCCAGCGCCGCGCCGTGGGGTCGGCACAAATCGCCGGCATGACCGGCCTTGCCCGGCGAATCTTGCCGGCCCGGCGTCGGCGGCCTGGCGTTTCCGCCGCTGGCGCCGTGGCACGCGCTTTGCGCAAGTACTTCGGCGACAACAATCCGTTCCGGAGCCCTCATGTCCATGTTCGACAACTACGATATCGGCAACCTAGCGCGCTTCCTGGTCGATCGGCACGGCCTCGCCGCCGTCCACTATGCCGACCAGGCAATTGCGGAGCTCGACGAACTGGGCGAGCCGACCCGCGCCCAGGCGTGGCGGACGCTGCGCTGCCTGCTGGTGGCGATGGTCACCGGCGACCCGCGTCCCGCGCGCGCCGCCATCCACTGATCGGCGCCCCACTGATCGGCGCCCATGTCACCGCCCGCCTTGCCGGGTCGGTGGTCGGGGGGCTAAGACTCCTGGCGTCATGACAATAGGGGAAATGGATGTCGAATGATCCGCAGGTGCAGGCGTTCCTCGAGCAGCCCCACGACCCGGCCGCGCCGAGGTTGAACAGCCTGCCCCCCGAGGGTGCGCGGCAGATGTATCTCGCGATGGCCCAGGCGATGGACGCGCAGAACGTCCCGATCGGCCATGTCGAGAACCGGACCATCCCCGGCCCCGCCGGCGAAATCCCGGTGCGCGTTTATACCCCGGTCGCCGCCGGCGCGGCGCCGTTGCCTGTGCTGGTCTATTATCATGGCGGCGGCTGGGTCATCGGCGATCTCGGCACGCATGACGGTGTCTGCCGCGTGCTGGCGAACGAGAGCGGCTGCAAGGTTGTGGCGGTCGACTATCGCCTCGCCCCCGAGCACCCGTTCCCGGCGGCGGTCGACGACAGCTTCGCGGCCCTCCAGTGGGTCTCCGACAATGCTGCCGAGCTCGGCGTCGACGCTAACCGCATCGCGGTCGGCGGCGATTCGGCCGGCGGCAACCTGTCCGCGGTTGTGTCGCAGATGGCTAAGGACAAGGGCGGACCCGCGGTCGCGTTCCAGCTTCTGGTCTATCCGGTGACCGACGCCGGCGGCGACTATGAAAGCCGCTGGACCAACGCCACCGGCTACCTGCTGGAGCAGGAGTTGATGGAGTGGTTCTTCAAGCATTACGTGCCGAAGGGGACCGATCCGCTCGATACGCGTCTCTCGCCGCTGCGCCGGAGCGACCTGTCCGGCCTGCCGCCGGCCTGGGTGCTGACGGCCGGCTACGACCCCTTGCGCGACGAGGGCAAGGCCTATGCCGACAAGTTGCGCGCGGCGGGCGTGCCGGTCGAATACGTCAACGAGCCGCAGATGATCCACGGCTTCTTCCAGCTCTCGGGGGCGATCGACACAGGCGCAGCGACGCTCAAGCGTGCCGGCGCCGCGATCCGCCGGGCGCTGAGCTAGAGCGTTTCCAGCAAAAGTGGATGCCACTTTTGCGGTTCGGAAACGCGATAAACCAAGGACTTGGAGATCGTTCAGCGTTTCCATGAAACGGTGAACGGCTCTAGGCTGGGGCGTGCCGGGACGGCCCAGCTTCGTCCCGCCGGACGGCCCGGTATTCTAGAGATGGGTCCGGATCGCGGCGGCGATCTGGTCCGGTGTGGATTGCAGGGAGAAGTGGGTCAGGTATCGACCGTCGCGCCCCATCAGGTAGATGATGTTGCTGTGATCCATCATGTAGCTGTCTGCGTCGCTCGAACCAGCCGCCTTGGCGTAATAGACGCGATAGGCTCGCGCCACGCCGGCGATCTGGTCCGGCGTCCCGGTCAGGCCGATCAGGCGCGGGCTGAAATCCGCCAGGTAGTGGGCCAGAACCGCCGGCGTATCGCGTGCCGGGTCGATTGTGATGAACACCGGCACGACCTGGTCGGCGGATTTGCCCAGGCGGTCGAGCGCCGCGCTGATCGCCTGCAGTTCGGTCGGGCAGATGTCCGGGCAGTAAGTGTAGCCGAAATAGATCAGCGCCAGCTTGCCGCGCAGCGCGCTGCTGGCGAAGGTGTGGCCGTGCTGGTCGGTGAGGGTGAACGGCCCGCCGATGGCCGCCGACCCGGACGAGCCGTCTTTAGGGGGTATGATCAGCCAGGCCGCGACGACGGCAAGGGCGACGATTGCGGCGAGGGCCAGTCCGGTCTTGAGTCCGCGAGGCATGCGTCCTTATACCGCCTGTCGTGCCGGGCGGCGCCCGAAATGGGAGAAAGCGATGGCCGAGGCTGACAGTATGAGCGATCGGGAGGATTTTCGTCGATGAGCGTAGTGTCGCGGCGGCGCGTGGTACCGGCGATTCTGGCGGCGCTCGGCCTGATGGTCGTCACCCCCGCCGCGGCGCAGATCAAGATGGGCAGCTATCCGAATTCAAAGGCGGTCATCGACGGCGCCAAGGCGGGATCGGCCGGGGCCGTGCACGCGGGCCTGCTTGCGGGCGGCAGCCCCAACGCCCGCGATTCGAACGACAAGCCCGTCCTGGCGATTGCAGCCGACACCCGCGACAGCGCGACCCTGGCCCTGCTGCTGGAGAGCGGCGCCAACGTCAACCTGGCGGGATCCGACGGCCGCACCGCGTTGCACGAGGCGGCCCAGCGCGGCGACGCCGACGCTGTCGCGCTGCTGCTCCGGCACGGCGCGGACACCAACGTGATGGACCGCGAAGGCCGCACGCCGCTCAGCCTCGCGGCGGAGGCCGGCTCGGTTCCGTCGATCAAGGCGCTGCTGGACGCCAAGGCCGACCCGACCCGGGCCGATTATTCGGGTCGGGAGCCGCTCGACTGGGCCAACGACATGCACCACAACGCGGCGGCGCAATTGCTCGCATCCCATGAGGACGCGCAGTAACCGGCGGTTCGCTCCGACACCACGGCGCGCCGTGCCGTCGTTGTGTTTGGCCGTGCCGATCGCCATGTGTCCGGTATGAACAGCAGATCGCTCCATCGGGCGACAAAGGCGGCGGCGCGCCCGTGGCACCACCTGCCTGACGGGACGTTCCGCAATCCGCGCGGCAGCCCCGCCCGCTCGGCAACGTGGCGCGACTACGGCCCCTTCTTCTTGCGGATGTTCGGCAAGAGCCTGGAGCGGATCGAGGTGCCGGCCGGCCATGCGCTGTCGCAGGATGAGGCGCTGGCGGCGTTTCACGGTGCGCAGAACACGGGCGACGACACGCTGACCTGGCTGGGCCATGCCTCGTTCCTGGTTCGCACTGGCGGCCTGACCATCATCACCGACCCCTATCTGACCGACTATGCCGGCCCGCAGGGCTTTGGCCCGCGCCGCTATGTCAAGAGCGGCATCGCGATCGCCGACCTGCCGCCGATCGACGTCCTGCTGATCAGCCACAATCATTACGACCACCTCGACGAGCGCACGATCGAGCAGCTTCCCGGCAAGGACCGCATGGTCGTGCTGGCGCCGCTCCGGCTCGGCGATTTCTTCCGCGAACGCGGCTACGCCAACGTCCACGATCTGGACTGGCACGATGCCTTCACGGTTGGCGAGGTGCGGTTCACCGCGCTGCCGGCCGTGCACTGGTCCAGGCGGACCGGTTTCGATATCAACCGCACGTTGTGGCTCGGCTTCGCGATCCGCTCGGCCACCCGCAACCTCTATTTCGGCGGCGACAGCGGCTATGGGCCTGTGTTCCGCGAAATCGGCGAAGCCTATGGCCCATTCGACGCGGCGCTGATCGGCATCGGCGCCTATGCGCCGCGCGCCTTGATGCAGGCCACGCATACCAGCCCGGAGGAGGCGGTCGAGCTTGCGTCCGACATCGGAGCGGAATGCGTCGTCGGCATGCATTGGGGCACGGTCGTGCTGACCGAGGAGCCGCAATTCGAGGCGCCCGAACGCTTTCGCAAGGCGGCCGCCGCGCGTGGCTTCGCTGACGAGCAGGTCTGGGTGATGCGCATCGGCGAGACGCGCGCGCTGCCGGCGCAGGCCGAGACGGGCAACCGCGCGGGCGGATAGCCGGCGGTTCTATTCGCCGAGCTGCAACAGCAATCCACGCCGGCGCGCCGCCTCGAACATGCGGCGGAACCAGAACGCTGCCGCGGCGAGGTAGACGATATTCAACCCGCCGGCGATCGCGGCCAGGTGCCAGTGCTCGGTATGGTCGACCAGCACCGCCCGCATCCCCTCGAACACATAGGACGTCGGCAGAGCGTGGGCGACGACCTGGAGCCATCCGGGCAGCGTGCTGAGCGGATAGTAGACGCCGGACAGTGGCTCGAGCGGGAAGACCAGCGCCCAGGCCAGGGTTTCGGCGCCGAGGCCGAAGCGCAGGATCAGGCCTGAGACGAACAGGCCCATGGCCCAGCCGGTGGCCAGCAGGTTGATGAAGAACACGACCAGGGCAATGCCCAGGCCGTATACCGAAAAGCCGAAGAACGCCATCGCCAGGAACGTGATCGGGACCACCCCGATCAGCGTGCGGATCAGGCTCATGCTCAGCAGGGCGGCGACGAACTCGCCCGGCCGCAGCGGGCTGACCATGATGTTGCCAAGATTACGTGACCACAATTCTTCCATGAACGACAGAGATAGTCCGAGCTGGCTGCGGAACAGCACGTTCCATAGGATGACGCCGGCCAGCAATACGCCGAATACCTGCGCGAAGAAGCTCGACTGATGCGCCAGATAGGTGTTGAGGAAACCCCACAGCACGAGTTGCACCGTCGGCCAATAGCAAAGCTCGAGCAGCCGGGGCCATGACCCGCGCAGCAGGTACCAGTTGCGCCGCACCATCGCGCCGATCCGGCGGATGGAGGCCGTTACACCGGTGTCGATGCCGGCCGGCAGGGCGAGGCTGTGGTCGGTCATGACGCTTTCCGACGATGGGTGGTAGTGGGCATCCCGGCCTATTCCGCCGCGTTCAGGGGTTCGGGCTCGCGGCGGTTGCGCGCCAAGTCGAGGAACACCTCCTCCATGGTGCGGCGGTCAAACCGGGCCAGCAGCTCGGTCGGCGCGCCGCGCGCGACGATGCCGCCGCCGCGCATCATCAGCACCTGGTCGGCCAGCCGCTCCACCTCGACCATGTTGTGCGAGGCGAGCAGGATGGTGGCGCCGCGCTCCGCCTTGTACCGGGCCAGGTAGCTGCGCACCCAATCGGCCGTGTCGGGGTCGAGGGATGCGGTCGGCTCGTCGAGCAGCAGCAGCTCCGGGCGGTTGATCAGCGCCTTGGCGAGCGCAACGCGCGTCTTCTGCCCGGCGGAGAGCTGGCCGGTCGGGCGCTTCAGGAACGGTTCCAGGTCCAGGTCGCGGGCCAGTTCCAGCACGCGGTCGCGCGGTTTGCGCGCACCGTAGAGTTGGGCGAACACGGTCAGGTTCTCCGCCACTGTGAGGCGGTGGGGCAGGTCCACATAAGGGCTCTGGAAATTCATGCGCGGCAGCAGCCGGTAGCGGTGCGCCCGCATGTCCTCGCCCAGGATCGCGATCGCGCCGGATGTCGGCAGCACGATGCCCAGCAGCATCGCGATGGTCGTGGTCTTGCCGGCGCCGTTGCCGCCGAGCAGCGCGGTGACGGAACCGCGCTCCACGGAAAAGCTGATGTCGTCGACCGCGAGTACCTTGCCGTAGCGTTTGGTCAACCGCTTGACCAGGATCGCGGCTTCCGATCCCCTTGGCGTATCCTGGACCATGTGTGTTTCTATCATGCCGCGCGTTTCAGGGGCAGGACGGTATGCAGGAACCGGCAATGCGCAAGGGGCTGATCTTCGCCCAGGACGAATTCTGGCCCGACCGGGACCAGGATGCCTCGGGGCGGCCGGCCACGTCCTACTCGGCTTCCGCGGGCGACACGCCGGTGCGGCCGCCGCGCCCGCGCCAGGTCCGCCTGCGCACGCTGGTCCTGCTGCGCTGGCTCGCGGTGGCCGGCCAGGCGGCGGCGCTGCTGATCGTCTACGGCCTGTTCGGCTACAAGTTCCCGATCGGCCTCGCGTTCCTCGCGGTCGCGACGTCGGCGTGGCTCAATATCGTGCTGAGCGCGCACTATCCCGCCTCGCGCCGGCTGAGCGACCGGGGCGCGGCGACGTTCCTCGCTTACGACCTGCTGCAGCTCGGCGCGCTGCTCTATTTCACCGGTGGGCTCGACAACCCGTTCGCCGTCCTGTTCCTGGCGCCGGCGGTGATCTCGGCCAGCATCCTCAGCCTGCGTGCAACCGCGATCCTGGTCCTGCTGACGGTGATCGTCGGCAGCCTGCTGGCCGTCTGGCACCAGCCGTTGCCCTGGTCGGCCGACGAGCAGTTCGTGCTGCCCGAGCTTTATCTGGCGGCGCGCTGGGCCGCGTTGACCATCGGGGTCGTGTTCCTTGCCTTCTACGTCTGGCGCGTCGCGGCCGAGGCGCGCCGCATGTCCGACGCGCTTGCCGCGACCCAGACTGCGCTGGCGCGCGAGCAGCAGCTTTCGGCGCTGGGCGGGCTCGCCGCCGCGGCGGCGCACGAGCTCGGCACGCCGCTGGCGACGATCAGCCTGGTCGCCAAGGAATTGCAGATCGAGGCGCCGGAGGGCTATTTCCGTGACGACCTGATCCTGCTGCGCAGCCAGGTCGAGCGCTGCCGCGAAATCCTCGCCACCCTGGCGCGCCGTCCCGACCCGGCCGAAGGCTTCCCCACTGCGGTCACGCCCTTCCCGGCGATGGTCGAGCAGGCGGCGTTGCCCTATCGTGATTTTGGCACCGAGATCCTGGTCGTGCCGCCCCTGGACGTGCCACTCTCGTCGGTACCGCAGGTCCGGCGCAGCCCGGAGGTCCTGCACGGCCTCGGCAACCTGATCGAGAACGCGGCGGAATTCGCCACGGCCCGGGTGCGCATCGACCTGTGGTGGAGCGCCGTGGAACTCGGACTGAACATCGTGGACGACGGCCCTGGTTTCCCGCTGTCGGTGATCGGCATGCTGGGCGAGCCGTATTTCTCGCATCGCCCGCGGGAAGAGGGACGGGACAACAAGGGGCTCGGCCTCGGCGTGTTCATCGCCAAGACCCTGCTTGAAAGGACCGGCGCGACGGTGACATTTTTAAATGCTCCCGAAGGCGGCGCGGTGGTGCGGCTCGCATGGCCGCGCGCGGCGCTGGCAGCGGAGCTGCAGCAGCGGAAAGGAGCCTGACATGGCCCTGGCAGAACAGATGACGGAACCGGCGGAGACCCTTCTGCTGGTCGACGACGACGCAATCTTCCTCAATCGCCTCGCACGCGCGATGGAGCGGCGCGGCTATGCCGTGCTGGCCGCGGAAAGTGTCGCTGCCGGCATTACGGCGGCGCGAAGCCATCATCCGGCCTTCGCCGTGGTGGACCTGCGCCTCGCAGACGGTAGCGGCCTTGAGGTCGTCGACGCGGTGCGCCAGGCGCGCGCGGATGCGCGCATCATCGTGCTGACCGGCTACGGCAACATCACGACCGCGGTTGCCGCCGTGAAGGCGGGCGCGGTCGACTATCTGGCGAAGCCGGCGGACGCCGACGCCATCGACGCGGCCCTGCAGGCGGCCGGCACCGGCGCCACGCCGCTCCCGCCGGAGAACCCGATGTCCGCTGACCGGGTGCGGTGGGAACATATCCAGCGCATCTACGAGTTGTGCGGCCGCAACGTTTCGGAGACCGCGCGCCGGCTGCACATGCATCGGCGCACCCTGCAGCGCATCCTGGCCAAGCGCGCGCCGCGCTGACCGGGCTGCCGCCGAACGCCGGTTGGCTGCGGGAAAGCCCGGCTAGACGTCCAGATCGTCGCCGTCGACAAAGGCGGCGTTCTCCTGGATGAAGGCGAAGCGCAGCTCCGGCTTGCGGCCCATCAGGCGCTCGACCAGGTCTTCGGCCTCGTCGCTGGGCGAGACGCGGATCATGCCGCGCTTGCCGGGCGCCATGGTGGTGTCGCGCAATTGCGCGGGCATCATCTCGCCCAGGCCCTTGAAGCGGCCGATCTCGACCTTCTGGTTCGACTTGAATTCGGACTTGATCAGGGCGTCGCGATGCGCGTCGTCGCGTGCGTACAGCACCTTGCCGCCGGCCGACAGGCGATAGAGCGGCGGCAACGCCAGGTAGAGGTGCCCCTGATCGACCAGCTTCGGCAGTTCGCGCAGGAAGAACGTCATCAGGAGCGAGGCGATGTGCGCGCCGTCGACGTCGGCGTCGGTCATGATGACCACCTTGTCGTAGCGCAACTCGTCCTCGCGATAGCGGTTGCCGGTGCCGCAACCGAGCGCCAGCATCAGGTCCGACAGTTCCTGGTTTTGCTGAAGCTTGCCGGCCGCCGCGCTGGCGACGTTGAGGATTTTGCCGCGCAGGGGTAGTACCGCCTGGCTCGCCCGGTCGCGCGCCTGCTTGGCCGAGCCGCCGGCCGAATCGCCCTCGACCAGGAACAGTTCGGTGCCGCTGCGGTCCG
>JBDZUN010000090.1:5401-12461 GCA_040255145.1 Hyphomicrobiales bacterium | reverse complement strand
GACCCCCACCGCTTCTGGTAGAAGCGGAAAACCCCGCTGACTCAACACGTTCGAGGCTAAACCACACGATTGTCGCTGTCTACAGGCCAAGGGTTAAGAAATCCTGCTAAACCGAGCGCCGGTCCGGCGGTGTGGGGTGCTTCGACATTGGCGTGTGCGGTCGCCACGCGCCTGGGCCTGCGTGCCTGCCGGCGTCCTTGTCCGGCGGGTGCGGCATCGGCGCGCACCGGCGGGCTTTGCGCGGTGCGCGATCCGCGGCCGCGCGATCCGCGATCGGGACTTTCTTTCGATAGGCGAATTCCTATTTAATGGTAGCCCAGAGCAGGCCGCCAAGGGGGCGGCCTCGTCCGAGCGCATGATGAAGTCCGGACTGGGTGAAGGCCGTGAGTAGCGATCGTCCGAACTGGAGAACCGGCCAATCGACGGGTGTGGCCACCAGGGCAAAACCGAAGACCAAGAAGCCCTCGTTGTACAAGGTGCTGCTGCTGAACGACGACTACACGCCGATGGAGTTCGTGGTGGCCGTGCTGGAGCAGTTCTTCAGCAAGGATCGGGCGGAAGCTACGCGGATCATGCTGCATGTGCATCAGCACGGGGTCGGGCTGTGCGGCGTCTTCACCTATGAGGTGGCCGAAACCAAGGTGGCCCAGGTGATCGACTTCGCCCGGCGGCACCAGCACCCGCTGCAATGCACGATGGAAAAGGAATAGGCGGACCTTGCCCTCGTTCTCGCGTAGTCTTGAAAACAGCCTTCATCGTGCGCTCGCTTTCGCCAACGAGCGGCATCACGAATATGCGACGCTCGAACATCTGCTGCTCGCACTGATCGACGACAAGGACGCCGCGGCCGTGATGCGCGCGTGCAACGTCTCGCTCGACACGCTGCGCCGGACCTTGCTCGCCTATATCGACAACGACCTTGGCAACCTGACCGTTGAGAATGGTGAGGACGCCAAGCCGACGGCCGGGTTCCAGCGTGTCATCCAGCGCGCTGTCATCCATGTCCAGTCGTCGGGACGCGAGGAGGTATCGGGCGCCAACGTGCTCGTCGCGGTCTTCGCGGAGCGGGAAAGCCATGCGGCCTACTTCCTGCAGGAGCAGGAAATGACTCGTTATGACGCCGTGAATTACATTTCCCACGGTGTCGCCAAACGCCCCGGCATGTCGGATAATCGGCCAACGCGGGGGGCCGACGAGGAGGAGAGCGGCGAAAAGGTCGTGAAACAGGGAACCGAGGCTCTCGAAGCCTATTGCGTCAACCTCAATCAGAAGGCGCGCTCGGGCAAGATCGACCCGTTGATCGGCCGCGAGGCCGAGGTCGAGCGCACGGTTCAGATTTTGTGCCGCCGGCAGAAGAACAATCCGTTGTTCGTCGGCGATCCGGGGGTTGGCAAGACGGCGATCGCCGAAGGGCTCGCGCGCAAGATCGTGCGCGGCGAGGTTCCCGACGTGCTCAAGGAAGCCACGATCTTCGCACTCGACATGGGCGCGCTGTTGGCCGGCACGCGCTATCGCGGCGACTTCGAGGAGCGGCTCAAGGCCGTGGTCAAGGAGCTGGAGGCGCTGCCCCACGCCATCCTGTTCATCGACGAGATCCACACCGTGATCGGCGCGGGCGCGACCAGCGGCGGGGCGATGGACGCCTCGAACCTGCTCAAGCCGGCGCTGCAGAGCGGCGCGCTGCGCTGCATGGGCTCCACCACCTACAAGGAGTTCCGGCAGTATTTCGAGAAGGACCGGGCGCTGCTGCGCCGGTTCCAGAAGATCGACGTCAATGAGCCGAGCGTCGGCGACGCGATCAAGATATTGCGCGGCCTGAAACCCTATTTCGAGGATTACCACCAGGTCCGCTACACCCAGGACGCGGTCAAGACCGCGGTGGAGCTGTCGGCGCGCTACATCCACGACCGCAAGCTGCCGGACAAGGCGATCGACGTGATCGACGAGGTCGGCGCCTCGCAGAAGCTGCTGCCCGAATCACGCCGGCGCAAGACGATCGGCGTGCGCGAGGTGGAGGCGGTGATCGCCAAGATGGCGCGCATCCCGCCCAAGACTGTGTCGAAGAACGATCAGGAGGTGCTGCGCGACCTCGAAGCGTCGCTGATGCGCGTGGTCTACGGCCAGGACCAGGCGATCCAGGCGCTGGCTGCGGCGATCAAGCTCGCCCGCGCCGGCCTGCGCGAACCGGAAAAGCCGATCGGCTGCTATCTATTCTCCGGTCCGACCGGCGTCGGCAAGACCGAGGTGGCGCGCCAGCTCGCCGCGGGCCTCGGCGTCGAATTGCTGCGCTTCGACATGTCGGAGTACATGGAGCGGCACACTGTGTCGCGGCTGATCGGCGCGCCGCCCGGCTATGTCGGCTTCGACCAGGGCGGGCTTCTGACCGACGCGGTCGACCAGCATCCGCACGCCGTCCTGCTGCTCGACGAAATCGAAAAGGCGCACCCCGACCTGTTCAATATCCTGTTGCAGGTCATGGACCACGGCAAGCTGACCGACCACCACGGCAAGACGGTCGATTTCCGCAACGTGATCCTGATCATGACCACCAATGCCGGTGCGAGCGAGATGTCGAGGGAGGCGATCGGCTTCGGGCGCTCCAAGCGGGAAGGCGAGGACGAGGAGGCGATCAAGCGCTTGTTCTCGCCGGAATTCCGCAACCGGCTGGACGCCACCATTGGCTTTGCGCATCTGACGCAGGAGGTCATCGCGCGCGTGGTCGACAAGTTCGTGCTCCAGCTTGAGGCGCAGCTGTCCGACCGCAACGTCACGATCGAGCTGACGCCGGCGGCCAATGCCTGGCTGGCCGACCGCGGCTATGACCCGCAATACGGCGCGCGTCCGCTCGGCCGCCTGATCCAGGAGCAGATCAAGAAGCCACTGGCCGAAGAATTGCTGTTCGGCCGGTTGACGCGCGGCGGCGCGGTGCGCGTCGTGGTCAATGACGACGATACGCTCGGCTTCGAGATCGTCGAGACGGCGCCGCCCCTGCGGCCGCGGCCTCCCGATGGCGGCGGCACGCCGGACGACGACGGCGGCGATCCCGATGCGCCTGCCGGCGATGGCATCGCACCGAAGGTGCCGGAGCTGACCGAATAAAAGCAACGCGCCAGGACCGGACCGCCACGAGATGAGCGTCGATCCGGGCGCGGCCGACCGGCCGTCGCCGACGGCCGATCGTAGCGCCGAGGCGCTGGCGCGGCTGACCGGCCTGCACCCCAAGGTCATCGACCTCTCGCTCGACCGGATCGAACGCCTGCTGGCGCGGCTCGGCCATCCCGAACGGCGGCTGCCGCCGGTGATCCACGTCGCCGGCACCAACGGCAAGGGGTCGAGTGTCGCGTTCCTGCGCGCGATGCTGGAGGCGGCGGGCCATCGCACCCACGTTTACACCTCGCCGCACCTCGTGCGCTTCCACGAGCGCATCCGTCTCGGCGGAACGCTGATCTCCGAGGCGCTGCTCAGCGATCTCCTGGAAGAATGCGAGGCGGCAAACGACGGCGCGCCGATCACGTTCTTCGAGATCACCACCGCGGCCGCCTTCCTCGCCTTCGCCCGGCGGCCCGCCGACGCGGTGCTGCTGGAGGTCGGGCTCGGCGGCCGACTCGACGCGACCAACCTGGTTGAGCGGCCCGCGCTCAGCGCGATCACCCCGGTCGACTACGACCACCAGGGCTTCCTCGGCGACACCCTGACCGCGATCGCCGGCGAGAAGGCAGGCATCCTCAAGCCTGGTGTCGCCGCCGTGATCGGTCCCCAGCCGGACGAGGCGCTTGCCGCGATCGAGCGCCAAGCGGCGCGGGTCGGCGCCCCCCTCCTGCTGCACGGCCAGGACTGGCTCGCCTTCGAGGAGCACGGCCGCCTCGTCTATCAGGATCAGGGCGGTCTGATCGACCTGCCGCTACCGCGGCTGGCCGGGCGGCATCAGATCGACAATGCGGGCCTCGCCATCGCCTGCCTGCGCGCCCTGCCGCAATTCGGCGTCGGCGACGGCGCGGTGGAAGCGGGCCTCGGCGCTGTCCGGTGGCCGGCGCGGCTGCAACGCCTGCGCCGCGGGCCGCTGGTCGCGCGGCTCGGTCAGGATGCCGAACTCTGGCTCGACGGCGGCCACAACCCAGCCGCCGGGCGCGTGCTGGCGCAGGCCATGGCCGATATGGAGGAGCGCGCGCCGATGCCGCTGCACCTCGTTGTCGGCATGCTTAACACCAAGGACCCGCACGGCTTCTTCGCGTCGTTCGCGGGGCTCGCGCACCACGTGCGCACCGTGACGATCCCTGGCGAGGCGAACGCCCTGCCGGCGGAGGTTCTGGCGGCGGCGGCGCGCGAAGCCGGCTTGCCGGCCGAGCCGGCCGCCACGCTCGACGTCGCCGCGACGCCGGGACAGCCGGCCGCGCGCGTCCTGATCTGCGGCTCGCTCTACCTGGCGGGGCGGGTGCTGACCGAGAACGACTGAAAATGCAGATGGCCGCCCCACTGGGCGGCCATCATTCGGTGCCGTAGATTTCGGCTTAGACCGAGGCCTCGATCCACTCGGCGATCTTGCTCTTCGGCATGGCGCCGATCTTGGTGGCGGCGACCTGGCCGTCCTTGAACAGCATCAGGGTGGGAATGCCGCGCACGCCGTATTTGGTCGGCGTGCCCGGGTTCTCGTCGATATTGATCTTGGCGACTGTGACGCGCTCGCCCAACTCGGCGGCGATCTCTTCGAGCGCCGGGCCGATCATCTTACAAGGGCCGCACCATTCCGCCCAGAAATCGACCACGACGGGTGTCTGCGACTGCAGCACATCCTGGCCGAACGATGCGTCGGTAACCTTCTTCGTCGCCATCTGCGCCTCATTTTGACCGGCCGGTTCGACGCCGGCTCATGATGGATCGAATCTAGGCATCGGGGGCCGCAAGGCAAGGGGCGGATGACGCCGCTCAGGCGATCCGTACCGCGGTGCCGCATGCCGTCACCATCAGCATGCTGCCGTCCCGGCCGACCGTCTGGTAGTCGATATCGACGCCGATCACCGCGTTGGCGCCGGCCTCGGCGGCCTCGGCGGTCATCTCGGCGATCGCGGTCTGGCGCGCATCGGCCAGCACGCGCTCATAGGCGCCGGAACGGCCGCCGACCACGTCGCGCACGGCGGCGAACAGATCGCGGAAAATGTTGGCCCCCAGGATCGCCTCGCCGGCCACCAGCCCGAAATATTGCTCGACCCGCTGCCCCTCGACCTTGTGGGTGGTCACGACCAGCATGTCCGGCCGCGCCGTCAGGCGCGCCCCGCCGGGCCGGCCACCGACCTCGCGGTCTGGCCGAACAGGACCTTGCGGCTTTCCTCGGTGATGATCGCGCCCTTGTAGCGTTCGGCGTCGCCCTGGGCATAGGCGCGCGCGGTCGCCGGCCGCGCGCCGATCGCATCCAGCCAGCGTTTCACGTTCGGGAATTCTGCGATGTCCTGGCCCAGCCGTTCGTACAGTTTGACCCATGGATAGGACGCCATGTCCGCGATGGAATAGTCCGCACCCGCGAGGAATGCGCCGGTCTTGCCGAGGCGGGTGTCGAGCACGCCGTAGAGCCGGTTGGTCTCGTTGCGATAGCGGTCGATGGCGTAGGACAGCTTCTCCGGCGCGTAATTGGCGAAATGGTTGTTCTGGCCCGCCATCGGGCCGAGGCCGGCCATCTGCCAGAACAGCCATTCCAGCGTGGCGACACGGGCGCGGGTCTCGGTAGGCAGGAACTTGCCGGTTTTCTCGGCTAGATAGACCAGGATCGCACCCGATTCGAAGACGGAGAGCGGCGCGCCGCCGCCCTGCGGCGCGGTGTCGACGATGGCGGGCATGCGGTTGTTCGGGCTGATCGCCAGGAAGTCCGGCCTGAACTGCTCGCCCGCTCCGATGTCGATGGTCTTGATCGCGTAGTCGACCCCGGCTTCCTCGAGAAACATCGTGATCTTGTGGGAATTCGGCGTCGGCCAGTAGTGCAGCTCGATCATCGCGGCGATTCCTTCCGGTGTCCGAGGGCGTTTTCGCGATCATAGCACCGCTCCGCGGCGATTGGCCTGCGTGTTCTAAGGGCGCGCCGCTAGGCCGAGCGCGCCGGCAACGGCGCCGAGTCGCCTGTCGGTCGTCCACAGCCTTGCGCCTTCTGTCAACCGGACCGCCGCGAGCAGGTGGGCGTCGACATAGCCGATGCCGCGCCCGGCTAGCGCATGGCGCGCAATGAGATGCAGGACTTCCGCGTCTGTTGCGGACTTCGCCTGAGGCAGCCGGGACAGCGCATTCAGGATCAGCGCGCGTTGCCGAAGACTGCCAAGCGCCAGTTCGCCGATGACGAAAGGGTGGATGAGCACATGGCCCGCATCGAGCAGGCTTGCGAGGACCAGGTCGCTGTAACGTAGGTGGTTTATCCAGATTGATGTGTCCGCCAGAATCACGGCGTCGTGGGCCGACGTCGCGGCGGCGCGCTCAGATTTGGCTCGCTACCACCGAGTCGGGCAAGGCGGCGTGCGCTTTCACGCTCGATCAGTGCCCTGAGAGCTTCGCGGACCAAGCTGGACTTTTCCTTCAGGCCGGTCAGCGCGTGGGCTTCGGCGACCAAGTCGTCGTCCAGTGCCAGTGTCGTGCGCATGTCCACGCCTCCTTTCGTGCATGGAAATTATCATCATTCAATGATCATTTCCATGCCTAGTCGGCTGCCGGGCGCGCGCCGGGCTCTATTCGCTGCGTATCGGGTGAGGTTCTGACTTTCCGCCGCGCCGCGGCCGGAACGAGGATTTGGTTCTTACCCCGCGCCGGTCGTCTGCCGCGACAGCGCCCACAGCCGTTCGGCCGAATCCCGGTTCAGCGCCCAGGGGTGGACGCCGAGCAACGGCTTCTCCGGCGTCGCGGGCCGCGCCTGCGCACAGTTTTCGAGGTAGAGCCCGCCGGCGCCTTCGAGTTCCGGCCCGATCGCCGCCCAGACCGAGGTCGAGGCACCCTGTTCCGGCGTCTTGAAGCCCTGTGCCTTGAGGTTGCCGGCTTCGTCGATCCAGCCGAGTTCGATCATCTCTTCCTTGGTCATGTGCCGTTGCAG
>JBDZUN010000090.1:0-5391 GCA_040255145.1 Hyphomicrobiales bacterium | reverse complement strand
CAGCGGCGTCAGGATGCCGCCCGGCATGACCGAATTGGCCGCGATGCCCTGGTCCTTGAAGCGTTCGTGGAAGCCGATCGCGAACAGGGCATTGGCCGTCTTGGACTGGCCATAGGAAATCCAGCGGTCGTAGGGGCGCTTGCGAAAGTGCGGATCGTCGAAATCGACATCGCTGCGCCGATGCGCGGCGGATGACAGCGAGACCAGCCGGCTCGCCTTGCCGGTCTGGTCGGCGGCCTTCCGCAGCGCCGGCGCCAGCAGGATCGACAGCAGGTAATGGCCGAAATGATTGGTGCCGAACTGCATCTCCAGGTCGTCGGCGGTGTAGGCGAGCGGACAGGCCATCACGCCGGCATTGTTGATCAGGAGGTGCAGCGGCCGGTCGCCCCAGGCCTCGGCAAAGGCGCGCACGCTGGCGAGGTCGGCGAGGTCCAGGTGCGCGACCCGCGCCTTCGGGCCTTTCGCCGTCCGGTTAATGTCGGCGGCGGCAGCATCGCCGATTTCGTGATTGCGCACCGCCAGCACGGCTTCCGCGCCGGCCTCGGCCAGCGCGCGGGCGGTCTCGATGCCGATGCCGGTCGCGCCGCCGGTGACGATCGCGACCTTGCCGGTCAGGTCGTGGCCGGCCACCACCTCGCGCGCGGTCGAGCGCCCACCGAAGGGCGAGGTGATGCGGCCGTCTTGCGCGTCGGCCACGTCAGGCCGCCGCGCCGAGGCGCTTCGATGCCGGAACCTCGATGCCGAACAGCTTGGCGGCATTCAGGCCGAGCACCTTGGCGCGCGCCTCCTCCGACAGGCCGCCCATGGTGCGCTCGATCGCCTCGGCCGAATGCGGCCAGGTGCCTTCGTGGTGTGGATAGTCGTTGGCCCACAGGAAGTTGTCGGCGAGGCCGTAGCGCTCGGCCATGTCGAGGCCGGGCGGGTCCTCCTGGAACGACGAGAAGCCGTGCGCTTTGTAGTAGTCACTGGGCAGGCCGTGCTGCAGCCGCGGCCGCACCCACATGTGATGCTTGAGGTAGGCCTCGTCCATCGCCTGCAGCGCCCACGGCACCCAGCCGATGCCGGCCTCGATCGTGGCGAACTTGATCTTGGGGAAGCGGTCGAGCACGCCGGAACTGCACAGGTTGGCCATCGGCTCGATGGTCGGCGCCAGCGAATGCGAGACGTAGTTGATCACCGCGCCGCCATTGCCCTTCGACGCGCGCGGGTCGCGGCCGGTCGAGACGTGGAAGGTGATCGGCAGTCCGGTCTCCTCGATCAGCGCCCAAAGCGGGTCGAACACCGGCAGATTGTAATTGTCCTGGCGCGCGTCATGGGCGCCCCAGACCGGCTTGCACGGCAGCGTGACGGCGCGATAGCCCATCTCGGCGCAGCGCGCGATCTCCTTCAGCGTGCCGGGCAGGTCGCCGGTGGCGACGCAAGCCACGGGCAGCATGCGGCCGGGATGGGGGCCGAACTGCTCCCACGCCCAGTCGTTGTAGACGCGGCACATCGCGTTCGCGAATTCCGCGTCGGGGGTCGCCCACATGGCGAGGCCCTTGTTGGGGAAGATGACCTCGACGTCGATGCCGTCGCGGTCGTGGTCGCGGAGGCGGTCCTGCGGGTCACGGCCGGAATCGGCGCGCACCTTGTCCTCGCCCTCGAACTGGCTTTCGATCAGGCGGGTCTTGCGATAGCCCTCCGACGATTGCCACAGCACGCCGTTCTCGTCGCGCTCGATCTTGGGCAGGCGGTCGCGGTACTTCGCGTCGATCCGCTCATGCCACAGCATGCCGGGCTCGTTGGCGTGGGTGTCGGCGGAGACCATGAAGTATCTGTTCGGGTCGTCGGGCCGCGCCGTGCGCGCCCAGCCTTCATGGCCCGGGGTATCGAGCCGCCACAGGTTCGGCTGATTGATCGTCATGGCTGTCTCCTTCTAACCGTCACACCAGGCGCCACTGGACCAGGGCGAAGGGGGCCTCGCCCTCGTCGTGGCGCTCGAACACCGCCTCGACCTCCGCCCCGATCGGGATGTCCTGCAGTGGATCGCCGAGCAGGTTGCCGACCATGCGGACATTGTCGGCATCCGGCAACTCGACCAGGACGACGATGTAGGGGCCGTGCTCCTTCAACGCTGGATGGACCGGGTGCCACGCCCGCTCCCACGAATAAATCCGGCCCTTGCCGGAAACCGGCTCGAAATCTAGGTCGAAGGAATGGCAGCGATGGCAGATCCATTCCGGCGCCCATTGCCAGCCGCGGCAGGACTTGCACCGCTGGACCAGCAGCCGGCCCTCCACCGCCGCGGCCCAGAAGGGTCCGTCCAGCCTGTCGCGCGCCGGGCGCGGCTGCGGCATGCCGGTGGGCAGGTAGGTCGATCCGGCCTTGGCCGGCGCCGTGTCCGTCGTGCTCATCCGAGCGCCTCCCGCGTGCCGAGGATCATGTTGCTGGCCGGCGTCACCATCGGGCCGGAATTGACCAGGGCGACCTTGGCCTCGGGCACCTGGTTGGGCGATTCGCCGCGGATCTGGCGCACCGCCTCGAGCTGCAGCTCCAGCCCGTGCATGTAGCACTCGGCCATGTTGCCGCCCGAGGTATTGAGCGGCAGCTTGCCCGACGGCGCGATCAGGTTGTCGAAGGTCAGGAATTCGTTGGCGCCGTCATAGGTGCAGAAGCCGTGCTCGATCAGCGCCATCACGACGCCGCCGGTGAAGTTCTCGTAGGACTGCACCACGTCGACGTCCTTTGGCCCGACGCCGGCCATGGCGTAGAGGCGCGGCGCCATTTGCTTGAAGCTCGACGTGGCGTAGTCGGGGTTGTTGTGCGCGCCGGCGCCCGCCCGGTATTCCGAGCCCTGCGCGATGCCCATGACATAGACCTGCTTCTTGGGCTTGAGGTCCTTGGCCCGCTCGGCCGGCACCACGATCAGCGCGGCGGCTCCGTCGTTTTCCAGGCAGCAGTCGAACAGGTGGAACGGCTCGACGATCCAGCGCGACTGGTCGTAGCCCTCCGGCGTCAGCGGCCGCCCGTGCATCACCGCGCGTGGATTGTTCTGGGCGTGGTGATAGGCGGCCAGCGCGACCGCCTTGAACGTCTCCTGGTCGATGCCGTGCTCGAACATCAGGCGGGTGCAGCGCATGGCGAACATCTGCGCCGGCGACATCACGCCATAGGGCATGGTGAAGGCCGCCTCCCCGGACACGCCGGGCGAACGCGGCGCCTGGCCGAAGCGGCCGAACTGCCCCTGCGCCAGCGCGCGGAAGGTGACGACGCAGTTGGCCATGCCGGTCGCGACCGCCGCGGCGGCATGACCGACGGCGCCCGAACCGCCGCCGCCGCCGCCGCCCCATTGCATGGCGGCGTAGCGCAATTCCTTGATACCCAGGGCGGCAGCGAGCCGCGAGGCGTCGTTGCGATCGTTGGAATAGGAGGTGAAGCCGTCAATCTCGCGCGGGTCGATGCCGGCATCCTCGCACGCCGCCAGGATGGCCTTGAGCGCGAGCTTGAATTCGGCGTCGGGCGATTGGCCACGCTTGTAATAGGTCGTCTCGCCGATGCCGGCGATGGCGACCTTGCCGCGCAAGGTGCGTTCCGTCATGTCCTCCCGTTCCGTCTGCTTGGCGCCCCGCCCTTGTCATCGGGGCGTCGGCACGATGTTTTATTACGAACGATTATTCCACGCCGCAGCAGGCGCGTGCAAATGCCGTCTGCTCACCGTCCGGTGAAGGCCGGTGCGCGCTTCTCGACGAAATGGGCGACGCCCTCGCGGAAATCGTCGCTGGCGAAGCAGTCGACCAGGTCGCGCTCGAACAGGTCGATGGCCTGGCCGAAGGTCTGTTCCAGCCCGGCCCAGATCTCTTGCTTCATCTTGCGCAGCGACAGGGGTGAGCTGCGCTGGGCCAGCGTGCGCGCATAGTCGCGGACCTGGGTGTGGAACGTGGCCTCCGGGAACACCTGGCTGACCAGGCCGAAGCGCAGGGCCTCGTCGGCGTGGACGCGGCGGGACGAGAACATGATGTCCATCGCCGGACCGGGCCCGATCAGGCGCGGCAGCAACCAGGCGGAGCCATGCTCGGCCGGCACGCCGCGCTGGGCGAAGGCGGTCAGGAAGAACGCGCTGTCGGACGCGAGCCGTATGTCGCAATAGAGCGGCAGGACGAAGCCGATCCCTGCGGCCGGGCCGTTGATGGCGCCGATGATGGGCTTCGGCACCTCGATCATGTAGCGGAATTTCGCTTCCTTGCCGTCATTGGCCTGGCGGCCGGCCGAGGCATTGGCCGCCCAGTCGGCGCCCTTCTCGCGCACGCCCGCGCTGACCTTGTCCAGCACCGCCATGTCGGCGCCCGCGCAGAAGCCGCGCCCGGCGCCGGTGATGACGATGACGCGCACCGCTTCGTCCCGGCCTGCCTGCGTCAGCGCGTCGCGGATTTCGTCGCCCATCTGCGCCGTCCAGGCGTTCAGCTTGTCGGGCCGGTTCAGGGTGACGGTCGCGACCATGTCGTCGACCTCGTAGGTGATCTGCTCGTAATCCATGCGGTCCTCCCTTATTGCCTCGAAGCTAGCGCCGCGTGGCCGAAACAAAAAGGGCCGGCGCGAAGGCCGGCCCTTTGGGATGCGGGCGAACCGCCGGGTTCAGGCCGCTTTGGGCGCCGCGGCGCGAACGTCGGGTTCGACGTGCGATTCGAATTGCTGGAAGTTGTCGACGAACATCTTGACCAGCTTCTGCGCCTGCTTGTCGTAGGCCACCGGATCGGCCCAGGTGCCGCGCGGGTTCAAGATATTGGAATCGACCCCCGGCACCGCCGTCGGCACCTGGAAGCCGAAATGCGCGTCGGTGCGCATCGGCGCCTTGGCCAGCGAGCCGTTGAGCGCGGCGGCGAGCAGGGCGCGCGTTTCCTTGATCGGCATCCGCTTGCCGGTGCCGAAGGCGCCGCCGGTCCAGCCGGTATTGACCAGCCAGCAATCGACCTCGTAGTCGCGGATCTTGTCGCGCAGCAGATTGCCGTATTCGCTGGGGTGGCGCGGCATGAACGGCGCGCCGAAGCAGGTGGAAAACGTCGCCTGCGGCTCCTTGCCCAGGCCCTTTTCCGTACCAGCCACCTTGGCGGTGTAGCCGGACAGGAAGTGGTACATCGCCTGGCTGGGCGTCAGCTTGGCGATCGGCGGCATGACACCGAAGGCGTCCGCGGTCAGCAGGATGATGTTCTTCGGGTGGCCGGTCACGCCCGTTGCGCTGGCGTTCGGGATCGCCGACAGCGGGTAGGCACCGCGCGTGTTCTCGGTAAGCGAGGCGTCGTCGAGGTCGAGCTTGCGTGTCGCCGGGTCGATCACCACGTTTTCCAGCACCGTGCCGAACATGCGCGTCGTGGCGTAGATCTCCGGCTCCGCCTCGGCCGACAGGCGGATCATCTT
>JBDZUN010000089.1:10255-12547 GCA_040255145.1 Hyphomicrobiales bacterium | reverse complement strand
CGACCACCGGCAGGGCGCCGCTGGCGGTGGTCGCGACCAGGCGCGGGTCCGGCGCGGGGGCGAGCGCGATCTTGCCGTCCGGACCCTGGACGACCGGCAGCGGCGCGCCGCCCGTGACCTCCGGCGCCGGGGGCGCGGGTGGTTGCGCGGCGAGCGGTGAGGGGGTGGACTGGGGTTCCGCCGCCGGCGTTGGGCGGATCAACTCCTCGGTCCGCTCGGTCGTGACCGACGGCAATGCCAGCACGACGCGGCGGCCCGCGCCGCCGGTATCGGGCTGCGCGCGCACCCAGAACACGACGCCGATCAGCGCCAGCACCACGACGATCCACGCGCCGGCCAGCACTGCGCCGCCGGCACTGCCGCGTGCGCGCACGGCCCCTCCGCCGCGAATACGGATCGGGCGATTCCGCGTCACGTCGGGACGCCCGGTTGCCACGTCACCGGCACGTCACTGTGCCGCGCGCTTGTCCATCAGCGCGATGCCGTGCAGCAGGTCGACCGCATAAGCGAGCTGATAATCCTGGGCCGAGCCGATCTCGGGCTCCGATGACTGGTCGTCGTCCAGGTCGGTCCCGCCCTCCGGCGCCTTGGTGCCGGGGGTGGCGGTGGTGCCGGGCGCCTTCGGCGCCTTCTGGCTTTGCGGCGCGGTGTTCTTCTGCGGCGCGACGGGCACCACGGGCGCCTTTTCGCCCGTCGTCTTGTCGTCGACCACCAGATGGCCGCGCAGGTCGGCCTCGCTCGGCAGGTGCAGCTTGCCGGTCAGCGGCTCGACCCGCGCCTGTTCGACCAAGATGTCAGGCTCGATCCCCTTGGCCTGGATCGAGCGGCCCGACGGCGTGTAGTAGAGCGCGGTGGTGAGCCGCAGGGCGCCGTCGGAGCCGAGCGGGATGATCGTCTGGACCGATCCCTTGCCGAACGACTTGGTGCCGAGGAGGATCGCCCGCCGATGGTCCTGCAGCGCGCCGGCGACGATTTCCGACGCGGACGCCGAGCCGCCGTTGATCAGGACGATCATCGGCTTGCCGTGCAGCATGTCGCCCTTATGGGCGTTGAAGCGCTGGGTGTCCTCGGGGTGCCGGCCGCGGGTCGACACGATCTCGCCGTGGTCGAGGAAGGCGTCCGACACCGCGATCGCTTGGTCGAGCAGCCCGCCCGGATTGTTGCGCAGGTCCAGGATCAGGCCGACCATGCTTCCCGACGGATTGTCCAGCTCCTTCAATGCCTGTTCGAGCTTGGTGTCGGTCTGCTCGTTGAACGAGGTGATGCGGATATAGCCGATATTGTTCTTTTCCTTGTGCCAGCGGACCGACTGGATCTGGATCGTGTCACGGGTCAGCGTGACGTCGAATGGCTGGTCGGTCCCCTTGCGCTGGATCGTCAGCGTGATCTTGCTGCCGACCGGCCCGCGCATCTGTTCGACCGCGTCGCTCAGGGTCATGCCCATCACCGGCTTCTGGTCGATCTGGACGATCAGGTCGCCCGGCTTGATCCCGGCGCGCGAGGCAGGGGTGTCGTCGATCGGCGTCACCACCTTGATGACGCTGTTCTCCATCGTGACCTCGATCCCCAGGCCGCCGAACTCGCCCCGGGTCTGGATCTGCATCTCGCGGTAATTCTTGGGGTTCATATAGCTCGAATGCGGGTCGAGCGAGGTCAGCATGCCGTTGATCGCCGCCTCGATCAGCTTGGAATCGTCGACCTTCTCGACGTAATCGGCGCGCACGCGCTCGAACACGTCGCCGAACAGGTTGAGCTGATGATAGGTGTCGCTGTCTGCGGCGTTCGAGGCGAGCGGCACGACCAGGCAGGCGAGGCAGAAGCCCGCGAACACGCCGAGCAGGATTTTGCGCATTATCCGGTAACCTTTTTTTCGCTCGATGCGAGCCACTGCGCTGGATCGATTGGATCGCCGTTTCGGCGGAATTCTACGTAGAGGCGCGGCTCGGCGTCGATTCCGGCCGTTCCGCCGGCCGCGGAACGGGGCGCGGATGCCATCTGGCCTACCGGTTCTCCCATTAGGAGGAATTGCCCCCGGGTGGTGTCGATTCGCGCCAGCCCGGCGAGCAGCACATGGTATCCGTCGGCGGGAGAGATGATCAAGAGTTGCCCGTAGTTGCGGAACGTCCCGGCGAACACGACCTTGCCGGCGCAGGGCGCGGTGACGGTCGCGCCGCCATGGGTCGCGATCGTGATGCCGCGGGCACGCATGCCATAGGGATCCTTCTGGCCATACCAGGTCACGACCGTGCCGCGGGCGGGCATCTGGACGTGGCCCTTGAGCCGCGCGAAGGC
>JBDZUN010000089.1:0-10245 GCA_040255145.1 Hyphomicrobiales bacterium | reverse complement strand
CGGCCGGCGGCTTCGGCGGCGGCATGGTCACGGCGGCGGCCGACCGTCCCTCCGCCTCCGCCTCGGCCTTGCGCCGGGCCAGCTCCTGCGCGCGCGCCTTGGCCTGCGCCTCGGCGCGCGCCTTTGCCGCGGCCCTCCGCGCCGCCGCCTCCTTCTCCAGCGAGGCGATCAGGTCCTTGAGGTCGTCGGCCTTGGCGCTGATCGCCTTGGCGCGCTCCGCCTCCTGGGCCGCCTCCGTGCGCTTGCCGGTCTCCTGATCCTGCTTGGCCTGGACCAGCGCGGCCAGCTTGGTGCGTTCGGCGCCCAGGGTCTGCGACGCCTCGGCCAGGGAGGCGCGCCTGGCCTCGGTGCGCCGGCGCGAGGCGCGCAGGTCTTCGATCTGCGTGCGCAGCTTCGCCGCATCCGCCTCGACCTGCGGCACCACCGCACCCAGCAGCATGGCGGTGCGGATCGTGTCGACCGCGTCGTCGACCGGCCGGCCGATGATCGCGGCCGGCGGCCGCAACGCGATCCGCTCCAGCGCCGTCAGGGTCTGCGCGGCCGAATGGTCGTTGCGGTCGAGGTTCTGCTTCAACGCGGCGTCGCGCGCCGTGGATTCGGCCAGTGCGGTTTCCAGGGCGGAGACCTTATCCTCCTGCGCCTGCAGGCGCGCGGCGGTCTCGATCATCTGCGCACGCAGGCGCGCCACTTGCGCGTGCAGCGTTTCGGCCTCGCCGCGCAGCGCCTTTTCGCGCGCCTGCCGCGCGGCCATGTCGTGCTGCTGGGATTTCAGCGCACGGTAAAGGTCGCCCAGGCTGCGCGGCGGCGCATCCTCGGCGCGGACCGCCTGAAGCCCGGGCGCGATCGCCGCGCCGAGCATCAGCCAGGTCGCGATCCGCCAGCGATGACGGGGTTGCCCACCCATGCCGTCTTCATTACCCGAAGCCGGACCGGACCGTAAGCGGCGATTGGCCCTGTCCGCTCAGGCACGGTGGTAGGGATGGTCGGCCAGGATGCTGATCGCGCGGTAGATCTGCTCGGCCAGCATCGTGCGCGCCAGGAGGTGCGGCCAGATCATCGGCCCGAACGCCAGGCAGGCGGCGGCCTCGCCGCGCAGCGCGGGGTCGAGCCCGTCGGCGCCGCCGATCACGAAGCCGAGCGCCCGGTGGCCCTGGTCGCGCCAGTCGGCGAGCCGGCGGGCGAAGCCGGGGCTGTCCAGCGCGGTCCCGCCCGCGTCGAGCGCGACGAAGGGCTGTCCCGCCGGCAGGGCGGCGCGCAGCAGGGCGGCGTCGCGGGTGCGGCGGCGGTCCACCGGGCCGGGCCGCCGGTCCTCCGCCTCCACCAGCCGGCAGGGACCGAGCCCGAGGCCGGCGCCGAGCGCACCGGCGCGCGCCAAGTACTGCTCGGCAAGCGCCTGCTCCGGCGCCGCGCGGGCGCGCCCGATCGCGGCGACCACGATTTCCATCTGGGCTAAAGGGCGGCGCGCTCGCCCGGCAGGTCGAGCGACCACATGCGCTCGAGATTATAGAATTCGCGCACTTCGGGCCGGAACAGGTGCACGATGATGTCACCCGTGTCGATCACCACCCAGTCACCCTGCGCCGCGCCCTGGACGCGCGGCCCGGCGGCGCCCGGCATCTTCAGCCGGTCGACCAGATGTTGGGCCAGCGCGCCGACCTGGCGCGCCGAGCGGCCGCTGGCGATCACCATGTAGTCGGCGATGGAGGTTTTGCCCTCGAGGTCGATGGTGACGACCGATTCGGCCTGGCCATCGTCGAGGGTGTCGAGCACGAGTGCGAGAAGCGCATCACTTTCCCGTCGGCGGATGTCGCGTGTCAGGGTTCGGAACCTCCTGCAGGTCGGAGGCACCGCCAAGATTGGGTGCGGCTCATTGCCGCCGCGAAACCAATGCCATGGATCGTTGGGCCGCCTCCGACGTCGGGCGGATCATCTCCGCCTGCGATCAGGATACGGAATGCGCGCTTTCGCCGCAACGGTCTAACTGTCCTCGGCCAGGCGCAGGCCGCTGAACTGCCAGCGTGCGTCGGGTGGGAAGAAGTTGCGATAGGTCGGCCGGACATGCCCCGGCGGCGTGGCGCAGGAGCCGCCGCGCAGCACCATCTGGCCGCACATGAACTTGCCGTTGTACTCGCCGACCGCGCCCACCGCCGGCCGGAAGCCGGGATAGGGGCTGTAGGCGCTGCGCGTCCATTCCCACACGTCGCCGAAAAGCTGGACGGGGACGTCGCTGTCCGTGTTGGGGGCCGCGGCTCGGGGCTCTTCCGCCGTGCCGTCCAGGAAATGCCCGGCGACCGGCTGTCTGCGCGCCGCCACTTCCCATTCCTCCTCGGTCGGCAGGCGCTTGCCGGCCCATTCGGCATAGGCCGCCGCCTCGTACAGGCTGACATGGCTGACCGGCGCGTCAGGATCGAGCGGCCGCAGGCCGTGCACGGTGAAATGCCACCAATGGCCGTCCTCGCCCCGGCGCCAGTAGAGCGGCGCGTTCCAGCCGCGGGCCTGCACCGTAGCCCAGCCATCGGACAGCCAGTGCAGCGGCCGGGCATAGCCGCCGTCCTCGATGAAGTCGGCGAATTCGCGGTTGGTCACCGGCCGGCTGGCCAGGCCGAAATCGGGCACCACAGAGTCGTGGACCGGCCCCTCATTGTCGAAGGCGAAGCCGGCGCCGTCGTGGCCGATCGGCAGCACGCCGCCCGCGAACCCGACGAACCGGAGCGGCCCGGCCGGATGATGGGCGCCCTCGGGCGCCGGAACGTAAGCGGGCGACAGCGGGTTGCAGGACAGGACGTGCTTGATGTCGGTGACGATCAGCTCCTGATGCTGCTGCTCGTGATTGAGGCCGAGCGTGACCAGCCCGGTGGCCTCAGCGGGAAGGTCGCGGTCGAGCAGGCGCAGCATGGCGGCGTCGACGTGGTCGCGATAGGCCAGGACGGCTTCGAGCGGCGGCCGGGTCAGGAAGCCGCGCTCGACGCGCGGATGGCGCGGCCCGACCGCCTCGTAATAGGAGTTGAACAGGTAGTTGAAGTCCGGGTGATAGTCCGCATAGCCGGAATCGAAGGCGTGCAGCACGAACGTCTCGAAGAACCAGGTCGTGTGCGCCAGGTGCCATTTGGTCGGGCTGACGTCCGGCATGGTCTGGACCGTCTGGTCCTCCGCCGAAAGCGGCGCCGCCAGCGTGCGGCTGAGCGCCCGTACCGCGGCATAGCGTTGCCGCAATGCGCCGGCGTCCGATGCGGCATCGGCGGGCGTGGATGGATGTGGACGGGCGAGGGTCTCGGTGCTCATCCTGGTTCCTTGGCGTTGGGCCTGGTCTTGCTAACGCGGGATGGACTTTGGGCGTTCGATCGCGCCCGGATCGCGGTGGCGGAGGCCGGGTGCAGCCGCGCGCGCACCACCGTCCACGCCGGCGGCGGCATGGTCGGCAGCAGCCGTGCGGCCTCGGCCGGGACGCGGGCCTGAGCGTAGCGTCGGGCGAACGTGCTCGCCAGCGCCCGGTGGAGATAGCCGGGCCGGTCGATCACCGCGATCGGCACGGTCTCGGCGATCTTCGTCCAGGATCGCCAGCGGTCGAATTCGATCATGTTGTCGGCGCCCATCAGCCAGACGAAGTGCGTCCCACGACATTCGGCGCGCAAGGCGGCGAGCGTGTCGGCGGTATATCGGGTGCCGAGCCGGCTCTCCAAGTCGGTGACCGCGATGCGTGGATGTGCGGCCACGGCCCTGGCCCAGGCCAGCCGCTCGGCCAGCGGGGCCATGCCGGCGCGGGGCTTCAACGGGTTCTGGGGCGAGACCAGCCACCAGACCTGGTCGAGCGCCAGCGTGCGCAAGGCCACCAGGCTGATATGGCGGTGGCCGTCATGCGCCGGGTTGAACGAGCCGCCGAGCAGGCCGATGCGCCGCCCCGGTCCGGGGCGCGCCGCTACGGCGCGGGCGGCGGGGCGCAACGGAAGGCCTGTGCGCGTACCGCGGCCGGTCAGGGCCGGGTCT
Organism: Hyphomicrobiales bacterium; assembly: GCA_040255145.1. Taxonomy (GTDB): domain Bacteria; phylum Pseudomonadota; class Alphaproteobacteria; order JBDZUN01; family JBDZUN01; genus JBDZUN01. The sequence goes on along the minus strand of JBDZUN010000089.1, from coordinate 6,261 downwards.
GGCCGGTGCCGCGCACGCGGTATTTGAAGGTGGTCAATTGCTCGACGCCGACCGGGCCGCGCGCATGCAGCTTGCCGGTGGCGATGCCGATCTCGGCGCCCATGCCGAACTCGCCGCCGTCGGCGAACTGGGTCGATGCGTTGTGCAGCACGATCGCGCTGTCGACCTCGTCCAGGAAGCGGGCGGCGGCGGCGTCATCGCCGGTGACGATCGAATCCGTGTGCTGCGTGCCATGGGCGGCGATATGCGCGATCGCGTCGTCGACCCCGTCGACCACGCGGGCGGAGATGACGGCGTCGAGATATTCGGTGTCCCAATCCTGCTCGGCCGCGGCCGTCGCCCGGCCGTCGGCGTCGCACACGGCGGCGTCGCCGCGCACCGCGCAGCCGGCCTCGATCAGCGCGCCGACCAGCGGCTTCAGATGTGTCGCGGCGCAGGCGCGGTCGACCAGCAGGGTCTCGGCCGCGCCGCAGACGCCGGGGCGCCGCATCTTGGCGTTGAGCACGATGTTCCGGGCCATGTCGAGGTCGGCCGCGCCGTCGACATAGACGTGGCAGATGCCTTCGAGATGGCCGAGTACGGGAACCTGCGCCTCGCGCTGGACACGGGCGACCAGGCTCTTGCCGCCGCGCGGCACGACCAGGTCGATCCATTCCGCCATGTCGGCCAGCATGATGCCGACCGCCGCGCGGTCCGTGACCGGCACGTGCTGGATCGCGGCTTCGGGCAGGCCGGCGGCGCGCAGGCCGGCGGTCAGGCAGGCGTGGATCGCCCGGCTCGACGCCGCGCTTTCGGAGCCGCCGCGCAGGATCGCCGCGTTGCCGGCCTTCAGGCACAGTGCGCCCGCGTCGGCGGTCACGTTCGGGCGGCTTTCATAGACAATGCCGATGACGCCGATCGGCACCCGCACCCGCTCGATCCGCAGGCCGTTGGGCCGGGTCCAGGCGGCCAGCACGGTGCCGACCGGATCGTCCAGCTCGGCCACCGCTTCCAGCCCGGCGGCGATCGCTTCCAGCCGCGTGGGGTCGAGGCGCAAACGGTCCAGCATCGCGCCGCCGGTGCCCTGGGCGGCGGCTGCCTCGACGTCGCGGCGGTTGGCCTCCAGGATCCCCGCCGCATCCGCGCGCACCGCGTCGGCGGCATGACGCAAGGCGGCGTCCTTGGCGGCGCGCGGCGCCTTCGCCAGCACGCCGGCGGCGGCCCGCGCCTCCTGGCCGAGCCGCGCCATCAGCGCGCCGAGGTCGTCGCGGTCGTCGTGCAACTGGGCGATGCTCATCGTTCCTTCTCGCCGGCCGGCGGTTCGGTGGGTCGGACAATGAACAGGCCGGACCCGCGAAACTAGCAGCCTCTCGGCCTGCGCGAAAGCCGCGGCCGACAGCCGCCGAGCCGGACCGGATGGAGAAGATTCCATCTCGGCTAAAAATGGCCTTGTCGATCAGCTACCAGCGCCGATGCTGGCGCGTTCCTTAGCGCATGTTCCAGTGAGGCAGGAGTTCGCCATGGCACTGTTGGAAGCGCTGAAAAACGACCACGACGAGGTCAAGAAGCTGCTCGACAAGATTCTGGGAGAGGATGACGGCGGCAAACGCAAGACGCTGTTCGACCAGATGGCGGCCGCCCTGACGGCGCACTCGCACGCCGAGGACAAGGTGTTCTACAGCGCCTTGAAGCAGAAGGGCGAGGAGGAACAGGAGCTTGCCTTGGAGGGGGAGGAGGAGCACGCGCTGGTCGAGCAATTGCTGACGGGCCTGAAGCGCGCGCGACGTGTGGAATCCCACAGCTGGCAGGCGCGCTGCAAGGTGCTCAAGGACCTCGTCGAACATCACGTCGAAGAAGAGGAGTCGGAATTCTTCAAGGCCGCGCGCAAGGATTTCGATAAGCCCATGCTCGAGAAAATGGGCAAGCGCTTCGAGGAGCTGAAGCAGGAGGAACTGGCCTGAAGAACGTCAGTTTTCGCCGGGCTCGAAGGCGCGCGCGCCCGCGGTCAAACGTGGCGCGGGCGTGTCCGCGGCCGCACCGGGCTTGAGCAGCATGAAGGTCGCGAAGGCGAGCGCGGCCGAAAGCCCGATGATCCACGTCATCGGCCGCGCGCTGCCGTCGTGGAATACGCTGACCAGGCCGCTGGCCAGCGCCGCCACCGAAAATTGCATGGTGCCGAACAGGGCGGCGGCCGAGCCGGCGCGCTCCGGGTGATTGCTCATCGCGCCGGCGGCGCTGTTCGGGCCGACCAGGCCGATGCCGCTGACGAACAGGAACAGGCCCGCCGCGAACCAGGCCAGCGGCAGGTGCAGGGTGCCGGCGACCATCACGAACAGGCCGCAGACCATCATGGCCCCGAATGCGACCGGCAGGATCGCCTCGAACGAGAAGTGCCGGAGCAGGTGGCGGTTGAACTGGGACAGCCCGATCAGGCCGAAGGCGTTCGCGCCGAAATAGAGGCCGTAATGTTCCGGCGACACGCCGTAGAGGCGCATCAGCACGAACGGCGAGCCGGAGATGTAGGCGAACATGCCGGCCAGCGCGCAGGAATTGGACAGCGTGTAGCGCAGGAAATGCCGGTCGCGCAGCACGATGACGTAATTGCGCAGGATCAGGCCGGGGCGGATCGTGGCGGTGGCGCGTGACGGGTCGAGGGTTTCGTCGAGGCGCATGTGGACCAGCACGGCAGTCGCAAACCCGATGGCCGCGAGCAGCGCGAAGATGGTGCGCCAGCCGAACGCGACGGCGAGATAGCCGCCGGCCAGCGGCGCCAGGATCGGCGAGACGCCCATCACCAGCATCAGCAGCGAGAACACGCGCGCCGCCTCGTTATGGTCGAAGCGGTCGCGCACCACCGCGCGGCTGACCACTACGCCGGCGCAGCCGCCGAGCGCCTGCAGGAAGCGGAAGCCGATCAGCGCCTCGATCGACCAGGCCAGCGCGCAGCCGACCGAGGCGGCGGTGTACAGCGCCAGGCCGAAATAGAGCGGCGGCTTGCGCCCGAAGCGGTCGGAAATCGGCCCGTAGAGCATCTGGCCGGCCGAGAATCCCAGGAAGAACAGGGCAAGCGATGCCTCCACCGCCGACGGGCTGGTCGCCAGGTCACGGGCGATGGCCGGGAAGGCCGGCAGGTACATGTCGATCGACAGCGAACCGAATGCGGTCAGCAGGCCGAGGATCAGGACGAACAACAGCATCGGCGCAGGCTAGGCGCTCCAGCGCGCGCAGCATAGTGTGGGCGCGCCATGGTCCCGACCGCCCTGCAACGGAAAGTGCGCCGCCCGGTCCTGGACCGGGGCTCGGCATTCGCGGTGCTGACCGCTGCCTGCTTCGGCGGCGGCGCGCCGTTGGCGAAGCTGTTCGTGGGTTCGACCAATGTCTGGCTGACCGCCGGCATCCTGCATTTCGGTTCGGGCCTCGGGCTGCTGGCGATGATGGCGGCGCGATTCCTGCCGTTGCGGCGGCGTTCGCAGGCCACCGCCTATCCGCCGCTCGGCCGCGCGGAAGTGCCGGCGATGGGGGTGTCGATCCTGGTCAGCGGCTGTCTCGGCCCGGCCTTGCTGATGGTCGGCCTGGCCATGACGCGGGCATCGACCGTCGCGCTGCTGCTGAACCTGGAGGGGCTGGCGACGATGGCGATCGCCTGGATCGCCTTCCGCGAACGGTTCGAGGGGCGGCTTCTCATCGGCGCGGCCTTCATCCTGGTGGGCACCGCGCTGCTGACCTGGCGCGGCGACGCCGGTGGCGGAAGCATGATCGACTGGGGCGCCGTGCCGGTGATCGCGGCCTGCCTCGCCTGGGGCGTCGGCAACAACTACACCCGCCAGCTCGTCGCCGCCGATCCGGTCCAGGTCACGGCGATCAAGGGGCTCACGGCCGGCGGCATCAACATCGCGCTCGCCATGGCGTTCGGCGCCACCCTGCCGGGCGCGGCGATCATGACCGGCATGGGCGTCGTCGGCTTCGTCACCTACGGCCTCAGCTTCATCTTCCTGATCCTGGCCTTGCGCGACATCAGCACGGCGCGCGCCGGCGCCTACCTCTCGGTCGGCCCGTTCTTCGGCGCGCTGCTCGCGGTCGCGGTGTTCGACGAGCCGCTGACGCCGAACTTGCTGATCGGCGGGGTGCTGATGGGGATCGGCGTCTGGCTGTGCCGTGCGCGGCGCGGCGCGGCCGAAGCCGGCACGCCGGCCGACGGCGTCGCCGCCGAGGCGGAAGCGGCGGAGTCGAGCCGTTAGAGTCGTTCACCGTTTCATAGAAACGCTGAACGATCTCGAAGTCCTGGATTTATCGCGTTTCGGAACCGCAAAAGTGGCATCCACTTTTGCTGGAAACGCTTGCTAGCGCCCGCGCCAGCGCGGCGTGCGCTTCTCGACGAAGGCGCCGATGCCCTCCTTGGCGTCGGGGTGCAGCATGTTCACCTCGACCAGGTCGCTGACATAGGCATAGGCGTCGGACAGCGACAGGCCATTCTGGCGATAGAACGACTGCTTACCCAGGCTGACCGTGTAGGACGACTTGGAGGCGATGGTGGTGGCAAGCTCGGCCACTGCGGCGTCGAGTTCCTCGGGCGGCACGACCTGATTGACCAGCCCGATGCGCAAGGCGTGCCCGGCGTCGAACAGCCGGCCGGTGACCAGCATCTCGAAGGCGTGCTTGCGGTGCACGCTGCGGCTCAGCGCCACCTGCGGCGTGTGGCACCACAGGCCGATATTGACGCCCGGCGTCGCGAAGCGTGCGTCGGACGCGGCGACCGCGAGGTCGGCGGCGGCGACGAGCTGCAGCCCCGCCGCGGTGGCGATGCCGCGCACCTTGGCGATCACCGGCTGGGGCAGCGCGGTGATGGTCTGCATCATCGCCGAGCATTCCAGCGAGATGTCGCGATAGGCCGCCGGATCGGTCTGCTCGGTGAATTCCTTGAGGTCGTGGCCAGCGCAGAAGATGCGCTCGCCGATGCCCTCCAGGACCACGACCTTGACGTCGCGCTCGGCCGCGACCTGATCCAGCGCCCGTTTCAACGCGGCGATCAGGTCGCGCGACAGGCTGTTGCCGGCCTGCGGCCGGTTCAGCCGCAGGGTCGCGACGCCGCCGTCGGTCTCGCGCGTCAGGATCGGCTCGGCTTGCGTCTCGTCCAGCGTATCCAGGCGGTCGGGGGCCATGGCGTGCCTCGTTCGTGTCCGTCGGGTAGCGATGATAGCGCCAAGCGGTGGCGGCACCAATCGGCCTAAGCCTCCGGCAGCAGCTCGACGATCGGGATTACCCGCGCGGTGCGCGCCTTGTAGGCGGCGTAGTCGGGGTAGAGCGCGAGCCCCTTTTGCCACAATTCGGCATAAAGCGGGCTGGCGGGATCGACGATCTTGACCCGCACGCGGCTCCTATGCGCGCCGATCTGGATTTCTGCGCGTTTCGCGGCTTCGAGGTTCAGATACCAGGCGGGATGGCGCGGCGCGCCGCCCTTCGACGCGATCAGGGCATGGCCACGCTCGGTCGCGATGTAGACCACCGGCAGGGTGCGCTTCTTGCCGCTGCGTCGCCCGGCCACGGTCAGCAGCAGGACTGGCGCGCCCTTCATCGTGGCGCCGAGCCGGCCGTTCGAAACGCGATAGAGCCAGACATTGGCGGCAGAGAACAGCCGGACCAATGGCTCCGGCGGCAATGCCGATCCTTGCTCGGTCATGGCGGCGTCCTCCCGTGCGCTATGATAGCGCCGCTGGGACTGTGGCAGGGCAGAATTCGGGAGGTGCGCGATGGGTCTTCTGGTCGACGGCGTGTGGCGTGACCAATGGTACGACACCAAGGAATCCGGTGGCCGGTTCAGCCGCCCGCAGACCCAGTTCCGCAACTGGATCACGCCCGACGGTGCACCCGGCCCGACCGGGCGCGGCGGCTTCAAGGCCGAGCCGGGCCGCTATCACCTCTATGCCGCCTATTTCTGTCCGTGGGCGCACCGTGCGCTGATCTTCCGACTGCTCAAGGATCTGGACGGCATGATCGGACTGACCATCCTGAGCTGGCTGATGCTGGAGGACGGGCTCAGCTTCGCGCCGGCGCCGGGCGCCGACGAAGACCCGGTGGGCGGCGCGCGCTTCCTGCATCAGGTCTATACCGCGGCCGACCCGCACTATACCGGACGGGTCAGCGTGCCGGTGCTGTGGGACAGGCAGGAACGCACCATCGTCTGTAACGAATCCGCCGACATCATCCGCATGCTCAACTCGGCGTTCGACGGCGTCGGCGCCAAGGCCGGCGACTATTATCCGGCGGACCTGCGCGGCGAGATCG
>JBDZUN010000345.1:0-2486 GCA_040255145.1 Hyphomicrobiales bacterium | reverse complement strand
CGGGCCGCATCTACGAGGGCAAGGTCGCCAAGCTGATGGACTTCGGCGCGTTCGTGACCATCTCGCCCGGGAAGGACGGCCTGGTGCACGTGTCGCAGATCTCCAACGAGCGCGTCGAGAAGGTCGGCGACGTGCTGAAGGAAGGCGACATCGTCAAGGTCAAGGTGCTCGAGGTCGACAAGCAGGGCCGCATCCGCCTGTCGATGAAGGCCGTGGCCGACGGCGAGGGCGCGCCGGAGTAACCGGCTCCCGCGCCAGCGCGAACGATCGAACGGAAAGCGGGCTTCGGCCCGCTTTTCGTTTTCCTGTGGTCCAATGGGGCATGGGGCTTCGCGAACCGCTGCGGATGTCACGGCGCCGCCTGCTGGCGGCGGGCCTCGGCCTGTCGACGCTTGCGCTGGTGCCGGCGCACGCGCGTGCGGCGGCCAGGGTTGATCCCGACGCGGACTGGCTCCCTCCGGAAGACCTGCTGCAGGACCTGCCGCGGCAGATGCAGGCGCTGGGTGTGCCAGGCGCCGGGATCGCGGTGGTCGAACAAGGGCGGCTCGCGTGGTCGCGCGGGTTCGGCGTGCTGCAGGCCTTCCCCGGCTTCCCCGGGAAGGAGGTGCGCGTCGACGATGCGACCCTGTTCGAAGCGGCATCGATGAGCAAGCCGGTGTTCGCCTACGCGGTGCTGCTGCTCGTCGACCGCGGCGTGCTGGCGCTGGACTCGCCGATGGTCGCCTACCATCGCCCGGATTATCTCGCCGATCATGCGTGGATCGACCGGATCACGGTGCGCGACGTGCTGCGCCACTCGACCGGATTGCCGAACTGGCGCAGGGATCCCGCCACGGAGAAATTGATGCCGGCGGTCGAACCCGGCACGCGCATCGACTATTCCGGCGAAGCATTCGTCTGGCTGCAACTGGCGGTCGAGGCGGTCACCGGCGAAAGCCTCGACCGGACCATGCGCCGGTTGCTCTTCGCACCGGCCGGCATGCGCGACAGCAGTTACGCCTGGGATGCCGCGATGGCGGCGCGCTCGGTGCATGGCCATGGCCTGCCTGGCGAATACCCGTCGGGAGAACCGCCGCAGGGCCTGCGCGAAGCGTGGGACGCGGCGCTGCCGATCGCCGAACGCTGGCGGAAGCCCCTGTCCGACTGGCGTTACGCCGATGCCGAGCGCGCGCTTCCGCTGGCAAGGGCGAGCGCGCCGGGCGTGGTGCATGCCGCGGGCGACATCATGGCCAACTCGGCCGCCAGCCTGCGGTGCACGGTGCGGGACTACGCCCGTTTCATGGCCGTGATGGTGCAGGCGGAACCGCCGTCGTGGGCGCTGCGGCCGGCGTCGCGCGAGGCCATGCTGAGCCGGCAGATCGAGGTACCGGGACGCTGGACCGACAAGGGCCTCGGCTGGAACCTGGAAGCCACGGCGCGCGGTCCGGTGTTCTACCACTCCGGCAGCAATGCCGGCATCTTCAAGGCGTTCGCGCTCGGCGACGCCGCGCGCGGGCGCGCGATCGTGATCGCGACCAACGCCACGAACGGCAACCTCCTGTACCGGCGCATCGTGCGCGCGTCCACCGGGCTGGACCTGCTCGCGTTCGATGTCTGAGCTTCATCGCGCGGCGCGGTTCCGTGCCTCGACCCACAGGCCGAGCGCGACGCCGAGCACCGCCATCGCCGCCAGGTAGTGCGCCGGCGCCAGCGCGCTGTCGCGCAGCGCCAGCGTCAGCAGCACCGGCGTGGCGCCGCCGCAGATCGCGTAGGCGACGTTGTACGAGAACGACAGGCCGCTGAACCGGATCGGCGCGGGGAACGCCGCCACCGCGATCGACGGCACCATCGCGGTGATGCCGACGCCGAAGCCGGCGAGCGCATACAGCGGGAACAGCAACCCCGGCATGCCCGGCGCGAGCGTGTACAGCAGCCAGAACGAGCCGCCCATCAGCGCGCTCCACGCCGCCAGCGTGCGGCCTTCGCCGAAGCGGTCGGCGAGGGTTCCCGCGGCGAGATTGCCCAGCATCGCGCACAGGATCGCCACGCTGTTGGCGGCGAGCGCCGTCGTGCGCGGCACGCCCTGCTGCTGCAGGAAGGTCGGCATCATCAGGATCGCGACGATCACCGCGGCCGTCAGCAGCCAGGTCAGCAGCATCGCCAGCGCGACTTCGGTCGCGTGCGAGCGCAGCACCGTCTTCAGCGGCAATTCCGCCGCCAGCGCGCGGCGCTCGCGCAGCTCGGCGAACACCGGCGTCTCGTGCAGCCGGCGGCGCACCCACAGCGCGCCGAACCCGAACACGCCGCCGACCAGGAACGGGACGCGCCAGCCCCAGGCGAGCAGCTGCGCCTCGTCGAGCAGCGCCGACAGGCCCGCGGCCACCAGCGCACCGACCAGGATGCCGGCGAGCAGGCCCGCGGAGAGCGTGCCGCAGGCGAGGCTGCGGTGCCTCGGCGACACGTGCTCGCTGACGAACACCCACGCGCCCGGCGCCTCGCCGCCGATC
>JBDZUN010000344.1:0-2489 GCA_040255145.1 Hyphomicrobiales bacterium | reverse complement strand
TCGTCGCGGCGATGGCGGAGCGGCCGGAACTCGCGATCGGCGCCGCGCCGCCCGCGCGCCCGCCACGGCTCGCTTTGTGCCGCACCGCCTATTGGGACCAGGCGGAACCCGCCGGCCGCGATGCCCTGGCCGAGGCCGGCGCACGCTTGCGCGCGGCGGGTGCGGAGGTCGCCGAACGCAACCTGCCCGGGCCGGGCGCAGGCCTGGCCGATGCCGGCATGACCATCCTTATCCGCGAGGCGCGGCTCGGCCTCGGCTATGAGCTGGCGACCGCATCCGACCTGCTCAGCCCGGAATTGCGCGAATTGCTGGCGCGCGAGGCCGCCTTCGACCTTGCCGCCTATGACGACGCCCGCACGCTGGCTTTGCGCTGCCGTGCCGAAATCGCGCCGATCTTCGACGAATGCGACGCGATCCTGACCCTGAGCGCGGCGGGCGAAGCGCCGGTCGGCCTGATCTCGACCGGCAGCCCGGTCTTCAACCATCCGTGGACGCTGCTGCACCTGCCCTGCGTCAACGTGCCGGGGCTGGTCGGGCCGGCGGGCATGCCGGTCGGCGTGCAGCTTGTCGGGCGCCTTGGCGGCGTCGCCGGGCTGCTGCGCATCGCGCAATGGGCGCAGTCGGTGCTGGCGGCGTGAGCGCTGGCGCGCCGCCCCTTCCCTCCGCCGCCGCACGCGCGTTCCTGACCGTGCACCGCGTCGGCCATCTGGCCACCGCCGGCGCGGACGGCGCGCCGCACGTCATCCCGGTCTGCTTCGCGCTGGACGGCGGCACCCTGTACGTCACGGTCGACGAAAAGCCGAAGCGCGCCGGCGAATTGAAGCGGGTACGGAACATCCTGGAGAATCCCGCCGTCGCCTTCGTCGCCGACCGCTATGACGAGGACTGGTCGCGCTTGGGTTGGGTCATGCTGCGCGGCCGGGCCGAAATCCTGCGAGCGGGCGCCGAGCACGACGCCGCGCAGGATTTGCTGCGCGCCCGCTATGCTCAGTACCGCGCGATGGACCTGGCCGCGCTGCCGGTGATCGCGCTGCGCATCGCGCGGGCGACCCAGTGGGGCAACCTTGCATCGCACGAACAATCGTAACGGTACGGAGGAATACGGCATGGTTCAGGGACACGCGCTGCTGACCGGAGCGCTCGGCGGCCTGGGCACGGCGATGACGACACAATTGCGCGCCGACGGCATCGAGGTGATCGCCACCGACCGCCGCGCCCAGGACGCCGACGCCTGGCTCGCCCAATTCGACGACGTCGCCCGCGCCGGCATCACATTCCATCCGCTCGACGTGACGCGGGAGGAGCAGTTCGACGACCTGGCCCGCGACCTCGATGCGCGCGGCATCCAGGTCGCCTACCTGATCAACAATGCCGGCATCGTCGGCCCGGCCAAGGTGTGGGCGCAGGAATCGCGCATCTGGCACCGGGTGATCGCTGTCAACCTGGACGCCACCTTCTACGCCACCCGCGCCTTCTCGAAGCCGATGGTCGACCGCGGCTTCGGCCGCATCGTCAACCTGGCCTCGCTGAACGCGTATCAGGCGCCACCGGAGACCGCGGCCTATTCGGCGGCCAAGGCGGCGATCACCGGCTATACCCGCTCCACCGCCCGCGACCTGGCGCGCTACGGGGTCACGGTCAACGCCATCGCGCCCGGCCTGATCTGGCACGAGCGGCTGGCCGGCGTCCTGCCGGATTCGGTATGGGAAGCCACGGTGCACGAGACGCCCGCCCGCCGCGCCGGCAAGCCGGAGGAGATCGCCGCAACCGTCGCCTTCCTGCTGTCGGACGGCGCGGCCTACATCACCGGCCAGACCATCCACGTCAATGGCGGCCTCTACATGCCGGGCTGACCGGCCAGGAACGACACGAAGGGACCGGGATGTCCGAGGGACTTCGCCATCGCGGCTGGATCGTGGTGTTCGGCACCTTCCTTCTGGTGCTGGTCGGGTTCGGCAGCCTCTATTCGTTCGGCGCCTTCTTCGGCGAGCTGTCGCACGATTTCGACGCCGGGCGGGCCAATGTCTCGCTGGTCTTCGCGCTGGCCACCGCGTTCTCGCTGAGCGCGGGCGCGCTGAGCGGGCCGGTCGCCGACCGGGTCGGCCCGCGCGTGACCACCGGCTTCGGCGCGGCGCTGGCCGCCGCCGGCCTGTGGTTCGCGGGCAGCGCGCAATCGCTGATGCAGATCTACCTGGCCTATGCCGTCGGGCTCGGGCTCGGCCTCGGCTGCTTCTACGTGCCGGCGGTGGCGACGGTGCAGCGCTGGTTCGTGCGCCGCCGCGCCCGCGAGCTCGTCAGGCTCATCGGCCACGCGATGATCGTGATGCACGAGACCGTCTGGCGCGTCGAGGTCGAGGAGAAGCCGGACACCGTGTGGGACCGGCCGGATCTCGATCGGCTCTGGGTCCGCCTCTCGGAGGACTACGAGCTGCGCGAGCGGCACAACGCGCTCGGCCGCAAGCTGACCCTCTTGAACGAGAGCGCCTCGA
>JBDZUN010000088.1:0-12726 GCA_040255145.1 Hyphomicrobiales bacterium | reverse complement strand
AGCTTCGATGTCGCCGGAACCGGCGTCGATTCAAAGGGTAACGTCTATCTGTTCAACCGCGGTCCGATCCCGATGATCGTGGTTGACCGCGACGGCCGGTTGCTGCGCCGCTGGGGCGACAAGACGATCTTCCCGAACGCCCACGCCGTCACGATCGACCCCGAGGACAATGTCTGGCTGACCGACACCTTCGACCACACCGCGCGCAAGTGCACGCCGGACGGCAAGGTACTGATGACGCTCGGCGAAAGCGGCAAGCCGTCCGAGGCGATGTGCGGCCGGCCCTTCTGCCAGTGCACCCACCTCGCGATCCATCCGCGCACCGGCGATATCTTTGTCTCCGACGGCTACGGCAATGCCCGCGTGCACAAATACAGCCCGGACGGCAAGCTGCTCTATTCCTGGGGCGAGCACGGCACCAAGCCCGGCCAGTTCAACCTGCCGCACAACATCTGCACCGACCGCGACGGCTACGTCTACGTCGCCGACCGCGAGAACATGCGCGTCCAGGTGTTCACGCCGAACGGCAAGCTGGAGGACATCTGGACCGGCATGGCGCGGCCCTGCGGCATGTATATCGACACACGCGATTCGCAGATGGCCTATATCGGCGAGCTGTCGGCCGCCTGGTGGGCGCAGGTCTCCTACAAGTTGTGGGACATGGTGAACAAGCCGGCGATGGGGCCGCGCATCAGCCTCTATTCGCTCGACGGCACGCTGCGCGCCAGCCTGCTGGAGAACGGCCAGGGCGAGGCGCCGGACCAGATGATCGCGCCGCACGGCGTTTCGGTCGACGCCGACGGCAACATCTATGTCGGCGAGGTTACGAACACCGCCTCGGCGTGGTTCCCGCGCGCCGACACCTCGAAGCCGCTGCGCCCGGTGCTCAAGCTGAAGCGCCTGGCCGCCCCCGAAGGCTGACCGGCCGCCCGCTGGACGAACCGCCCTGCACTCGGATGGCGCGGCGCTGAACCCGCCCGTCTCGTCTCGTATCCATTCAAGATCGGTGAAGGGTGCGCGTCATGGATGACAAGGTCGCCTACTGGATCATCCGTCACCGGGTCATGTTCCTGGCGGTCATCGCCGTCGTAACGGCCTTCTTCGCGTACGGGCTCAAGGACACCAGGGTCGCGACGATTTTCTCGGACTTGCTGCCGTCGAACGATCCATTCGTCCAGGCCTATCTCGACCACCCCAATTTCGGAAACGTGCTCAGCATCCAGATCATGCTGAAGCGGACGGACGGGACGATCTACAATGCGGACACGCTGAAGAAGATCTGGGACCTCAGCCGCGCCATCGATCTCGCGCCCGCCGTCGATCACGACGCCGTCCTCTCGGTCGCGACGGAGAAGGCGCGCTATGCCGAGGCCACCTCAAAGGGCATCGATTCCAAGCCGCTGATGGGCGACCACCCGCCCAGGACGCCGGATGAGATCCGCGAGTTCCGCTCGCGGTTGGCCAAGGCCCCCAACCTCACCCATTTCCTGATTTCGGCCGACGGCAAGGCGACGCTGCTGCGCGTCGGATTTATCGAACGGCTGCTCGACTACGGCACCACGTTCGATTTCGTGCAGCGCACCGTCGAACAGGCGCGCTGTCTGGTCAAGTTGAACGCGGACGGCTCCTGTCCGCGCGGCCAGCGCGATACCAAGCACGAAGTCTATGCGGCCGGGCAGCCGATGCTGACCGGCTGGGTGTACCGCTATGAATCGGAGATGCTGTACATCTTCGGCATCACAATCGGCATGATGCTGTTGCTTCTTGCACTGTATACGCGAAATCTTGCCGGAATCCTGACGCCGATCATCGTCAGCATCGTTTGCGCCATCTGGGGCTTCGGCTTCGCCGGGTGGATGGGTTACACGGTCGAGCCTTTGATTCTCATCGTGCCGCTCTTGCTGGTGGCGCGCTCGATCAGCCATGCCGTGCAGCAGACCGAGCGCTATTACGAAACCCTGTACGCGCTGGGCGACCCGAAGACGGGCACGCTGGCGGACAAGAAGGTCGCGGCATACCAGGCGTTGCGGGTCATGCTGGCCCCCGGGGTGGTCGGCATCATCACGGACGTCCTGGGACTCTATCTCGTCGCGGTGGCGCCGATTCCGATGTTGCAGAAATTCGCGCTGTTCTCCGGCTGGTGGGCCGTGGCGCTGATCCCCGGTGACGCCTTTCTGACGCCGGTGCTGCTTTCTTATCTGCCGACGCCGCGGAACGTGGCGCAGATCGTCTCGCCGGCCGAAAAGACCCTGCTCCATCGCAGCATGTATCGGTTCCTGTCCGGCGTCGCGCGTCTGACCCACGGCCGTCGCGCGCCGTTCCTGGCGGCGGTCGTCGGCATCGCGGCCGTCGCCTCGTTATGGGTGGTGGCGACGAGGCTGCAACTCGGCAACGCGGCGGTCGGCAGCGCGATCCTGCGGGCCGATTCGGAGTACAACAGGTCGGTCCGGGAGATCGATGCCCGGTTTCCGGGCTTGAACAGCCTGGAGATCCTTTTCGAGGGCAAGTGGCTGCACGCCATGCTCGCGCGGTCCGTCTTCGACGCGATGCGCACGATCCAACGCGATGTCGAACAACAGCCGGACCCGCCGACGGCGACCTTGTCGATGGCCGATTACGTGCCCCAGACCAATCGCCTCCTGTCCGGCGGCAACCCGAAATGGCTGCCGGTGGACGAGGAAACGGACCAGCGTTACCGACAGACCAGCGCCATCATGGTCATGACCGTGAACCCGAAGAACCTTACGCAAGTGGCCGATTTCACCACGACGAACGGCACCGTCACGCTCTGGTACGCGGACAAGACGGAGGCGACCGTCCACCGCGCGCTGGCCCAGGCGCAGGCGGCGATCGCGAAAGTCCCGCAGGAGACCAGGGATTACCGCATCCGCATGGCGTCCGGCTCGATCGCGCTGCAACACGCGACGAACAAGGTCATGAAAATCTATCCATGGATCATCCTTGCGATCCTGGTGACGGCGATCTTCGTGACCATCAGCGTGGCGTACAAATCGCTGGTGGCCGGGCTGATCCTGCTGATCTCGGTCAATCTGGCCAATCTTCTGCTGCTGGTCTCGCAGGTCGTCCTGGGCATCAACCTCGACGTCAATACCATGCCGGTCGTCGCCATCGGCATCGGCGTCGGCATCGACTATGGAATCTACCTGCTAAGCCGTATCTGCGAGGAATATCAGGTCGATGAGGATTTTGGCCTGGCGATCGACCGTGCGGTGACGACGACCGGAAAGGCCATCTTCTTCACGGCGACGGTCGTCGTGGTCGGCATCCTGCCATGGTACTTCCTGTCCAGTTTGAAATTCCTGGCCGATATGGGACTTTTGCTGGTCCTGATCATGTTGATCAACGCGGTGCTCGCGCTGGTCGTCATTCCGCTGCTCGTCTGGCTGATCAAGCCGGAATTTGTCCAACGCAGGGACCAGCCGCTGGGCAAGCGCCTGGAGCGCCGGGCAGGCTGACCTACGCCCGGGTCAGGTGGTCGATCGGGCCGCTCAGTACGCCGCGCCGGATCGGCACGCAGGAGGCCGGAAAGTCCTGCACGACCTCGGCGCCGTCCTCCGCCAGCCGGTCGAGCAGGCGGGGCAGATGCCGCATCGCCCCAGTCGGTAGGTCGTGGATCACGGTGACGGTCCAGTCCCGGGCGCGCGCGTGGTCCAGGCACAGGTCGACCCATTCGTCCGGCCGGTCCCAGTCGTGCGGGATGCTGTTCCACAGCACGCAGGTATAGCCGCCATGGCGCAGGTAGGCGACGGCGTCGCGGCTGAACAGCCTGTCGTTGAGGATGCCGCCGGCGCCATAGGGCCGGAACAGCCGGTCGGGATGGGAGAGGCCGCCGATCCGGTCCTGGGTGATGCCGATCTCGTCGGCCGGCGCGGCCGGATCGTCGCATTCGCCGAATACCACGGTATGGGTCCGCGTGTGGTTGCCGATCCAGTGGCCTTCGGCCGCCGCGCGCTCAGCCAGCGCCCGCGCGCCCGGCTGCCTTAGTTGCTCGCCGACGACGAAGAATGTCGCCTTGACGCCGCGTTCGGCCAGGACGTCGAGCACGGCGTCGGTAACCCCCGGCGTCGGGCCGTTGTCGAAGGTGAGGGTGATCTTCATGGCGCTTCTTCTCCCAGTGCAAGCATCGCGCGCCGCGCCATGCGGGTCCAGCGCGCCGAACGCGCTTGCCTCGGGCGCCGGCCGGCAAGATGATGCGCCCGGCAAGAGGCCAGGGGGCCAAGGCAGGGGAAGCGGAGGCGCAAATGGCGGCCGAAACCGAGATCAAGTTCTACTACGACTATAAAAGCCCGTTCGCGTATCTCGCTTTCGACCCGGTCATGGCGCTGTCCGAAAGCCACGCCGTGACCGTGCGGCCGATCCCGTCCGAAATCGACATCCAGGCCGCTTTCGGTGGCGAGACCCATGAGCGCACCGAGCGCGCGTGGAACAAGGTGCGCTACATCTATCGCGACGCCCGCCGTTTCGCCAACGAACGCGGCCTGACGATCCTGGGGCCGCAGAAGATCTTCGATTCCCGGCTGTCCGCGATCAGCGGGCTCTACGCCGCCGCCCACGGCTTCTTCACCCCCTATTCGCGCACGGTGTTCGAAAGCTTCTTCCGGCGCGAGCTCGACATCGAGGATCGCGCTGCGCTGGAAGGCGCCATGGCCGCGGTCGGCGGCGACCCGTCCGGCTTCCGCGCCTATGCCGAAGGCCAGGGCCAGGCCGACTATGCCCAGGCGATCGCGGAGCGCGACGCCGACCGCGTCTTCGGCGTGCCGATGGTGTTCGTCGGCGAAGAGCCGTTCTGGGGCTACGACCGGCTGGGCTGGGTCGTCCGCCGGCTCGACGCGCTGGGCCTGCGCCGCGGCGCCGCGCCTGAGGCGGTCGCGGCCCGCGCCTGACCATCGCCGCCTTTCCGGTTGGCCGCGCGCGGCGACCACGACATCATGGTCGCAACGGCCCGCATGCGGCCGGCGATGACAGCGGGGGAGGGAACGATGGCGGATATGATGAAGGCGGCGGTGTTCGTCGAGCCGGGGCGGATCGTCCTGGACGAGCGGCCGGTGCCGCGGCCCGGCCCGGGCGAAGCGCAGGTCCGCATCACCACGACGACCATCTGCGGTACCGACATCCACATCCTGAAGGGCGAATACCCGGTCGAGCGCGGCCGCATCGTCGGGCATGAGCCGGTCGGAATCATCGCCGAGCTCGGGGTCGGCGTGGACGGCTATCAGATCGGGCAGCGGGTCATCGTGGGCGCGATCACGCCGTGCGGCCAGTGCCATTCGTGCCTCGGCGGCACCCATTCGCAGTGCGGCGGCAAGGCGCTGGGCGGCTGGCGCTTCGGCAACACAATCGACGGTTGCCAGGCGGAATATGTCCGCGTGCCCTTCGCCGCGGCCAATCTGGCGCCGGTGCCCGCCGGCCTGACTGACGAACAGGTCCTGATGTGCCCGGACATCATGAGCACCGGTTTCGGCGGCGCCGAGAATGCCGGCATCAAGATTGGCGATACCGTTGTCGTGTTCGCCCAGGGACCGATCGGCCTGTGCGCCACGGCGGGCGCGAAGCTGCGCGGCGCGACGCGCATCATCGCGGTCGACGGCATGCCGGAGCGCCTGGCGGCGGCAAAGCGCATGGGCGCCGACGTAACGGTGAATTTCAACGAGGCCAACCCGGTCGAGGCGGTGATGGAGCTGACCAACGGGCGCGGCGCCGACGTGGCGATCGAAGCGCTCGGCACCCAGGAGACATTCGAGAGCGCGCTGCGCGTGCTGCGCCCCGGCGGTACGCTGTCCAGCCTCGGCGTCTATTCGGGCAAGCTGACCCTGCCGCTCGACGCCTTCGCCGCCGGCCTCGGCGACCACCGGATCGTGACCACTTTGTGCCCCGGCGGCAAGGAGCGGATGCGCCGCCTGCTGGAGACGGTGGGCTCGGAGCGGGTCGACCTGACGCCGCTGGTGACGCACCGCTTCAAGCTGGACCAGATCGAGGAAGCCTACGCCCTGTTCGCCGAGCGGCGCGACGGCGTGCTGAAGGTCGCGATCACGCCGTAAGGGGGCGGCTCACGCCGCCTTCAGGTCGGCCAGGGCCGGCATGACCTCGCCGGCGAAGCGTTCGATCTGCTCCTGTCGCCGGTCGTAGGGACCGACGATGTCGATCACGACATGGCGGACGCCGGCGGCGTGGAAGGCGCGGATGCGCTCGGCCACGTCGGCCGGGGTGCCGACCGCGGCATAGCGCTTGGTCGCGGACCGGAAGTCCATGGCATAGCGGCGGCTCAACGATGCGACGGCGGTCTCGAACGCCTGCTCGTAGCTGTCGCCGATCCGCGTGAACAAGAGGTGCCCGGTGCCGAAACGCCTGTCGCCGCGCCCCGCCTGTTCCGCCGCCGCGTCGATCCTGGCCAGCGCGTCGGCATACATGTCCGGGCTTACGACATAGGCGAGATAGCCGTCGGCCAGCCGTCCGGTGCGCTTCAGCGCCGCTTCGGATCGGCCGCCGCACCAGATCGGCGGTCCGCCCACCTGCACCGGCGGCGGCCGCATGGTCACGTCGTCGAAGTGGAAGAAGCGGCCGTGGTGGCTGACCGCCTCCCCCGACCACAGCGCGCGGATCACTTCGATGCTTTCGGTCAGGCGCGGGCCACGTTCGGCGCGCGGCACGCCGCACACCTCGTATTCCTTCGGGAACTCGCCGCCGACGCCGACGCCGAAGATGAAGCGGCCCTCGGTCAGGTGGTCGAGCGTCGCAACTTGCTTGGCGATCGGCGCGGGCGGGCGCAGCGGCACCAGATAGACCCCGGTGCCGAAGGTCAGCCGGCGGCTGGCCACCGCGGCCTGGGCTAGCATGAGCAGCGGGTCGAGATAGGGCAGGGCGAACGAGACGTGGTCGCCGACCCACAGCGAATCGAAGCCGCTTTTGTCGACCAGCTCGACGAACCGGCACAGGTCGTCGATGCGTGGCCGCCATGGGCCGGCCTCATCGTCGCCCTGGCGGTGGGTGGTGGACAGGCCGAATTTGAGGCCGCTATCGAGGATCAGGGACATGACAGACCTGGAATGCTCGCGGGGAGTCGCACGAAGAATTGTATGTCATCCCCGCGCACCCAGGCGGGGACTTTTCCGTTCGCTCCGCTGGCACGGAGCGGAAGCGCGCCACTTTCCCTCCCCCTTTTGTGGGGAGGGTGGGCCGGAGCGCCAGCGACGGACCGGGTGGGGATTGCGGCGATGAAGATCACCCCACCCGGCTGCTGACGCAGCCACCCTCCCCATCAAGGGGAGGGGAAGTAAAACAGGTGCTTCGCTCCGCTCGCGATGACGGTGAAGGTCATTGGCGGGCCACCGCAATCAATCACGCACGCCGAGCTGGCGCAGCAGCGGCAGGATTTCGCGCTCGAAGCGCAGCGTGTCCTGGTGGAAGTCCAGGAAGGTGAACAACAGGCCGTCGAGGCCGGCGCGGTAGAGCGCGGCGATCCGCTCCGCGACCTGTTCGGCGGTGCCGAAGATCGGCAGGCCGCCGCCGCCCATGGCGAACATCTCCAGCGTGAAGCGGTCGAACGAGCCGCTGTTGCCGAACAGGCCGCGCGCCCAGTTCTCCGCCGCCTCGCGGTCCATGTTGTCGATGATGCGGCGGCGCTCCTGTTCCGCCTCGCGCTCGGTCTCGCGCCACACGACGAAGGGATAGGTCGCGCATCTGATCGACCGGCCGAAGCCCGCGGCGCGCCGCTTGATGTCGGCGGTCACGTCCGCGGCCGCATCGGTCGACGGCAGGCTGATGAATGCCCAGTCGCATAGCCGCGCGACCATCTGCTTGGCGTTCTCGGACACGCCGGCATTGGCGATCGGCGGATGCGGCCTGCGCACCGGCATCGGGCTGATCCAGCCTTTGGTGATGTCGTACCAGTCGGAATGGTGGCTGTAGGTCTCCGGCTCCGACGTCCACAGGCCCTTCAGGATTTCGATATAGGCGGCGGTGCGCCGATAGCGTTCGTCGTGCGGCAGCACCGGGATGTGCATCTGGCCGAACTCGCGCTCGCTCCAGCCGCTGACGACGTTGAGGCCCCAGCGCCCCTGCCCGATATGGTCCAGCGTCGCACCCATCTTGGCCGCGACGAAGGGGTGGAAGATCGGTACATGCACGGTCGAGAACACCTGGATGCGGCTGGTCTGCGCCAGAAGGCCGGCGGCCCAGGTCATGGTCTCCAGCGACGTGCCCAGATAGTTGGTCGGGCCGCCATAGCCGCGCCACTTCGCGACCGGGAACAGGAAGTCGAAGCCGGCCCGCTCGGCCGCCTGGGCGATGGCCGCGTTCGATTCGAACGTCCAGTCGTCCGGGTCCGGCTTGTAGGTGCTGATCGAACAGGAATAGCTGCAATTCGGCATGAAGATGCCGAGCGACAGCTCGGCGCGTTGCTCAGCCGTCGCGGCGTCAGGCAGCATGGACACCATCGCTCCGATTCTCTTTATCGAGCCAATCCGCCACAATAGCGGCTGTGGCGGCCCCGAGCCAGGAGGCCGGCGGCCTCGCATCGGCCGCGGCAGGTTCTTACGAAAAGATGACTTCCTTGTGAATCTTAATTCCGTTAGGCTCGCGCGCCGCCCGGTCTGAGCGATGAGATTTGGGCGGCTGCGCGATCGGGAGGAAGCGATGCGGTTGACCAATTTCTCGGATTACGCGCTGCGACTCCTGATGTACGTGGCGGCGCGGGAAGACCGGCTGGTCACGATCGAGGAAGCGGCGGAGGTGTACGACATCTCGCGCGCCCACCTCATGAAGGTCGCCAATCACCTGACGCGGGCCGGTTATCTCAAGGCCGTGCGCGGCCGCGCGGGCGGCCTGATGCTGGCGCGGCCGCCGGAACAGATCCGGCTGGGCGACGTGGTGCGCGAGACCGAGCCGGATTTCACGCTCGCCGAGTGCTTCTCGCCCGAGGGACGCTGCGTCATCACCTCCGGCTGCCGGCTGCGCACCGCGTTTCGCGAGGCGCTGGCGGCCTTCTCCGCGACGCTCGACCGCTATACGCTGGCGGACCTGGCCGTGGCCCCGGAGCATTTCGGTATCCGGCCGGCCGCGTAACCGACGAACGAGACCGTGATCGCCAGGGGGGCTTGCCGGTCGGCATCGGCGTCCTCCCTGACCGATCCCGGATCGTGCGTCAGTCGGAGGCTGCATGACGCTCGACCCGGTATTCCTGTCGCGCCTGCAATGGGCCTGGGTGATCACCTGGCACATCCTGCTGCCGGCCTTCACGGTCGGTCTCGCGTCCTATATCGCCGTCCTCGAAGGCTTCTATTTCTTCACCAAGCGCGACATCTGGTTCCGACTGTCCAGCTTCTGGACCAAGATTTTCGCCGTTTCGTTCGGCATGGGCGTCGTCTCCGGCATCATCATGCCGTTCCAGTTCGGCACGAACTGGAGCCGCTTTACCGACATCACAGCCGACGTCCTATCGCCGATGATGGCCTATGAAGGCCTGATGGCGTTCTTCCTGGAATCCTCGTTCCTGGGCGTCCTGCTGTTCGGCCGGCGCCTGGTGCCGCGCTGGGCGCACTTCCTCGCCGCGATCATGGTCGCGTTCGGGACGCTGCTGTCGTCGTTCTGGATACTCGCGACCAACAGCTGGATGCAGACGCCGGCGGGCTACAAGATCGTCGACGGCCGGTTCGAGCCGGCCGACTGGTTCGCGATCGTCTTCAACCCGTCCTTCCCGTACCGCCTGGCGCACAACGTCAACGGCTTCTACATCACGACCGGCTTCGTCGTGCTCGGCGTCGGAGCCTGGCTCTTGCGCCGCAGCAAGGCGGTCGACGAAGCGCGCCTGATGATCCGGATGGCGCTGGATCTGATGATCGTGCTGGTGCCGCTGCAGATCTTCCTGGGCGACCTGCACGGCCTCAACACGCTCGAATACCAGCCGGCGAAGATCGCGGCGATCGAGGGTCGCTACGACACGGTCGCGCCGACGCCGCTGACCCTGTTCGGCATCCCCGACGACAAGAACGCGGTGATGCGCCACGCGGTCGAGGTGCCGGTGCTGGGCAGCCTGATCCTGACCCATACCTGGGACAAGCCGATCCGCGGCCTCAAGGAATGGCCGGCCGACGAGCGGCCGCCGGTGGCCGTGCCGTTCTTCAGCTTCCGCATCATGGTCGGCATCGGCCTGCTGATGCTGGCCGTCGTGATCGTCGGCCAGGCGATGCTGCGGGCCGGCGGGCGCATCTACCGCTCGGGCTGGTTCCTGCGATTGTGCATGTGGATGGCGCCGCTCGGCTTCGTCGCCGTCGTCGCCGGCTGGTTCACGACCGAGGTGGGCCGCCAGCCCTGGACGGTCTACGGCCTCCTGCGCACGTCGCATTCGGTGTCGCCGTCGCTCACCGGCAGCGATGTGGCTTTGTCGCTCATGCTCTATGTCGTCGTCTATCTGATCATGTTCCCGACCGGCATCGCCTTCATGGCGAGCCTGGTCCGCCGCGGCCCGCAGGACCGCAGCCTGGAATCCGACGACGCCGCAAGCGGGCGGCAGCCCCACCCGCTTAGCGGCGCCGCGACCGGCGCCGACGCCGAGCCATAGGGTGCCGCGATGCAGCTTGACCTCATCCCGATCTGGACCGCGCTGCTCGCGCTCGCGGTCTTCTATTACGTGGTCTTCGACGGCTTCGACCTCGGGGTCGGCATCCTCTACGGCTTCGCGCCGGACCCGGAAGACCGCGGCCTGATCATGAATTCGGTGGCACCGATCTGGGACGGCAACGAGACGTGGCTGGTCTTCGGCGGGCTCGGCCTGCTCGCGGCGTTCCCGCTGGCCTTCGCCATCATCATCCCGGCGGTCT
The DNA here is from genome assembly GCA_040255145.1 of Hyphomicrobiales bacterium. Classification (GTDB taxonomy): domain Bacteria; phylum Pseudomonadota; class Alphaproteobacteria; order JBDZUN01; family JBDZUN01; genus JBDZUN01. Next base: position 1,891 of record JBDZUN010000088.1, on the reverse strand, counting down.
ATTTTCCGATTCTGATCATGCTGCTGGCGCTCGTCTTCCGCGGCGTCGCCTTCGAGTTCCGGTTCAAGGACCCGACGCTGAAGCGGTTCTGGGACCGGGCGTTCTGCGGCGGCTCGGCGGTAGCGACCTTTGCCCAGGGCGTCGTGCTCGGCGCGTTCATCCAGGGCTTCAAGGTCGAGGGCCGCGAATTCGCCGGCACGTCGTTCGACTGGATCACGCCGTTCGCGCTCCTGACCGGGGTCGCGCTGATGTTCGGCTATGCGCTGCTCGGCGCCGGCTGGCTCGTCCTGAAGACCGAAGGGGCGCTCCAGCAATGGGCGCGGCGCGCCGGCCGCATCTGCCTGATCGGCGTCCTGATCGCCATCCTGGCGGTCAGCATCTGGACACCCGTGAACGATGCAGCTATCGCCGCGCGCTGGTTCTCGTGGCCGAATATCGGCTACCTGGCGCCGGTTCCGGTCATCACGGCCCTGATCGGCGCGGGAACCTGGTATGCCTTGAGTCACAAGCAGGAGATCGTGCCGTTCCTCGGCGCCATCGGCCTGTTCCTGATGTCGTTCATCGGCATCGGGATCAGCCTGTGGCCGATGATCGTCCCATACCATTACACGCTGTACCAGGCGGCGTCGTCCGGCGGCACGCAGGCGTTCCTGCTGATCGGCACCCTGTTCCTGCTGCCGATCATCCTGATGTACACCGCCTGGTCGTACTGGGTGTTCCGGGGCAAGGTGCGCGCCGGCATCGGCTATCATTGACCGGCCCGCCGGCTGCCGGCGGGCGGAATTTAACCATGATCGGGGGGACGCGATGAGCAGGGAATCGCCGCAGTTGGCGCTTGTCGCGGCCGGGATGGCGGGCGTCGGGCTGATGCTGGCCGGCCCGGCCGCCGCCGGACAGGGCAAGCCCGGCCTGTGGGACGTGACGGTGACGATGGCGATGAGCGGGGCCGCCGCCATGCCGGACCTGTCGCAGATGCCGCCGGAGGTCCTTGAACGGATGAAGGCGATGAACATCCATCCCGCGGACGGGCACGCCGTCAAGACGCAGCAATGCGTGACGCCGAACCAGGCCGCCGAGAGCCGGTCGAACATGCCCGCGAACCAGGACTGCAAGATGGTCCGCAGCCAGACGACCGGGAACACCCTCACCGGCGACATGGCGTGTTCCGGCCAGTTCGACGGGACCGGCCATGTGACCGTGACCTACCTGTCGGACGAGCACTATACCGGTAAGATGACGATCAAGGGCACCGGCGAGGGGCAGCCGATGGAGATGAACCAGACCTTCGAGGGCAAGTGGGTGTCGCCCGATTGCGGCACCGTCGCCCCGCATTAGGACGTGGCCTGCGCGCTGTCCGCACCGCGGAGGTAGCGGCAATTGTCATTGCGAGCCTGCCTGCCGGGTGCCGAGATGCTGGCCGTCGTCGGTTGGTCAAGTCAGGCCGAGGCGTGCGGCGGCGTCGGGATGCCGCTGGCGACGGGATCGGCGGCGTCGGCCGGTGCGGGCGCGATGTCCATGCCGAGCAGGCGGCGCACGCGCGCCGCGATCTCAGCGGTCGAATCGTGGGGCGGCCGCGCGAACGGCGTCACGTCGCCGTCGAACATGCGCGCGAGGCCGAGCGCGACCAGGTTCCGGTGCAGCATGTCGAGGTCGCGCGGCGGCAGCACGATGCCGCGGTCGATCATCCGGGCGCAGAGATATTCCAGCCCCTGCTGCGGCCGCGCCGTGCCGCGGTAGTTTTCCGGCCGAGTGCCGCCGCGCCGGGCAACCCAGGCGCTGAACCGCTGCCACAACCCGCCGGGCCTGGCGGGTACCGGCACGATATAGACCGGGGCGCCGGTGGCGACCGCCTCGGCCGAGGCGGTGTGCACGATGAGCCCGGCCGGCGCCG
>JBDZUN010000087.1:771-12781 GCA_040255145.1 Hyphomicrobiales bacterium | reverse complement strand
CGCACGCTCGCGCCCGGACGCCGCGCACCACTGCGCATGGCGGCGCGCAACGTCCTCCGACAGGACCCGTTCCCAGACTTCCGCGATCCTTGCGTTGCAATAAATCCGTGTACGTTTCTTCCCCGATTCGACGATGCCGCGATACCGGAACGGGTCGGCGCGAAGCGCCAGCACCGCGTCGAGGACCTGCTGCTTCGACCGGACGGCGATGTAATCGCGCCCCGGCATGCCGACCTGGCAGAACGCGGAATCGGATCCGCCGATGAACGGAATTTCCGCATGCCAGGCATTGAACAGCTTGCTCGGCGGCTTGGCGTCGTGCCGCTTGCCGTCGAAGCTGCGGACCCCGACCAGCACGTCGATCGTACTGAGGTCGTGCCACGCTTCCTTCGGCAGCAGCACGAATTCGATGCCGTGGGGCTGGAACAACGCTTCCCACTCCGCGACGCTTCCGGCAAGGTTGCGGGAAATCTGGCCGGCATAGCCGACGCGGCATACGTCACGGCGCGCTGGATCGCGCTTCTTCAATCCCGGCTGGACCCAATGCGGGATATAGGACGTGTTGCGCGCCACCTGCGTCCGGTTCTGGACGATGTGATAATGGGCCCAGTGGCGCTTCGGATAGTCGGCACGCGCACAGACCACGAATGCCGACGGCCGCCCGCCGATATTGAGCAGACGATCGGAGTGGATGATGTTGACGCACCCGTCGTCCAACCGGTTCGTGCACGACACCGCCAGGTTGCCGCGATTGGCCAGCACGATATAGGTCTGCAGGCACCAGGCCAGCTCGCCATCGGCAAAGATCGCGGCCGCCTCGGCGGGGTCTGTGTCGACAAGGTCCGCCAGGTCGGCAATGCGCGTCAGGCGCGACAGGGCGTCCGCGCTGCGTCCGACCACGAAGTTGAAACGGGGAATCACGGCACCTCCGCCGGCGCGCGACCGGCGCTCAGGACCGGATCCTGGCGACGAGCCAGCTCGGCACCCAGCATTTCAGGAGGTCGCGGCGTCCACCGAAATTCAGGCCGTGGCGGACCGACAGGTCCAGCCAATGGCGCGCGCGCCGGCGCAACGGCATCAGGCCGAGCAACTGACAGAGAAGCTGATCGCGGTCCTGGCCGGCGCCGTGGATATAGGGGATGAACACGTCCGGGCCGCCGAGCACGGGCGCATCCATCCGACCCGTGGTGGGTGCCACCGGGCCGATCTCCGCCGCACGCGCATAGACGCCTTCGAGCGCCGCGCGCCACTCTTCCCCGCGATGCACCGCCGCGATGCCGGCCTTGGTCGCCTCGCCCAGCGCCACCCGGTATGCTGGATCGGCGACGAGCCGTTCGAGTATGGCGGTATAGGATCGGAGCGAACGCGCCCGCTGCAACGTACCGTCGAGGCCAGGCATGTCCGCGCCGAGGATTTCCGAACCGTCCGGGAACGGAAAGCGGCTGACCAGCGGCAGACCATAGCTACCCGCCTCCAGCAGCGAGGTGGTCGAAACGAACGGAAAGGCATCGACGTAGATGTCGGCCGCTTCGAAAGAGCGTGCCGTGGCGCTGGTTTCGGGCAGGCCGATGATCCGTCCCGGCACCTCGGCCTGCGCCGACGCCCAATCGGCCCGATCGCCGCTGCCGACCACCATCAGCACGGCTTCAGGGTGGCGTTTCAGGAACGGCAGGTGGGCATCCGCATAGCTCATGCCGTCGACCGGGCGGAACTTGACCGCGCGCGCCACCGAAAGAAGCAACGTGGCGTCGGGGTCGATGCCGAGCTCGCGTTTCGCCTCCGCCCGGGTCCGGGTGCGCGCGATGTCGGTCACCGGAATCGGCAGCAGCACGCACCGCTCCGGCGCGATGCCACGCCGCGCACGAGCAAGGTCCAGGCCGGACCGCCGCAGGCCGATCACGATGTCGGCGATGTTGGCGCCGAGCCACATGTGATGGTCGGCATGATCGAGGTACGCGATCGTCGGTCGGTTCGGCATATCCGCAAAAGCCAGGATCGGGACGACGTCGCGCGTATCGACATGCAGCACGACGAGATCCACGTCCGCCGCCAAAGCGCGCAGCTTCTTCGCCAGTGACAGGATCTGGCTGCGGCCGCGGCTCAGGCTGACGACCCTGCCGCCGCTGCGTCCGACCGCGGCGGCCAGACGTTCCGGCACCGCCCGCCTCTGGCGGATCAGGGCGACCGAATGCATCCGGCCGGCATCCTGTTCGATCCATCGCCAGATCATGCGCGATAGGCCGCCCACAGGATGGACGAAGGTCGCGACGTGCAATATGCGGGTTGGCGACCCCGTCCTGGCGCGCGGCGGCGGCATGGCCGAGCCTCGGCCGAGCGCCGCACGCGCGATGCGGCCGGCGATATCCTCTAACTCATGACTGGCGAAGATGCCGCTATGGCTCGTCGCCGCGTGGAATCCGGCGATCTCGCACCAGACCGCCGCCGAAGCATAATCGCCGGCCGCCAGCAGGTCGCGCGCCTCGCTCGACAGGCTGCGGAACAGGGAATGATTCGACCGGAGACGATCGACCCCTTCGGCGCCCCACCGTGCCACAAAGGCCGCGTCGTCGTCGATCGATGGCAAGGCGTTCATCTGCTATCCCACGAGTTCGGCGGTATCGGCGGGGGCAAGCGCGGGGGCGGCCCGGCGCTCGCGTGCGATGCGCCGCATCAGGCCCGCGGTCGAGCGCAGCTCGGCCAACAGCGGATGCCGCGTCACCGCCAGGCCTGCCAGCCAAAAGATGGCGGCGCCCAGGCTGGCAAGCGCCAGCACCGGCATGGGCAGGTCCGGTCGCGCGCCGAACACGGCCACGCAGCCCACCGGGATTGTGGCGGCAAACAGGCAGATGACGGCGCTTTTCGCGGTGGCGCGAACCAGATCGCTCCATGCGAACCCGATCTGCCTGCGGATCAGATAGACGGCGACGCCAACCTGGATCGGCAAGGTGAGGAACATGCTCGCGGCGATCGCCTGCATGCCATGGGGCGCCGCCAGCGCGACGATGCCCGCCGAGACGGGCAGCGACACGAAGCTCGCGGTCAGGGTGTCGCGCACCCGGCCCGCTGCGACCAGGACCGGATAGGTCAGCGGCGCCGGCGTCATCACCAGCCAGGCCAGCGCCATGATGCGCAGGATCGGCGCCGCCTGGTCCCATTGCGGGCCGAGGACCACGCGAACAATCGGCTCGGCCAGGATGGCGAGGCAGATCAGGATCGGCCACTGGACGGACGACAACAGCGAAAGGCCGTAGAGATAGGACGCCTTCAGGGATTTTCCGGTACGCGCCTCGATCGCCAGGATCGGCAGCAGGACCGGCTGAAACGCGCCGACGATCGCGCGGTCGGGCAACTGGCACAGGGTCGTCGCCCGGCTGAACAGGGCCGCTTTGTCCAGCCCGATCAACTGCCCCAGCAGCAATTGCGGCAATTGGTTGTACAGGTTGTTCAGGAGCGTCGTCGCGCTGGCATAGCCGCCGAAGCCGATGATCCTGCGCCAATGGACCAGGCTCGGCCGGAATATCCAGAATTCGCGCCGCCACAGGATCGCGGCGGCGGCGACGAAGACGGACTGCATCAGCGCGCCCATGGGCAGGCACAGGTAGCGCCAGCCGCATGCGATCAGCACCAACGTGCCGATCAGGTTGATGCCGAGGCCGGCGACATTGATGATCGCCAGCGTCTTGAACCGCATCTCCCGCCTGAGCAGGGCCATCGGCGGCGCGGCGAACGCCCCCGCCACGATCCCGATCGCGGCGATCTGGATCGCCGGCGCGAGGCGCGGGTCCGAATAGAGATGGCCGATCCAGACGGCGGCCAGGCCGAGTCCGCCGGCGATCAGCAGCGAAACCCCGAAGACGACCGTGAACGTCGTCTTGATGTCGTGCGCCGACAGGTCCTTTTCCTGGACGATATAGGCGCTGGCGCCGAAATCCCGCACCGTCTCGCCCAGCATGACGATGCCGTAGGAGACGACGAACACGCCGATCTCGTCGGGCCGGAGCAGCCGCGCGACGATGGCGGTCAGCGCCAGCGTCAGCAGCAGCGACACATATTTGTCGATCCCGGAAAAGATATAGGACAGACGGACATCGCGATCGGCGGATGGCATCGGGACCAGTAGACCCTTGGGCGCGCCCGCCTAAACGGCGGCGCGCGATAGCGGCTTGTAGCCGACCGCCTTCACCTGGCAGTAGCGCGTGCCCAGGCGGCCTCGAACAAAGCACAGTGCGTGCATGACGCCGAGCGGCAGCACCCGCTTCAGCAGGTACCAATAGGGTGGCCAGCGCTGATAGATCGGCTCGGCCGAGATGCCGACGAAGCCGGCCCGCTTCAACAGGTTGCCGAGGTTGGATGGCGACCACGTGTACAGATGAAAATTCAGGTCGTCTTCCTGATACTTCATCCCGGCCCCTTCGGTCGGGGTCACGATCACGATCTTGCCGCCCGGCCGCAGCTTGGTCAGCATGGTCATGACGACGTCGAGGGGCCGATCGACATGCTCCAGCGCGTGGTGCGAAACGATCACGTCGGCCCAGCCATCTTCGACGGCGTCGAGGGTCGGGCACACTTTGATGCCCTTGCGCGCGACATCGCGTGCCGCCGCCTCGTTCACCTCGACGCCGATCTTCTCCTTGGCGTCGAGCTGTTCGAGGATGTAGCCGCCACCGCAGCCGAAATCGAGCAGCCGGTCGACGCCGCGGACCTCGGGCGCGAACTTGAACAGGTCGATGACGCCGGAATAGGCCCCGGTCTCCTGCTGAAGCTCGTAATACCGGCGGTCGTAGAACAGGTTCTTCTCGATTTGCGCCGTAAGCATGTCGCTCTCCGATCGGCCGCGCGCCGGAGGCGGCGTGGCCCGCCCCGTTCCGGCGCTTACGCACGCGCCGTCCATCACGGCACTCGCCGCATTTCCGCGGCGACCCGCTTCACCCGGCGGTGAGCCCATCATGCATTTCGGCTGGCCATCGTCAGCCTGCCCATTGCGTCGATCGCATGGTTCATTGGGCGTGCACCGATAGCCGTATGCCGATCGGAGCGCTGAGCCGGGACCAGCCGATGCCCGATTGGCCGACCCTGTCCGATTGGCCGATTTCGGAACGCGGCGATCCCGTGCGACATAGGCGAGGCGCATGCTTGGGCAAGGCAAGTGCCTGGGCGAGGCAAATGCGTGGCCGGAGGGAGATCATGGCTGCCACCGATCCACCGGGGCGGGCCGCGGGCTTTGGCCTCGGCAAGCTGCATCACGTTGTTTCACGCGCAGAGCGGGAACGCATCGTGCTCGGCGCCTATGACGCGCGCTTGCGGCATTTCGATCTCGCCGCCGCCTATGGCGACGGACTGTGCGAGGCCGAGGTCGGACGGATTCTCGGCGGGCGGCGGGCAACCGTGTCTCTCGCCACCAAGTTCGGCATCCCATGCCGCTCGCTGGGTGGCCGCAATGTTCCGCTCTATTTCGCCGGCAAGGCGCTGCGCAAGGCGTTCTCGTCGTCCTACGGCCGCGAATACGCGCTGCGCGATTTCTCCCCCGAGGCAACCGTCCGCGGCCTCGAGCAGTCGCTGAAATTTCTGCGCACCGATTATGTCGACTGCCTGTTCCTGCACGAGCCGCGCGACCGGCGCGATTTCGACGCCGCGCGCGGCGCGGTCGAGACGCTGGAGCGGCTGAAGGAAAGCGGGAAAATCCTGCGCTACGGCATCTCGGCGCGAACCGACCAGTTCCTGGAACTCGGCCCCGGCGGCATTTTCGGCGACGTGGTTCAATTCGAGCTGTCGCGGCAATCGCCGGCGCTGGTCGCCCTGGCGCCCCCGGAATGCCGGACCGCGGCGTTCGGGCTGGTCCGTTTCCTGGCTTCGGGCGGGAACGGCGAACGGCTCGACTACGCCCAGACGCTGCGCTGGTTCTTCCAGCACTACCCGCGGACGATGCCGATCTTCGCCAGCAACCGCCCCGATGAGATCGCGCGCCTTGGCGCGGCGCTGGCGGCGCTTCCGGCTCCGGATGCGGCTAGGCCGCAGCCTCATGCGTCGCCGCCTCGGCCGCGATCAGCCGCGCTTGGCGGACGCCGAGCGCCAGCGCCGTAAGCGTCGGGTTGGCCTGACCGGAGGTCGGGAACACCACGCTACCCGCCAGGAACAGGTTGCCGCAGCCGAACACCCGGCAATCCCGGTCGACGACGCCCTGCCGGGCGTTCGCCGCCATGCGCGCCGCGCCGATCTGGTGCACCCCGTCGCCCGCCAAGTCCAGGACGCGGGCATGCCGCTCCTCGGCCGGGCCGCGCCAGATCAGCTCGCCTGTGCCGGTACGCGCGAGCCAGTCGGCCAGATGCTCATGGGTGCGGACGATCGGATCGGCGTCGGCCTCGGCAAAGCGCAGGTCGAGCACCGCCTTGCGCAGGCCCGTCGCGTCCCGCTCGTTCGCAAGCCGGATGCGCGACGCGCGGCTCGGCAGGTGCTCGGCGTGGTATTGCAGGGCATAGCGCCGGGCGGCGTTGCGCAGATGCAGGCCCGGCAGCCGGCGGCTGGCCAGATACCGCCCGTACAGGAAGCGCGGTACGAAGCCGGCGACCTTCGGCGCGTGCGCAACGACGTTGCCGAGATGGGCGAGCTTGTCGCCACCGTCCCCGACATTGATGCGTCGCAACGCTTCGCTGACCAGGCACCGGCCCACGGGCGGCAGCGCCAGCGCGAGATAGGCCAGCGACAGGATCGGGTCGCGATGGCCGGGGTCGCGCATCGGCGGCATGATCGGCCAGAACGCGACGTTGCTCAGGCCGTGCGTGCGTTGCAGCGCCGCGCCGGCGGTGATGCGCCGCCGCGCGTAGGCGCCGCCGGCGCCACGGAAGAAGTCCAACCCTTTGTCGAGGCCGCCATGGTCGAGGCGCAGGTCGGCGATCACGCCGGACAGGTGCCCCATATAATACCGGCCGAGCGCGCCGTCCTCGCCGCCGAAACGCGCGGCCGCCTCGGTCTGCGCCGCCAGCAACAGCCGCGTCGTCTCGACCCCGCCGCAGGCCAGCACGAAGACCCTGGCCTTGACCGTGCCCGTGGTCCCGTCCCGCGCCTGCACATCGAGCCCCGCGACGGCGCCGTTCTCGGCGAAAGCGAAGCCCGTGACGGTCACACCGAGAAACGCCGCGATGTGCGGCGACGCCGCGACCGAGGCGGCGTAGGCCTTGCGGAAGCTGGGCGGGTCGGCATAGCGGATCAGCCGGTCGGCCGTGAACCGCGCATCCGCCGCCGTCAGGCCCGCGACCGGCTGGCTGAAGCCCTCGCCGCAATTGGCATAGCGGCAGGCGTCGGGCAGATAGGCCGCGAATTCGTCATAGGGCAGCGGCCAGCGCGCGTCGCCGGCGATCGGCCTGGGCTCGAAGTCGATCGGGTCGAGCGGCACGCATCCCGCCCCCCACAGGTTCGACGTGCCGCCAAAGCGCCGCTGGATGGCGAGCGACATGTCGGTATGCCGCCGGGCGTCGACCACGATGGCGTCCGACAGGCTCTGGGCGGCCTGGTCGACCTGCATGACGCCGGATTCGAGCAGCGTCACCGCCTGACCGAGCCGCGCCAGTTCGAGCGCGACCACGAGCCCGACGGGGCCGGCGCCGACCACACACACATTGTGCTTTTGCGCGAACAGGGCGGCCGTCTGGTTCGTCAGCATTCGGAAGCGGCCCTCGCGGAACGGTCACGGCCGCCGGTCGCGGCTTCGCCATGGCCCGGACGGGCCAGGCCGCGCGCGCCGGCCGCCCATTAAGATCACAGGGCATCTCTACCCGCGACTTGGCGGATTTGGTTTCGCCGAATTGGGTAGCGGCACCCTCCCGGGCGCCATCGCCCGAGGCCGCCAGCGTGTCTACGTCCAATTGGCGAATTGCCGGATCCGCCCGGAAAACCCACGGTAGCGGCGGCGAGGGTTGCGGCGCATGGCCTGGTATCTGTTCCTATCTCTGTCGGCGCTGTGCATGGTGATGATCCTGCACGGCCTGGTTCGTGCCGGCCGGGCCTATCACTTTCCATTCCTGGCCGCGGCGACCTTCTTCTTCTTCATCCTGCCGCAGGCGCCCGGATTGATCGCCGACCACTTTACGCCCGCCGGCGCGGCGGAGAAGACGCTGCTGATGGGCATCCTGTGCCTGGGCGCGTGCGGCGTCGGCTGGGGTTTCGGCGTCAACCGCACGACGGTTCCCCGCCTGCGCTTCAACGAGACCCGATTGCTGCAGGCCGCGGCCGTGCTGTCGCTGATCGGCGCATATTTCTTCCACAAGGTCGGCCAGCTTCCCGACGACGAACGGCTGCGCGGCGCCTATACCGGCGCCGCCGTCGCCTACCTGTTCTTCGCCAAGCTGCTGACCTACGGTTTCGCGCTCGCGCTGCTGTGCTTCGCCCGGCGTGCGTCGGTCGCGGCGTTCGTGGTGATCGCTGGCGACTGCCTGCTCTACTTCGACCGCATCGTGATCGCCGGGCGCCGCAGCGAGGCCGCCGAATTCTTGCTTCTGATCGCCCTCGCCTTCTGGTTCCATCGGCGATGGACGGTGCCGCGCGTCGCGATGGTCGCGGGCATACTGGCCGGCATCGTCGCCATGCTGGGTGCGGAGCAATACCGCCAGGCGACGTTCTACACCACCAACGGGCCGGATTGGGCCGCGGTCCGCAACATCGACCTGGCCGAGAACTGGAAGCAGCTCATCCGGAATGGCGGTCCGGAATTGCGGAATGCGGCCCAGGTCATCGACCACGCGGACAAGACGAAGGAGTTCGACTACGGATTGGCGTACTGGAACCTGCTGGTGTTCACCTTCGTCCCGGCGCAGGTGATCGGCCCCGAGGCCAAATACGCCCTGTATCTGCCCACCCCGGACCTCTATGCGCGTGGCTATGAGCCCTCGAACGGCTCGACCGCGACCGGGCTCGCCGACGCCTTCCTGTCGTTCGGGTATTTCGGCTGCGCCAAGTTCTTCCTGGTCGCCGCGATCCTGGGCGCGATGTATGCCGCCGCTATCCGCGGCAGCACGCCGATGCAGCTGCTGTACATGCTGTCCGTGGTTCCCTCGATGCTGACCGTCTCGCATTTCACCGGGGAGCCGATCATCGCCTGGATCCATATGGGCGCCTTCCTGGGCCCGGTCCTGCTGTACGCCAGGATGCGCGGGACCACCGCGCCGCGGGCGAGCCCCGCGCCGCGCTGGGTGCACGACCGCCTGCAGCCGGGCGCGACCGCATAGCCGCCCTCCGTCACGCCCCGTCCGGCCGGCGCGCGATCACCAGAAGCGATACACCGAACGGCAGCGGAATACGCCCGACGACGTGCCGTTCCAGGCCGAACACGGCTTCAAGCACACGGTTCAGTAACCGCCCCGGCAGCGCGTCGTCGCCGCCCGCCCGCCCAAACAGCCGCGCCAGCAGCCGCAACGCTGCGATCGGCGGAAACAGCAGCATGTTGAAATAGGTCAGGACCAGCGGCTCCAGCCCCGCCTCGCGGACCAGCGCCGACAACTCCACCCGGCGATAGCGGCGCCGATGATGGTGGATCGCATCATGGCCGCTCCACAGGAATCGGAACGCCGGTACGGTGGCGATCAGCAACCCTCCCGGGCGTAGCCGTGCGCCGAGCGCCTGGACCGCCGCGCGGTCTGATCCGACATGCTCCAACACATCCAGCGCGGCAATCAGATCGAACGTGCGCCCGTCGAACGGGATGCCATCCGGCAATGTGCCTTCGGCGATGTCACCGAGCCCGCGCCCGCGCGCGAACGCGATCGCCCGTGGGCTCATGTCGAACGCATTCAGACGGCCGAAGCGCGCCAATAGCGCCAGGTTGCCGCCGGTGCCGCAGCCCGCTTCCAGGATGTCCGCTTCGCCGGCGAGCGCTACATGGCGGCGGAGGACGGTGTCCAGGATTTGTCGCCGTGCGCGGAACCACCAATGGCGATCCTCGACGGCGGCGAGCCGGGGATAGACACTTGTGTCCATCCTGTCTCCTCGGATTGGCCCTGGTCGAAGCCCAGACGCAGACGGACGAGATAGAGCGGTCGCTGCTTCACCTCGGTCAGTACGCGGCCGAGATACTCGCCAAGGATGCCGAGCGTCAGCAGATTCAGCCCGCCGAAGAACAGGATCGACACCATCAGCGAGGCATAGCCCGGCACGCTGATCCCATCGACCAGGGTCCGGACCACCAGGAACCCGCCATAGGCAAGCGCAGCCAGGAAGATCATGAAGCCAAGATACGACCAGACGCGCAGCGGCAGCGTGCTGGACGAGGTGATCGCCTCGATCGCCAGATTCCACAACTTCCAGCCGCTCCACTTTGATCGTCCGGCGACCCGCGCCGGCCGGTCGTAGCCGACCGCGGTCTGGCGGAAGCCGACCCATGCGAACAGACCCTTCATAAACCTGGTCCGTTCGGGCAGCGCACAAAGCGCGTCGACCACCTTGCGGTCCATGAGGCGGAAGTCACCGGCATCGCACGGGATCGGCCGCTCCGCCAGTGCATTGTGGCTGCGGTAAAAGGCGCGCGCGCTCCACCGTTTGAGCCGGCCGTCACCGGTACGCCCGTTGCGAACCGCATAGACGACATCGAACCCGGCAAACCATTGCTGGACCAGTTGCGGAATCAGTTCCGGCGGGTCCTGCAGGTCGGCGTCTATCGGGATCACGGCCGCACCCCGGGCATGGTCCAGCCCCGCCGACAAGGCGGCTTCCTTCCCGAAGTTGCGGGCCAGCGACAGGATCCGGATGCGTGGATTGGCCTCGCGCACATGCATCAGCCAGGCCAGCGTCCCGTCCGTGCTGCCGTCGTCGACGCAGATGATCTCGTAGTCTTGGCGGAGCGGCGCAGTCAGGCTCGCCAGCACCGTTTCCACCCGCGGGAAGAAGCTGGGCAGCGCCACCGCCTCGTTATAGAGCGGCACGATCAGCGACAACAGGATTGGCCGCGTGCCGGTGCCGGCGGTCTCTCGGATCGTCATGGGCCCGTCCCGGAAGTGGACTGGCACGCACAGTGCGCGGACTTGGTAAAGGCTAGCTTAACGGCGCGCGACCCGCCGAAGCCGGCCGACAGGCGACAACAGCGTTAACGGCGCATTAATGCGCGCACCGGAAACTCCGGGCCATGCTGACGATCGCCCCGGCACAGCCGATAAGCCCTTGGCGCCCCGGGGCCCGTGCCGGAAAGCCGTCATGACGATCAGGGAGACCGTGCTCGGCGCGCGGTGCGAGCGATCCGCTAACGGATTGACCTGGTTCCTGGTCGGGCTTGCCGCCATCGGCACGGTCGCCTTTCACATCGCAAGCCCCGTCAATCACGATGCGGCCTGGATTCTGGAAGGCGCCATGCGACTTCTGGCCGGCGGCCGCTTCGGCGTCGACGTGATCGACGTCAACCCGCCGCTTGCCTGGTGGATCGCCATGGTCCCGGCGGCGGCCGCCCATGTCACCGGATGGTCGGTCGCGGTGACGGCGGCCGTCTTCGTCGGCGTGCTGGGCGCCGGCGCGCTGGCGACCGCAATCCAACTGCTGCCGCACGAAGGGATGTGGCGTTGGGGGCGGGCCGGCCTTGCCTTGGCCGGCGCTTATCTCCTGCTGATCATGCCCGGCTACGATTTCGGCCAGCGCGAGCACCTGATGGCGATCCTCGGCTTGCCCTACATCCTGTTGCGCGGCGCCGAACGGCGTCCCCCGGCCCCGGCAGCATTCGCGATCGGCCTCATGGGCGGGGTTGGCTTCTGCCTCAAGCCCTATTTCCTGCTAGTGCCGCTGGGCGTCGAGGCATGGCGCTGGCTGCGACTGCGCAAGACCCCGAGCCCCGTTGCGCCGGAGACGATGGCCCTGGCCGTGTTCGGCGTGGGCTACGCGGCAGCCGTCGCCTGGTTCGCGCCGGCCTATCTGCACGACGTGGTTCCGTCGGCGCTCGCCGGCTACTGGGCCTACGACAATCCCTTCATTCCGGTCGTCCAGGAAATCCTCACGCGGGCCGCGCCCGATCGCTACGTCGCGACGATGTCGAAGCGCGCGC
>JBDZUN010000087.1:0-761 GCA_040255145.1 Hyphomicrobiales bacterium | reverse complement strand
ATCGCCATCACCGCGCGGCGCGGCGCTGGGCTACCGCCGCAGGCCCAGGCGCTTCTGGTGGCCGGGGCCATGGCCGCGCTGGGCGCACTGATCCAGAGGAAGGGCTGGCCCTATCACCTCTTGCCGATGACGATCTTCCTGTCGTTCGGCGCCTGTCTCGCCTGCATGACGCCAGGGCGAGCGGCGGCCGGCCGGCTGGTGCGAGCACTCGCCCTCGCGCTCGCGCTGACCGGCTATTGGCCGTCGTCCCTGATCGCGCTCCGAACGGCGGCCTCGGACGATGGAACCGCGGCGTCGGTGGCGGGATTGGCCGACGCCTTCCGATACTATGCCGGACCCGGCGGCACAGTGTTCGGCCTTGTCACCTCGCCACGTGACGTGCATCCCGCCGTGCTTGCGGCCGGTGTGCACTGGGCGGCGCCGTTCTGCTGCGTCTATCTGCTGCCCGGCCTGATCCGCGCCGACGAGGCGCCCCCCGCCGAGCGCGCCGCCGTCGTCGCGGCGGGGCGCGCTCAACTGAAGGCCGCTTTCGACGTCGTCAGGGATGCGACGCCTTCCGTGATCGTGATCGACGAGGCGGCGTATAAGCTCGGCTTCGCCGGCCGACCGTTCGACTATCGCGCGTGGCTGAGCCGAGACCCCGCCTGGGCAGCGGCACTCGGCGGTTATCGGAATGCCGGCCTGGTCGGGCATTTCCGACTCCTCGTCCGCAAATAAACCGGCCTACGCTATTGGCCGGCCCCTCCGGTCTCATCCGGCCA
>JBDZUN010000086.1:5968-12899 GCA_040255145.1 Hyphomicrobiales bacterium | reverse complement strand
CGACGCGCTGGGCGCATTCGACGAAACCGAGACCGACGCCTTGCGCCGTCGCCACGCCGCGCTGCAGGACCTGCTGATCGACGTGGACGCGGCGATCCACGCCCTGCCCGATCCCACGGCGCGCGCCGCGGCGTTCATACGGCTGCGCACGCTCTACCGGCGCATGCTGCTGCGCGAACGCGGCCTGACCCAGCCGGGATCGGCCTGACCGCGGACCCGGCGGGCGGCGTCAGCCGACGATCACGTGCTCCTTCGTGATGATGATCGGCAGTTCGACCGGCGCGATGAAATTCGGCTCGTCCGCCCGCGTCGCGGCATATTCCGGCGTCGTCGCCGAATGGCGCATGGCATTCGTGCTTTCGAACCAGGTCAGCGGAAACCCATCCCATTGCGGCGTCTTGCCGTTGTCGTACTCGCTGGCGAGCGGATGGCTCTGCACGTAGCGCAGCACCACCGGGATGCTGGCGCCGAGCGGCCCGTGGGTGACGCGCCAATGGCGCTGGAAATCCACGACCGGCATGCCGGGCTTGCGGGTCACGAACTCGATATTCTTGACCGCGCCGGCCGGCACCGGCGTGTCCTTGATCACGTGCTCCTGCGTCAGCGCGACGCCGAGCGAGGATTCGTCCATGAAATGTTCGCGGCCGGCCTGCGCCTTGGCCATCTCGTCCGACTGGGCCGCCTTGCGATAGGCCGCCTCGTCGTCGAACCACAGCTCGGCGAAGCCGTCATAGATCGGCTCGCCCTTGCGGTAGCCGTTGATCAGGGTGTGCGACTGCACATAGCGGCGCAGCCCCGGCAGCCTGGCGATCATCGGCCCATAGACGTCGAGCCAATGCTTCTGGAAATCCTCGACCGGCATGCCGGCCTTGCGCTTGAGGTATCCGACGACCTTGAGCATCCGTTCCTCCCATTGCTTGGTTATTGTCGACCCATGATAAACCCGCCCTGCCGGTTCAGCGCGCCGCGGGCCCCGGCACGCCGATCAGCGACAGCGCGATCTTACGGCCGTCCTCGCCCGCGCGCATGGCGAACCCGGCCGCCGAGAAGTCCGGATTCATCAGCTTCTTGCGATAGTCCGGGTTGTTCATCCAGCGGGTATAGAAGGTGTCGACGTCGGCTTCGGTGACATGGGTGCCGCAGCCGCCGCATACGCCGACGATGGTGGCGAGCGACCGCCAGCGCTTGCCGACCACCCGGCGCACGATCTGCAGCAGCACGTCGGCGTGCAGCGGCTCGGCCACGTTTACCAGTGCGCGGTTGGCCGCTTCGTTCAGGCTGGCCTTCGACCGGACCTTTCGGACGCCCAATTGCGCGCGGTCCCGGTTGAGCAGGACGATGAAGCGATCCACTTCCTGGCCCGGCTCCACCGCGCGAACGGTCGGCTGTTCACCCGCCGCGCCGGCGAACATCTCGACGGCATAGGCCTTGCCCGCCTCGTCCAGCGCGATGCCGAACCCGAACTGGGTCAGGGCCGGCGAAAGAATGTTATCGCGGTGCGACGCACTGCTCATCCAGCCCATGTGGATATTGCGCACGTCGTCGTAGTCCAGGTCGGGGCCGCAATTGCCGCACAGGCCGATATTTTCCGCGATCGCGTCCCAACGATTGCCGCCAGCGTCGAGGTAGCGGTCGAAGGCGGTCTCCCCGGTGGGAGAGACGTGCGCCAGATACCGGCGTTTCGCCATGTCATCGGCGTGGCTCTGGGCTGCCTGCATTAACGCACGCGTCTCGTGCATGGGCGACAGGCCGGCTTCCTGGCGGGAGTCGTTGGCCAGCGAAAGGGCAAACGCCCCCAGCGCGTCGGTCGACGGCGAATCGGCCGCGCGGCACGGCTCGAAACCGAGGGTCATGACGAACACGGCCAGGCAAATCAGCGTCAGCACGGCTTTCGACGCTGCGGTGCCGTATCGCCGCATGGCAGGCGCCATGTCGGCTAGCCTCGTTCGGCCGGCGCGAACCGTCCGGCACCGTGCATGAATACCCCCTCGCACCGCCATGGACTTAGCGTTAAACGTTGAACGCAGGCAACGGTCAAATCGCTGTACGGAAATTTCCCTCCGCGCGGCGGCGTAACGACATCGGCCCCGCCCGACACACGCCAGGACGCCAGGCGCCGGGCGCAAGCAGAAGCACCGGCCAGCCCGCCACGGGCCCGCCGGCGGTACAACCAGGGAAGCGACCGGGGAAGGGGCCCGTCATGCGCATCTGGCTGGCTTTGGGCGCCTTGAACGGCTTCCTCGCGGTGGTCGCCGGCGCGATCGGCGCCCACGGCCTGGGCGGGCACCTGATCGGGGCCGCGCCCAGCATCTTTGAACGCGCTGCTACTTATCATCTGATCCACGTCCTCGCCCTGACTTGCGCGGCTTTGTGGGCCGGCCGCGCGGAAGCCCGCGCCGGCCTGGCCAAGATCGCCTGCGCCCTGTTCCTGCTGGGCATGATCCTGTTCTGCGGATCGCTCTATATACGCGGCCTGACCGGCTTTCATCCCATCGTGCTGCTCACCCCGTTCGGTGGCGCCGCGCTGATGCTCGGCTGGCTGGCCCTGGCCGCGTCCGCTTGGCCACCCCGGCGATCGGCAGCATAATCGGCCGTCCGGCACGGAGCCGCCCGATGTCCAACGACGCCGCCTTGCTGTTCGCCAACGAGGCATTCTACCGCGCCTTCGCCGATCGCGACATGCGCGCCATGCGCGAAATCTGGGCCGACGATGCGCCGAACGCCTGCACGCACCCCGGCTGGGCGCCGCTGGTCGGCGCCGCCTCGGTGCTGGCGAGCTGGCAGGCCATCCTGTCCGGTCCGGGCGCGCCGAACATCGAATGCCAGCCGGTCAAAGCGTTCGCGCTGGGCGATTCGGGCTTCGTGCTGTGCTACGAGCGGATCGGCGAAGACACCCTCATCGCAACCAATGTCTTCGTGCGGCGCGGGTCTGTCTGGAAGATGGTCCACCATCACGCCGGCCCGCTGGCACATCCGATGCCGGAGGACGAGGCCGAGCCTCAAGAGCCCGACGCGCCACGCCATTGACCGCGCACGATCCGGCGGGCGCGCAAACGTCTGGCCTCGCTCCTCAAAATCGCCATATTGGCCCGCCATCCTTGCGGTTTCGACCGGCTCCGCATTGTCTTGCCGCCATCGTGCGTCCGGCCGCGGTGCACGGAAGCGCCAAGCCAGCCGGTCAACCCTGTAGACGCGGACCATGCTGCGAACCGTAGGCTTCATCATCGGCTCCTGCCTCGTCGTCGCCCTGTTGCTCGCGGGCGGCTATGGCTACGTCCTGTGGCGCTACGGCTCGGACCTGCCCAACTACATGCAGTTGAAGGATTATCAGCCGCCAGTGCTGACCCGGTTCTATGCCGGCGACGGCGAGCTGATCGGCGAATTCGCGCACGAACGCCGCCTGTTCGAGCCGATCGGGGCGATCCCGAAGCGGGTCTCCAACGCCTTCCTCGCCGCCGAGGACAAGAATTTCTACAGCCATCCGGGCGTCGATTTCAGCAGCACCGCGCGCGCGATGGTCATGGATATCGGCTACATGGCGAGCGGCCGGCGCCTTGTCGGCGCGTCGACCATCACCCAGCAGGTCGTGAAGAACTTCCTGCTGTCCAACGAGGTCAGCTTCACGCGCAAGATCAAGGAGGCGATCCTCGCCTTCCGTATCGAGCACGCGCTGACCAAGGATCAGATCCTCGAGCTTTACCTGAACGAAATCTATCTGGGCCATGGTTCCTATGGCGTCGCAGCCGCTGCGCTGAACTATTTCAACAAGGGCGTCAACGAGTTGACGATCGGCGAGGCCGCATTCCTTGGCGCCCTGCCCAAGGCGCCCGCCAACTACGACCCGGACCGCTATCCGCAGCGCGCCGTGAGCCGTCGCAACTGGGTGCTCGACCGCATGGCCGAAGACGGCTTCATCACGCGCGAGCAGGCGGCGGACGCCAAGCGCGAACCCATCGCGCTGCACGAGGAAAAGGACACCGACATCGTCGAGGCCGGCTACTTCACCGAGGAAGTCCGGCGCGAGGTTCTGAACCTTTACGGCGCCAACACCTTGTATGAAGGCGGCCTCGCGGTCCGCACCAGCCTTGCGCCTCATCTCCAGCACCTCGCGACCGAGGCGATTCGCCGGGGCCTGATAGCCTATGACCGCCGCCAGGGCTGGCGCGGGGTGCTGGGCCGCATCGAACTCAACGGAACCTGGCGGCAAAGTCTGGAGCCGTTCGCACCCCCTACCGACCTTCCGGGATGGCGTGCCGCCGTTGTTCTGGCCGTCAAGGGCGATCAGGCCGAGCTCGGCTTCGCCTCCGGCGCCGCGACGGGCATCCTGCGTGCCGCCGGCATGCAATGGACCCATAAGAAGCCCTCCGCCGCGCTCGCGCCCGGCGACGTGATCCTCGTGTCGCCGCAAGGCGCCGACGACGTCACCGACCAGCAGCACGCGGGCGACCAGGACAGCACCGCGGCCGGCAAGCCCGAGGCCTGGCGGCTGGAGCAGATACCCGGCGTCAACGGCGCGATCGTGGTCATGGACCCGCATACCGGGCGGGTGCTCGCCATGGTCGGCGGCTTCAGCCTCGACATAAGCGAGTTCAACCGCGCGACCCAGGCGATGCGCCAGCCGGGCTCGTCCTTCAAGCCGTTCGTCTATGCCGCCGCGCTCGATTCCGGCTTCACACCGTCGACGCTGGTGCTCGATGCACCGATCTCGATCAATATCGGCGGCTCGATCGGCATGTGGCGACCGGAAAACTACGAGCATGACTATCTCGGCCCGACGACCCTGCGCCAGGGGCTGGAGAAGTCGCGCAACCTGATGACCATCCGCGTCGCCCAGCGCATCGGCATGGGCAAGGTCGCCGACTACGCCAAACGCTTCGGCATCGACGACAACATGCCCCATGAGCTGGCCATGGCGATCGGCGCGGACGAAACCACCGTACTGCGCATGACCACGGCCTACGCCATGCTGGTCAATGGCGGCAAGAGAGTGCGACCCAGCCTGATCGACCGCATCCAGGACCGTCGCGGCCACACCATCTATCGCCGCGACCAGCGCGACTGCCCCGACTGCCAGACGCCGTGGCACGACCAGGAGGCGCCGGCCCTGCCCGATCCGCGCCAGCAGGTGATCGATCCGCGCACGGCCTATCAGATCGTCTCGATGCTGGAGGGCGTTGTCCAGCGCGGCACCGGCCGCGCGGCGCGCGCGATCGGCCGGCCCATCGCCGGCAAGACCGGCACCAGCAACGACAGCAAGGACGCCTGGTTCATCGGCTTCTCGCCTGACTTGGTCGCCGGCGTATTCGTCGGCTACGACCAGCCGAAGTCGCTGGGCCGTCACGCAACCGGCGGCAAGGTCGCGGCGCCGATCTTCACCCAGTTCATGTCCGCCGCCCTAGCCGACAAGCCGCCTGTGCCGTTCCGCATGCCGCCCGGCCTGCGCTTCGTCTATGTCGACCTGCATTCGGGCAAGCCCGCACCGCCGGGCGGCCCTGGCGTGATCCTCGAAGCATTCAAGCCGACGGGTGAAAGCGCGCTGACAAACGGCGAGGACGAGGGCGTGGTCACTGGCGACGACCAGGACGGGCAACAGCCGGGCGGGGCCCAGCCGGCTGTCATCCATCTTGGTCCCGGCACCGGCGGCCTCTACTGAACGCCCGTTAAAATGCTTGCCAGCCGCGCGGCTATGCTAGCGTGCCTTCTGCAAAAAACCGAGAGGGAGGCAGGCATGCGGATCGGCGTGGTGTATCCGACCAACAGGATCGGCAGCGACCCCGGCGAGACCCGCGCATTCGCGCAGGCGGTCGGTGACCTCAAGTTCGACCACATCATGGCCATCGACCACGTGGTCGGCGCCAACCGGGCCAGCCGGCCGGGCTGGGAAGGTTTCTACGACCATACCAACCGATTCGACGAGCCGTTCGTGCTGCTCGGCTACCTCGCCGCGCTGCTGCCGGACGTCGAGCTTTCGACCGGCATCATCATCCTGCCCCAGCGCCAGACCGTGCTGGCCGCCAAGCAGGCGGCGCAGCTCGACCTGATGTCGCGGGCAGGGCTTCGGCTCGGCGTCGGGCTCGGCTGGAACGACGTCGAATTCGAGGCGCTGGGCCAGGACTTCCACACCCGCGGCGCGCGCATCGAGGAGCAGGTCGCCTTCATGCGCCAGCTCTGGGAGAACGAGCTGGTCACGTTCCAGGGCCGCTTCGACCGCATCACCGACGCCGGCTTCAACCCGCTACCCAGGCGCCGCATCCCGATCTGGTTCGGTGGCATCGACAGCGACAAGGCGCTGCGGCGGATGGCGCGGATCGGCGACGGCTATTTCCCGATCTTCCCGCCAGGCGATGCCGGCCTGCGCCGGCTCGACCGGCTGCGCAACTATATCCGCGATGCAGGGCGCAACCCGGCAACCTTCGGCATCGACGCAATGGTCGGCGTCAACGACATGATCGAGAAGCTCGACCGCAGCCCGGAGGACTGGGCGAAGGAGGTCGAGTGGTGGCAGGCCAACGGCGGCACCCACATCTCGCTCTACACCGCCAATGGCAGCCGGCGCACGGTCGACGACCATATCGAGGCGATCCGCCGTTTTCGCGAGGCGGTGCCGGCCGCGGCGTGATCATCCCCTACCCGCGTCATTGCGAGCTAAAGGCGAAGCAATCCATCCTTCCTGAACTTCAGGATGGATTGCTTCGTCGCTCACGCTCCTCGCAATAACGGGAGGGGTCCGGCGGCGGCTTTACGGGGCGGGGCCGGCCGATTACCTTGCCGGCCCGCACCTTGAGGATTTGTGACCGCCATGCGCGCCGAATTCACCTCCCTGGCCAATGACATCCAGCAGTCGCTCGCGCTGCTGAGGAGGTCTCTTTGACCCCGACCAAGCGCGCGTGCGCCTGGCGGAACTGAACGCCCAGGTCGAGGATCCCGATCT
>JBDZUN010000086.1:0-5958 GCA_040255145.1 Hyphomicrobiales bacterium | reverse complement strand
GCACGATCCGGCGCGCGCGCAGGCGGTGATGTGCGCGCGCACGCGGCTGGACGACGCACAGCGCGCCTATGCCACGATCGAGACCGAGCCGAACGACAATATCGAGCTGGCGGAACTCGCCGAGGCCGAAGGCGAGGAATCTATGCTGGGCGATACCGGCGCCGCGTTGAAGGCGCTGCGCGAGCGCGCGTCGCGCCAGGCGCTGGAGGTGATGCTGTCCGGCGAGGCCGACGGCAACGACACCTATCTTGAAATCCATGCCGGCGCCGGCGGCACCGAAAGCCAGGACTGGGCGTCAATGCTGCTGCGCATGTACCTGCGCTGGGCCGAACAGGGCGGCTTTTCCGCCGAGATCGTACAGGAAAGCCCCGGCGAAGAAGCCGGCATCAAGTCCGCGACGCTGCTGATCAAGGGGCGCAACGCCTATGGCTGGCTCAAGACCGAGTCGGGGGTGCATCGGCTGGTGCGCATCTCGCCGTTCGATTCGAATGCGCGGCGGCACACCAGTTTCGCCAGCGCCTGGGTCTATCCTGTCGTCGACGACAATATCGAGATCGATATCAACGAAGCGGACGTGCGCGTCGACACCTACCGCGCGAGCGGCGCCGGCGGCCAGCACGTCAACAAGACCGACAGCGCGGTGCGCCTGACCCACGCGCCCACCGGCATCGTCGTGCAGTGCCAGAGCGAACGGTCGCAGCACAAGAACCGCGCCAGCGCCTGGAAGATGCTGAAAGCCAAGCTGTACGAGCGGGAACTGGAGCGCCGCGAGGCCGAAAGCCAGGCGATCGAGGACCAGAAGAGCGATATCGGCTGGGGCCACCAGATCCGCTCCTACGTGCTGCAGCCCTACCAGATGGTCAAGGATCTGCGCACCGGGGTGCAGAGCCCGACGCCGAGCGCCGTGCTCGACGGCGACATCGACCCGTTCCTGAACGCCGCCCTGGCCGCGCGCGTCACCGGCACGCTGAAAGCCGGCGACGCCGCCGACCTGGATTGATGGGGCGCCTATTTCCGTCATGGCGAGCGCAGCGAGGCAATCCATCTTTGTGGCGTCCCAGCCTGGATTGCTTCGTCGCTGACACTCCTCGCAATGACATTTAAAGCACCAGTGTTGCGCGGGGCGCATGTCTTGGGATCGGCACTTCCCATAAACTCTATCGAACCATCGAGAGCAGGCAGGCGAATTCATGAGCGAAAAGGCGATGCGCGTCGCGGTGATCGGCGCGGGCATGTCGGGCATCCTGGCGGCGATCAAGCTGCGCGATGCGGGCTATGACGACGTCGTCGTCTACGAGCGCGCCGGCAATGTCGGCGGCACCTGGCACTACAACACCTATCCGGGGCTGACCTGCGACGTGCCGTCCCACGTCTATCGCTATTCGTTCGCGCCGAACCCGGACTGGAGCCGGCACTTTTCGCCCGGCCCGGAAATCCAGGCCTATTTCGAGGGCGTCACGCGCGAATACAACGTCGGCGAACGGATCCGCTTCAATGCGGAGATCGTCAGTGCCCGGTACGACGACGGCCAATGGCACCTGGAGACGAAGGACGGAGACCGTGACACGTTCGACTGCGTGATCGCCGCGACTGGCGTATTGCGCGATCCGCGCTATCCCGACATCGAGGGCGTGGGCAGCTTCGACGGCCCCTGCTTCCACAGTGCGCGCTGGGACCATTCCGTCAGCCTGGACGGCAAGCGCGTCGGACTCATCGGCAACGGCTCGACCGGCGTCCAGATCGTCGGCGCGATTATCGACCAGGTGGCCTCGCTGACCCTGTTCCAGCGCACCGCGCAGTGGATCATGGCGATGCCGAACGATGCGTTCACGGACGAACAGAAGGAAGGCTTCCGCCGCTCGCCGGAGCTGATGCAGTCGATCTATGTCAACCTGAACCGCCGCTTCGTCGACACGTTCGGCCGCGCAGTGCTGGGCGACGAGGCGGGCCTGAAGGAGATCGAGGACAATTGCCGCCAGAACCTGGAGGACAATGTCGCCGACCCCGAATTGCGGCGCAAGCTGACGCCCAATTACCGGGCCGCGTGCAAGCGCCTGGTGGTGTCGAACGAGTTCTACCCGGCGATCTCGCGCCCCAATGCCGACGTGGTGGTCGACGGCATCGAGCGCATCGAGGCCAACGGCGTGCGCACGCGGGACGGGATCCTGCACGAGCTTGACGTGCTGGTCCTGGCGACCGGGTTCTACCCGCACAATTTCATGCGGCCGATGAACATCGTCGGCCGGGACGGCGTCAAGCTGAACGACCTGTGGGCGCGGACGGCGCGGGCGCACCGCACCGTCGCCATTCCCGGATTTCCCAATTTCTTCATGGTGATCGGACCGAACAGCCCGTTCGGCAACTTCCCGCTGATCCAGGTTTCGGAAGCGCAGCTCGACTACATCCTGCAGCTGATGCAGCCGCTGCGCGAAGGGCGCGGCCGGGGCGTGCAGCCGACCGAAACCGCGATGGAAGCGTTCAACCGGTCGCTCAAGGATTCGATGCACGGCACGATCTGGCAGACCGGCTGCCAGAGCTGGTACCTCGACGCCGACGGCTGGCCGGCCCTGTGGCCGTGGACCTTCGCCAAGTTCGAGGAAGACATGGCCGCGCCGATCATGAACGAGTACGAATTGGTGGCCTGACCGCCCGGACCCGGACGGCCAATTGAAAAAAGACAAGGGAGGACGGCAATGCATGTCGGCGTAATCTTTCCGCAGGCGGAAATCGGCAGCGACCCGGTCGGCATCCGCGACTATGCCCAGGCGGCCGAGGCGCTCGGCTTCCACCACCTCGTCGCGTTCGACCACGTGCTCGGCGGCAACCGCGCCAGCCGGCCCGGCTGGAAGGCGCCCTACGACCACACCTATGCCTTCCATGAGCCGTTCGTGCTGTTCGGCTATCTCGCCACGTTGACGCCGGCGCTGGAATTCGCGACCGGCGTCGTCATCCTGCCGCAGCGTCAGACGGCGCTGGTCGCCAAGCAGGCGGCGCAGGTCGACCTGCTGACCAACGGGCGCTTCCGGCTCGGCGTCGGGCTCGGCTGGAACGACGTCGAGTACGAGGCCCTGGGCCAGGACTTCTCGACGCGCGGCGCGCGGATCGAGGAGCAGGTCGAGCTGATGCGCGAATTGTGGGCGAACGACCTGGTCACGTTCCGCGGGCGCTGGGACGTTGTGACCGATGCCGGCCTCAACCCGCTGCCGCCGCGGCGCGGCAAGATTCCGATCTGGTTCGGCGGCAACGACGACCGCGCGCTGCGCCGCCTCGCGCGACTCGGCGACGGCTGGTTCCCGATCTTCGCGCCCGGCGAGAAGGGCGAGGAGCGGCTGGAGCGCCTGCGCGCTTACCTGCGCGAGGCGGGGCGCGAGCCGGCCGGCTTCGGCATCGACGGCATGATCCAAGGCACCACGCGCGGCGCCGACGAATGGGCCAGGGACGCCGAATGGTGGCGGGCCCAGGGCGCGACGCATTGCTCGCTCAACACCATGGCGGGTGGGCGAAAAGGACCGCAGGCGCATATCGATGCGATCCGCCAGTTCCGCGAGGCGGTGCCGCTGGCGGCGTGACTTCGACCTCGCTCCGCCCGCAATGACGAAAAGGCGGCCGGCGATTGCCAAAGCGCCTGGGGTGCCGATAATCGCGGCTTCTGAAATTCGGAGGAACGCATGCAGGACAAGCGGCTGCCGGTGCTCGCCGTGCTCGGCGCGACCGGTGATCTCGGTTCGGGACTCGCCCAGCGTTGGGCCAAGGCCGGCTATCCGGTCATTATCGGTTCGCGCGCGCGGGAAAAGGCCGAGGCAGCGGCCGCCAACACGCCGTCCGGCAACGGCGCGCCGCCGGTGCGCGGGCTGGACAACCCCGCCGCCGCACGCGAGGCGGAGATCGTCGTGGTCGCGGTGCCGTTCGCCAGCCAGCGGCCGACGCTCGAATCGATCAAGCCGGAGGTGCAGGGCAAGATCGTGGTCGACGTGACCGTGCCGCTGATGCCGCCCAAGGTCAGCACCGTGCAGATGCCGCCGGAGGGTTCCGCCGGGCGCGCCGCGCAAGCGATCCTCGGCGACGGCGTGCGCGTCGTCTCCGCCTTCCAGAATGTCGGCGCCGACCACCTGCAGGACGAGCACCATGAGGTCGATTGCGACGTCCTGGTCTGTGGCGACGACGTCGAGGCGCGCGAGCAGGTCGTCACGCTGGCCAAGGACGCCGGCCTGCGCGGCATTCATGCCGGGCCGTTGGCCAACTCGGTCGCGGCCGAGGCGCTGACCTCGATCCTGATCCACATCAACCGCAACTATGAGGTCGCCGGCGCCGGCATCCGCATCACCGGGGAGATGAAGAACCCGAGCGGCCGGCGCAAGAAGGCCTGAGGCGGGCCGCGCCCATGCCCGAGACCCAAGCCGGCGGAGGACCGGGCGACGCAGCGGCCCACAGCCTGACGCTGACCGCCCTGCCCGGCCTGCCGCTGATCGAGCCGGGCGACGCATTGGCGCCGCTGATCTTCGCCGGCGCGGAGCGGGCCGGCACGGCGCTGGCCGACGGCGACGTGGTGATCGTCGCGCAGAAGATCGTGTCGAAGTCGGAGGGGCGCTACGTCGTGCTCGCCGATGTGAAGCCGTCGCCGCGCGCGGCCGACCTGGCGGCGCGCATGGACAAGGATCCGCGCCTGGTCGAGGTCGTGCTGTCCGAGGCGGCCGAAATCGTGCGCGCGGTGCGCAACGTGCTGATCGTCGAAAGCCACCACGGCATCGTCATGGCCAATGCCGGCGTCGACCAATCGAACGTGACGGCAGAAACCGGCGGGGAGCGCGTGCTGCTGCTGCCGCGCGACCCGGACGCCTCGGCCGCCGCCCTGCGGGCCGAGCTTGAGCGCCTGTCCGGCGCGCGGGTCGCGGTGCTGATCAACGACAGCGTCGGCCGGGCCTGGCGCCAGGGCGTGGTCGGCCTGGCGATCGGCGCGGCAGGCTTCCCAACCCTGGTCGACCGGCGCGGCACCCCCGACATGTTCGGCCGGCTTCTGGAAGTGACCGAGATCGCGATGGCGGACGAATTGGCGGCCGCGGCCTCGCTGATGATGGGCCAGGGCGCGGAGCGCAGCCCGGTCGTGCTGGCGCGCGGCTTCGTGCCGCCGCCTGACGCGCCCGAGCGCCCGGCCAAGGACCTGATCCGCCCGAAAGAGATCGACCTGTTCCGATGAACGGTGACTTCCGCTGCGTCGCGCTGTGCGGCGGCGTCGGCGGCGCCAAGCTGGCGCTGGGCCTGTCCGATCTGCTGCCGGCCGACGCGCTGACCGTGCTGGTCAACACGGCGGACGATTTCGAGCATCTGGGCCTGCACGTCTCGCCCGACATCGACACGGTGCTCTACACGCTGGGCGGCCTCAACGACGAGGTCCGCGGCTGGGGCCGGCGCGACGAAACCTGGAACTTCCTCGATTCGCTGACGGCGGTGGGCGGCGAGGCGTGGTTCCAACTCGGCGACCGCGACCTCGCGCTGCATGTCGAGCGTACCCGGCGCCTGCGCGCGGGTGAGACACTGAGCGCCGTGGTCGCCAGCTTCGCCAAGGCATTCGGCATCGGCGCGACGATCCTGCCGATGAGCGACGACCCGGTGCGCACGATCGTCGAGACCGAGGACGGCCCCCTCGCCTTCCAGCACTATTTCGTGCGCGACCGCTGCGCGCCCAAGGTGACGGGCTTCCGCTTCGCCGGCGCGGCCGAGGCGGCCCCGGCCCCCGGCGTGCTGGAGGCATTGGCTGGCGCCGACCTGATCGTCGTCTGCCCGTCAAATCCCTTCGTCAGCATCGGCCCGCTGCTGGCGGTGCCGGCCCTGCACGCCGCGCTGGAGGCCCGCACCGCACCCGTGATCGCCGTCTCGCCCATCGTCGGCGGCGACGCGATCAAGGGCCCGACCGCCAAGATGATGGATGAACTGGGCATGCCGCGCAGCGCCGAGGCGGTG
>JBDZUN010000343.1:1652-2536 GCA_040255145.1 Hyphomicrobiales bacterium | reverse complement strand
CGCGCCCTGGGCGCCGAGCTGCACGGCCGTCGCGGCGCCGACGCCGGTGGCCGAGCCGGTCACGATCACCACCTTGCCCTTGAGATCCATTTGCGTTCCCCTTGCTGCCCGAGGGGAAGATAGCGAAGCGCCGCGCCGCATACCACCTGGGGCGGCGGATTGCGCCTCAGCCGAGCGCGTCGAAGTCGAGCCCGACGTCGAGCACGGGCGCGCTGT
Source organism: Hyphomicrobiales bacterium (assembly GCA_040255145.1). Classification (GTDB taxonomy): domain Bacteria; phylum Pseudomonadota; class Alphaproteobacteria; order JBDZUN01; family JBDZUN01; genus JBDZUN01. The sequence continues at coordinate 2,320 of JBDZUN010000343.1, read as the reverse complement.
GGGTGATCCAGCCGACCGAGATCAGGTCGACCCCGGTGGCGGCGATGGCCGGCGCCGTCGCTTCGGTGACGCGGCCCGACGCCTCGGTCACGGCGCGCCCGGCGACCCGCTCGACCGCGCGGCGCAGAGTTTCGGTGTCCATGTTGTCGAGCAGCACGGCGTCGACCCCGGCGGCCAGCGCCTGGTCGAGCTGGTCCAGCGTGTCGACCTCGACCTCGATACGCACCATGTGCCCGGCGAACCGGCGCGCTCGCGCGACCGCCGCGCCGATGCCGCCGGCGACGACGATGTGGTTGTCCTTGATCAGGATGCCGTCGTCCAGGCCGAAGCGGTGATTGACCCCGCCGCCGGCGCGCACCGCCCATTTCTCCAGCGCGCGCAGGCCCGGATTGGTCTTGCGCGTGCAGCAGATGCGCGCCCGGTGCGGCCGGACTGCGGCGACGATCCGGGCGGTCGCGGTAGCGATGCCCGAAAGATGGCCGAGCAGGTTGAGCGCGGTGCGCTCCGCAATCAGGATCGGGTGGGCCGGGCCCGACAGGCGCATCAGCGCCGTTCCGGCATCGACCGTGCTGCCGTCGGTGGTGAGCGCCTCGATATGCACGGCCGGGTCGAGGAACCGGAAGGCCGCCGCCGCGACGGCGATGCCTGCGATCCGCCCGGCCTGGCGG
>JBDZUN010000343.1:0-1642 GCA_040255145.1 Hyphomicrobiales bacterium | reverse complement strand
GGGCACGGATTGCGCCGCGCGCCGCCGCCTCGGCCGGCACGACGGCGTCGGTGGTGATGTCGCCCGCGCGGCCGAGGTCTTCCTCGAACGCCCGGCGCAGCACCGGCTCCACCAGCAAGCCGGGCAGGGGCGGCAGGGCCGTCTCGTCCTGCGCCGGCATGGCTTCCGCGATGTCCGTCATGCTTCGGCCAGGGCCGGGCGGATGTCCGCCGCCGCCTCTCGCATCAGGGCCTCGCCCTGTTCCAGGGTCAGGAATGTGCGTCGCGCGACCGGCGCCGCTGCCGGAAAGTCCTCGCGGAAATGGGCGCCGCGGCTTTCCCGGCGCGCCCAGGCCGCGACAGTGACCAGCTTTGCCGTCAGGACGGCATTGGCGAAGCCGGCCGAGAGGGGCGCGCCGGTGCGCTCGATCCCGGCAACCTCGGCCAGGGCGCTCGCCAGGCCGACGCCGTCGCGCACCACGCCGACCCGTTCGCTCATCACCTGGCGCAGCTTCGCGCACAGGGGTGCGGTGGCCGCGTCCCAGCGGCCGGCGGGCGGCGCCGGCCCGATCGACGCGGCGTCAGGCGCCCGGCCCGGCGCCTGTCCGGCAATGTCGGTGGCGACCCGCGCGCCAAACACCAGGCCCTCCAGCAGCGAGTTGCTGGCCAGCCGGTTGGCGCCGTGCACGCCGGTCGAGGCGACCTCACCGCACGCCCACAAGCCCGGTACGCTGGTGCGGCCGGCGAGGTCGGTGGCGACCCCGCCCATGTGATAATGGGCCGCCGGCGCGACGGGGATGGGTTCGCGCACCGGGTCGATGCCCGCCGCCTTGCAATAGCCGTAGACTGCGGGAAATCGCGTCGGGAACGCGGCGCCGACGGCGTCCCGCGCATCCAGGAATGCGCCCCGGCCACTCCGGATCTGCCGCCAGATCGCCCGGGCTACTACGTCGCGCGGCGCGAGCTCGGCCCATTCGTGAATCTTGGACATGAACCGCTGGCCGGTGGCGTCGATCAGCGTCGCGCCGGCGCCGCGCAATGCCTCGGTGGCGAGCGGTGCGGGGTCGCCGCCGACCGCCAGCGCGGTGGGATGGAACTGGACGAATTCGAGGTCGGCGAGCACGGCGCCCGCGCGCGCGGCCAGCGCGATGCCGTCGCCGCACAGGCCGGCGGGGTTGGTGGTGACGCGGTAGAGCTGGCCGAGCCCGCCGGTCGCCAGCACCACGGCTGGCGCGGTGAGCACCATCGGTGTATCGGCCGCGCGGGCGTGGAGGCCGACGACGCGGCCGTCCTGCAGCGCCAGCGCCAAAGCCTCGCAGCCCTCGACCACCCGGATCGACGGTGTGTTGCGCACGGCGTGGATCAGGGCCGCCATGATCGCGGCGCCGCTGCGGTCGCCGCCGGCATGCACGATGCGCGACGCCGAATGCGCCGCTTCCCGTCCGAGCAGGAGCCCGGTTTCGTCCGAATCGAACGCCGTCCCGAACGCGATCATGTCGGCCACACGGTCCGGCGCCTCGCCGGTCAGCTGGGCCACCGCCTCCGCTTCGGCGATGCCGGCCGCGGCGGCCAACGTGTCGTCGGCGTGCAGAGCGGGGCTGTCGCCTGGTCCAAGTGCCGCGGCGATGCCGCCCTGGGCCAGGGCGCTCGACGCCATGGTGCCG
>JBDZUN010000085.1:0-13046 GCA_040255145.1 Hyphomicrobiales bacterium | reverse complement strand
CGGCGTTGACGTCGCACAGACCCTCAAGGCCGCCCAGGACCAGGCGCAGGCCCTTGGCCGCGATGACCTGCTCCAACGGTACGTAATCCATCGTTTCCACCCCTTTTGCGCCGCCCCCAGCGGTTTCCCGGTCGGCATGGTACAGGGTCGCCAAGGGCGCGCAAACCTGGCGTGGCGCCCGACCGGCGTCCGCGGCGCGAGACGTGTCGGTGCGTCGATAAGGGACGTGTGCCGCCTATTGGTCGGCCCCGCCGACGAAGCCGCCGCCGTCGATGATTACGGCCTGGCCGGTGATGAACGAGGCGGCGTCCGACGACAGGAACATCACGAGCTGCGCGATCTCCGCCGGGTCGCTGATCCGGCCCATCGGGATCATCGGCAGGACCGTGTCCCTGGCCCCTTGCTCGCTGCCGAACATGTCGGTGAGCAGCGGCGTCATGACCGAACCGGGCGCGATCGCGTTGACGCGGATGTTCTGCCGCGCGACTTCCAGCGCGACGGAATTGGTCAATCCGATCACGCCCCATTTGCTGGCGCAATAGACCGCCGTGGTGGCAAAGCCCATGACGCCGAACAGCGACGAGGTATTGACGATCGCGCCGCCGCCTTTTTCGATCATGTGCGGTACCTGGTATTTCAGGCCCAGGAAGATACCCTTCAGGTTGACGTCGATCAGTTGATAGAAGTCGGCCTCCGAAAGCTCCTGCACCGGCGCGGTCTTACCCGAGACGCCGGCATTGTTGAACGCGATGTCGATCCGGCCGAGGCGTTTGAAGGCGTGTTGGTGCAGGTCCCTGACCGCGTCCTCCTGGCGCACGTCGACCTCGACGAACTCCGCCTCGACCTTCGTCTTTGAGCGGATTTCGTCCAACAGCGACGCGCCCTTGTCCGCGCCGATCCCGGCGACGAACACGTTGGCGCCGGCCTGGGCGAAGGCCAGTGCCGTCGCGCGGCCGATGCCGGTCGTGCAGCCGATCAAAAGCGCGTTCTTGCCTGAAAAGTCGTAGGTGACCTGCATTCCCGCAAATCCTTCCTTCTTGTCCGTCCGCTGGCGCGTCCTCAATCCGCGGCCAGCCAGCCGGCGTCCATCGGCAGGGTAGAGCCGGTGATGTCGCGCCCGGCCGGCCCGCACAGGAACACGATCAGCTCCGCCACGTTCGCGGCGTCGACGAACCGTCCGGTCGGCTGCCGCTTGGCCAGGAATTCGCGCTCCGCGGTCGCGCGGTCGATGTTACGTGTACGCATCATCTCGTTGACGCGGTTGTCGGAATAGGGCGTCAGCACCGCTCCGGGGCAGACCGCGTTGCAGGTGATGTCCTCGCCGACCGTCTCCATCGCGACGACGCGCGTCAGGCCGACCAGCGCCGTCTTGGTGGTCACGTAGTCGACGCGCTGCGCGATTGCCACGCTGCTGTAGACCGACGACATGTTGACGATCCGGCCCCAGCCGGCCCTGCGCATGATCGGCAGGCTCAGCCGTATCGTGTGGAAGGCGGCGGACAGATTGACGGCGAGGGCCTCGTTCCAGCGCTCCACCGGGAAGGTGTCGATCGTCGCGAAGTGGCGGACCACCGCATTGTTCACCAGGATGTCGATCCCGGTCATCTGCGCGTTCGTCCGCTCGATCAGCCGGGCGACCTCGGCCTCCCGCGACAGGTCGGCCTGGCAATAGTGAATGGCCACGTCGTGCTCGTTGGCCAGCGCCGCGCGCTGCGCCTCGACAGCCGCGGGCGGTTCCAGGCCGTTCATGACGACGGCGCATCCGGCGCGGGCGAGGCCCTTGACGATCTCCAGCCCGAGGCCGCCGGTCGAGCCGGTGACGAGCGCCTTCTTCCCGCTCAGCGTCTTCGGCATGGCCCCCGTCCCACGACCCGGCATCATTGGCGAAGCGTCAGGTTAATATGTTACCGTTCACAAAACCAGGGGTACAGGCGAACGCGCGATGACCGGCTGCGGCGCGTCACAGACATTGGCGGACTTCGTCGTCCAATCCGATTGGGGCGACCTGCCGCCGGAGGTGCGCCATCAGACCAAGCGGTCGCTGCTCAATTTCTTCGCGGTCGCCTTTGCCGGCTGTCGGGACCAAGCGGTGGATATCGCGCTGGGCGTGCTGTCGGATTTTGCCGGCGCCGGCGCGGCGACGATCATCGGCCGGCCTGAGCGTGCCGACGCACTGACCGCCTCGTTCCTGAACGCGGTCGGCGCCAATGTGCAGGATTTCGACGATACGCATATCCGCACGGTGATCCATCCCACCGCGCCGGTCGCGCCGGGCCTGCTCGCGCTGTCCGAGCGGCAGCGGTTGAGCGGCCAGGATCTTCTCCACGCTCTGGCGCTGGGTATGGAAGCCGCGTGCCGCATCGGCAACGCGATTTCGCCGGGTCACTATCGGCGCGGCTGGCACATCACCGCGACCTGCGGGATTTTCGGCGCGGCGCTGGCCGCCGGCAAGGCGCTCGGGCTCGATCGCGAGGGCCTGGTCGCGGCGCTCGGCAACGCCTCGGCGCAATCGTCGGGCCTCGTGGAAACCCTGGGCTTCATGGCGAAAAGCGCTGGCGTCGGCAACGCGGCGCGCAACGGCCTGCTGTCGGCCTTGCTGGCGCAGCGGGGATTCGGCGGCTCGGCGCGTCCGTTGGAGGGGCCATACGGCTTCTTCAACGTCATGGCGGACGCGGCGGACATGGCCGAGGTTACCGACGGGCTCGGCAGCCGCTGGGAAATGTTGAACAACATCCATAAGCCCTATCCCTGCGGCATCGTGCTGAACGCGGTGATCGACGGCTGCCTTCGGCTCCGGCCGGCGCTTGGCGTGGCGCCGGACGATGTGCTTTCGGTCACGCTGTACGGGCATCCCCTTCTCCGCCAGAGGGCCGACCGGCCCGATGTCGCGACCGGGCGCGAGGCGCAGGTCAGCGCGCAGCACGCCGTCGCCGTCTGCCTGATCCACGGCCGCGCCGGCCTGGCGGAATTCAGCGATGCCGCCGCATCGGATGCGCGGGTCCAGGCGCTGCGGGCAAAGGTCCGCATCGTCGATGCGCCCGACATTGCGGTGGCAGGCGTCCGCGTGGTGGCGGGGCGGCGTGACGGCTCGCTTGAAACCGTGGTGGTCGAGCATGCGCTCGGCACTGACCGGCGGCCGCTTTCCGATGCGGATATCGTGGAGAAGTGCCGCACGCTGGCGGCCTTTGGCGCGCCGGACTGCAAAAGGATCGAGGCGCTGATCGACGGCGTCTGGATGCTGGACGACCAGGACGACGCCGGCGCGCTGATGCGATTGGCGGCGCCGGCCGGCCGGACATTATGATACCGATAACACCGCCGGGCGGCAGGTCGTCGGGTCCACGAGAGGAAATGCGATGGCGAACGCGACGATCGGTTTTGTCGGCTTGGGCACCATGGGCGGCCCGATGGCGTCCCGCCTGATCGAGGCGGGGCATTCGCTCGTCGTCTTCGATACGCGCGCCGATGCGATGGCGCCGCTGGCTGAACGCGGGGCCGCGAAGGCCGACGCGCCGCGCGAGGTTGCCGACGCTGCCGAGATCGTGTTCGTCAGCCTGCCGGCGCCCGGTATCGTCAGCGAGGTTGCCATCGGCGAACGCGGCCTCGTTCACGGCGCCACGATCCGCACCTTCGTCGACCTGTCGACGACGGGGCCCAAGACCGCCATGCTGGTCGCCGACCGCCTGGCGCAGAACGATATCGCCGCCTTCGACGCCCCGGTCAGCGGCGGCGTGACCGGCGCGCGCAAGGGTTCGTTGACCGTCATGGTATCGGGGCCGAAGGCGGCGTTCGCGCCCATCGAGGGGCTGCTCACGGTGTTCGGGCGGCTCTTCTTCATCGGCGAGAAGGCGGGCATGGGCCAGACGATGAAGCTCGCCAACAACCTGATCGCGGCAACGTCGCTGGCGGTGACGTGCGAGGCCGCGGTGATGGCTGAGAAGGCGGGCCTCGATCTCAAGACGATGGTCGAGGTGCTGAACGTCAGCAGCGGCCGCAGCAGCGCCAGCGACGACAAGTTCCCGCGCGCGATCCTGCCGCGCACCTACGATTTCGGCTTCACGACCGGCCTGTCCTACAAGGACGTCCGGCTCTGCCTGGAAGAGGCGGAGGCCCTCGGCGTGTCGATGACGGTCGGCAGCGCGACGCGCCAGATGCTGGTGATGACGGCGTCCCTGTTCGGCAGCGATTCCGACTTCACGTCAATGATGAAGTGCGCGGAGCATCTCGCCGGGTTCGATCCCGCCGGCTGACAACGCGGGCCAGAACATGGCACGGCCTGACGCAAACGGGCCCCGGCGCGACACCCCCGCAACGCGCATGCGCGACGTGGCCCGCAAGGCCGGCGTCTCCGTCATGACCGTGTCGCGTGCGTTGAACGACCCGGAACGGGTATCGGAGAAGATGCGCCGCCGCGTGCAAGCGGCCGTCGAAAAAACCGGCTACGTCCACAACCGCCTGGCCCGCAGCCTGTCGTCGCAGCGCTCCGACGTGATCGGCCTGATCGTCCCGAGCCTGCGCAACTCCCTGTTCGCGGAGACCATACAGGGCATCTCGGATGTCCTGGCCGGGGAAGGCTTTCAGCTCATGATCGCCGACAGTGGGCACAGCCTGGCCGACGAGGAACGGCTGATCGGCGCGTTCCTGGCCCAGCGCGTCGCCGGCCTCGTCCTGCACAATACCAGCCATACCCGTCACGCCGCCGCGATGATCCGCAATGCGCGTGTCCCGGTCGTCGAGAACGGTAACCTCACGGGCACGCCGCTCGATTCGGTCGTCAGCTATTCGAACTTCGAGGCGTCCCGCACGATGACGGCGCATCTGGCCCGGCTCGGCTATCGGACGATCGGCTTCGTCAGCCTTCCGGTGCAGGACAACGAACGCGCGGGCGAACGCCGGCTCGGCTATCTCGCGGCGATGGCGGCGCTCGGCTGGCCGGTCGATCCGCGCCTCATCCTGGAACAGCCCGCGGGGTTCGCCGCGGGCGCCGACGCCGTCGTGCAGCTTGTCGGCGGTGTGCCGGAAGTCGACGCCGTGTTCTTTGCCGGCGACGTGCTGGCCGTCGGCGCCGTCCTCGAATGCTGCCGCCGCGGCTGGGCCGTGCCGGGGCGGCTCGGCATCGCCAGCTTCGATGACATCGACCTCCTGCGCCATGTCGATCCCCCGGTCACGACCGTCCGCCTGCCGCGCTATGAAATCGGCCGGCGCAGCGCGCAATGCCTGCTCGATCGGATCGGCGGGCGAAGCGCGACCAGCATCTCGGTTGATCTCGGCTTCGACATCGTCCAGCGCGAGAGCACCTGAACGCATCGGTGAATGCATGGCCGGCGGCGCGCGGCGCCGCGAAGGCCGCACCGCGCCTCAGGCATCTTCCGGTTTCGCGGGCGTCAATCCTGAAATTCAGGGAGGATCTCACGCTCGAACAGGTCGATCTGCCGCTGGACCTCGTCCCAAGGCATCAGACCCTGTTCGATGTACCAGAAGAACCATTCAGTGCCGCAGGCCTGGACCGCGGCAAGCCTTCGCTTCACATCGTCGATCGTGCCGACGTTCAGGAACCCGCTGTCGACCATGTCCTGGAAGGCAACCTTGCCGTAGCCGAAATGGGCGAAATAGTCGACGAAGGCCGCGCCCAGCGCGCCGGCTTCGGATCGATATGCCGCCTCGTAGGTGTCGCCGATATTGACGCCGCCGAGCGTGACGACGCCCTCGCCGAGATTGAGCGTGCGGCCATGCCGCGCCGCCTCGTCGCGATAGATCGTGTAGTTCGTAGTCAGCGTCTCGGGCGGGCCGATCAGGAAGATCGGGCGGATGTCCTGCTGCGCGCACCAGCGGATCGATTCCTCGCTGTTGGTGATCGGCTGCCAAATCGGTGGATGCGGCGAGGTGTAGGGCTTCGGCACGACCGAGATTTTCCGTACCCGCCCTTGCGCGTCCAGTTCGCCGGGCGCGCCGTAGCGCGACGTCCAGTCGCGCGCCGGCCAGTGGCCGATGCCGTCACGATAGCGATGCGGGACCTGGTAGTGCTTGCCGTCGAAGGCGATCGCGTCCTCGGTCCAGGCAAGCTTCAGGATCGCGAACAGCTCCTCGAAGATTTCGCGGTTGCGCCGGTCCTCCTCGCCGCCGTCGGACCGCGCGCCGGCGACGCCGTATTGCTGGCCCATGGTGTTGACCCAGCGATGCTGGTAGCCGCGGCCGAGGCCGGCGATGAACCGCCCCTGGCTCAGATGGTCGAGGGTCGCGATCTCCTCGGCGAGGCGGAGCGGGTCCCACGCGGTCAGGGCGAGCGCCATGGTGACCAGCTTGATCCGGCTGGTGCGCGCGGCGATGTCGGCGAACAGCACCAGCGGCGACGGCGCAAGTTCCAGCCCCTCGGAGTGGAAGTGGTGCTCCGTCGTCGCGAAGGCGTCGAACCCGGCCTGCTCGGCCCGGACCGCGACCTCGCGCATCTCCGTGTACATCTGCTGCACGCGCGCGTTGTCGCGGCCGACCGGTCGCATGGCGGCGCGCTCTGCCATCGTCGCGGGCACGGTCGACAGCGCGAAGATGCCGAACTTCATGGCGCGGCCACCAATGGCATGGCCGCGATGTCGGCCGGCGCCCTGCTGCCTTCCGGCCGTGGGCCGGAGAACATGAAGCCTTCGTAGCCCTTTTCGACCACTTCGTCGCAGACGCGGCGATAGGTGCCGACGCCGCCGGCATAGGGCGGGAAGGTGCGCACCTTGCCGGCGATGTTGGCGCCCGTGTACCAGGAATTCGCCAGCGGATAGAGCGTGCCGTGGCCGACCTCGTGGACGACCCGGCCCCATTCGTCTTCCGCGTCCGGCGCCGGCTCGACCGTCTCGGCCCCCTGCGCGCGCATGAAGGCGATGCAATCGGCAATCCAGTCGACGTGCTGCTCGATCGACACGATCATGTTGCTCAGCACGCACGGGCTGCCGGGGCCGGTGATCATGAAGAAGTTCGGGAACCCGGCCACGCCGATGCCGAGATAGCTACGCGGACCGTCGGCCCACTGGTCCTGCAGCCGCTCGCCGTCGCGCCCGCGCAGGTCGATGCGCAAGAGCGGGCCGGTGATCGCATCGAACCCGGTCGCGAAGATGATCATGTCCAGGTCGTAGGACGCCTCGGCCGTGCGCAGGCCCGACGGGGTGATGGTCTCGATCGGCGCGCGGCGGATGTCGACCAGCGTGACGTTGTCGCGGTTGAACACCTCGTAATAGCCGGTATCGACGCACAGCCGCTTGGTCCCGAGCGGGTGATCGTCCGGGATCAGCATTTCCGCGACCTTCGGATCGCGGACCTTGGCGCGGATCTTGCGCGCGACGAAGTCGGCGGCCGTCCGGTTGGATTCCAGGTCTTTCAGGATGTCCGGATAGGCCATGACGAAGTTGAAGCCACCCTCGGCCCACCCGGCCTCGTATTCCCGCTCGCGCTCGTCCGCCGGCACCTCCCTGGCCGACTTGCCGTTGCTGGTGAACGGAATGCCGATCTGCGCGTAGCGCGCGTCTTCGCGTATCCGCGCATAGTCCGCCTTGATCGCATCTGCATGGGCGGGGTCCAGCGGGCCGTTCCAGGCCGGAATGCTGTAATTGGGCGTGCGCTGGAACACGTAGAGGTGCGCGGCCTCGGGCGCGATCGCCGTGGCCGACTGGATGCCCGACGAACCCGTGCCGATGATGCCGACGCGCTTGCCGGCGAACGCGACCGGGTGGTGTGGCCAGTTGCCGGTGTGGTACCGCTCTCCCCGGAAGTCGGCCAGACCCTTGATTTCGGGCAGGACGGATACCGACAGGCAGCCCACGGCGGAAATGCAGAATCGCGCCGAAACGACATCGCCGCGATCGGTGGTGACGGTCCAGCGGCCGCCCGCCTCGTCATAGATCGCCGCGGTGACGGTCGTCTCCAATTGGATGTCGCGGCGCAGGTCGAACCGATCCGCGACATGGTTCGCGTAGCGCAGGATTTCGGCCTGCGGCGCATAGCGCTCCGTCCACACCCATTCCTGCTCCAGCTCGGCGGAGAACGAGTAGGAATAGATCATGCTTTCGGTATCGCAGCGCGCGCCGGGGTAGCGGTTCCAGTACCAGGTGCCGCCGACGCCTTCGCCGCGCTCGAAGACCCGGACGGAAAGCCCGAGGCCGCGCAGCCGGTGCAGCATGTACATGCCGGCAAATCCGGCGCCGATGACGACCGCATCGTATGTGGCCTGGCCGGAAGCCGGGGACGGGTTTGACGACATGGATTTCTTTACCTTCGGGATTGACGGATGAGGCGGTCGGCCCCCGTTTGCGCCGGCGCAAACGGGGGCCCGTGCGTCGTCAGGCCATCAGAAGCTCGAGCGCGCGACGGTCGCTGACCGGGGCCGGCGTGCCGCCGCTGAGCGGGGTCGATCCCGGCGCCTTGGCGAAGGGATCGACCAGCCCGAGCGTCTTGCCGTGCTTGCGCAAGGCCGGGATCACGTCGCGGTTCAGGAGCTCCAGGCAGCGCAGCCGGTCCTGGTAGGGGACCGGACCGTCGAGCCAGAACGAGAAGATCCCCGGACGGAGGATATCCATCACCTTCTTCAGCTTCGGGATCACGTTGTCCGGCGTGCCGGCGACCATCACCATGTCCTTCAGGACATTGGGATAGCCGTCGTAGATGACGTTCTTGATCTTCTCGATCTCGGCCTCGTCGGTTTCCCAGCCGTCGCCATGGATGACCTTGCCGGTGGCGTTGGCCCCGAAATCCCCCTGGGCCAGGCGGCGGGTCGCCGCCTTGGAATTGTAGCCGGACGGGAACATCCATTCGGGCCGGGCGAAATGGGCGAAGGCGCCGCCATAGAGGATGCGCTTGCCCATCTCCTCGGCGCGTTCCTGCGTGTCGGCGACCATCACCGGCTGCATGTAGCCGAAATTCTCCGGCCCGGCCTGGTAGCCGGCGCGCGCCGCGGCCTCGTTGTAAAAGTCCCACAGCTCCAGCGTCGGGCCGAGCTTGGTGGCCAGCGCGACATAGGGATAGCGGCGGCGTGCGCACCATTGCGCCGTATCGGGGCTGATCAGCCCCGGAATCCAGAACGGCGGATGCGGCTCCTGATAGGGCAGCACCCACGGGTTCACGTTGCGGAAGTTGAAGTGCTTGCCCTCGTAGCGGAACGGGCCGGGGGTCGTCCACGCCTTGATGATGAAGTCGACGCCTTCCTCGAACAGCTCGCGGTTCAGCGCTGGATTGGTGTTGTTGGCAAGCTGCTCGCTGCCGGCGCCGCGCACCCAGCCTGTGGTCAGCCGGCCGCCGGAGATCAGGTCGATCATCGCCAGCTCTTCGGCCAGCCGCAGCGGATTGCCCACGGTCGCGACCGGATTGCCGAGCAGGGTGAGCCGGATGCGCTTGGTCGCCTTGGCGAGGGCGGCGGCCTCCACGTCCATGACCGCGCCCAGGCAGAACGGCGTGCCGTGATGCTCGTTCAGCATCACGCCGTCGAATTGCTGCAGCTCCTCGTCGGTATAGATCTTCTCGTCGAGGTACTGGTTCAGCAGGCGCGCGCCGTGCTCGCGGTCGAAGAACCGGTTCGGCGTGCCGAAGAAGCTGCGCTTGCGGACCACCTCGTTCTCGAGCTCGCGGTACTTCTCAGGCTCCTCCGCCGGGTCGTGGTGATAGGCGCGCTCGGTGAACCACATGAAATGCATCGGTCGTCTCCCTTTCCCGTGTCCGCTTCGGGCGGATGATGCGTTTTGTGCTCAGCTACAGCAATGCCCGTGCCAAATGTCCGCTGCGGCCGCCGGCCGAGCAAATCCGTGCGCCTGCGCGGCTTGACAGCCGGGCGGGCGCGCAACACCGTCTCGGCCGGAGACGAATGGACCGATACAGATGTCGCATTCCGAGACTCTCGATCGCAGGGCCATGCGGCGCGCATGGGACCGCTTCTGCGCGACCGGCGACATCGTCCATCTGGAAAGGGTTCCGGTGCACATCGCCGGCTCGTGGCAGCGCAGCCGCGCCAGCGGGGTCGATCCGGGACTGCGGCGCTTCCCGGTGCCGGAGCCGGCGGCGGCCTGGACCGCGCGCGAACTGGAGCTGCAGGAGGCGTGCGCCGCCGCCTTGCGCCCGTTCCTGGACGACGTTCACGACGCCTCGATCCTGCTGACCGTCTCGGAGCGGGCGGGCCGGACGATCCTGCGCGAGGGCAATGCCAGCGCGCTGGCGGCGGCGGAGACGATCAATTCGGTGCCCGGCGCGCTGATCGGCGAAGCCGCGATCGGCACCAACAGCGTCGGGACCGCCCTGTTCCTGGGCGACGCGGTGCATGTCGATTTCCTGGAGCACTTCTGCGAGGGCTTCCAGGACTGGGCGGATACCGGCGTCCCGATCCTGCACCCGTTCACGCGCGAGTTGGTCGGGGCGGTCGATTTCGCGGTCCATCGCCGATCGCTGTCGCGCGCCATGGCGGCCCTGGCCAAGACGGCGGCCCGAACCGTCGAGGCGCGGTTGTTGGAGAAGGAGCTGCGCCTGCATCGCGATCTGTTGCTGGACTGGGGCCGCCGGAACCGGCGGCCGGCCGAGGCCGCGCTGGCGGTCGACCGGAACGGCATGATCGTCGCCCTGACGGATGCGGCCAAGGCCGTGCTGGGCCTGGACGGCGTCGGCTGGCAGGGGTGCTCCGTCCGTGATTTCGCCGAACTGGCGGACCTGCACGAGCGGCTCGAAAGCGCGGAAGGCGGCGAGGTCCGCCTGCCGGCGGGGCGGGGCAGGATCGCCGGCGGGACCATGGATCGGGTCGAAGGCGCCGCCGGATATGCCGGCGGCGTTCTTCGGCTTCGCCCCGCCGCGCCGGCCGGGGCCCGGGTCGCCGTGGGCTGGTCGTCGCAGTTCTCGTTCGATCACCTGATCGGGGCCAGCCCCCAGTTCCGGCAAGCGGTCGATCTCGCGCGCAAGGTGGCGCGGACGAACCTTCCCGTCCTGATCCAGGGCGAGACCGGCACCGGCAAGGAGATGATCGCTCACGCCATCCACGCGGCCAGCCCGCGCGCCGACGGCCCGTTCGTCACCGTGAATTGCGGCGCCATTCCCGCCGACCTGATCGGCTCCGAGCTGTTCGGCTATGAAAAGGGCGCGTTCACCGGGGCGAGCAGCACCGGCAAGCGCGGCAAGTTCGAGCAGGCCGAAGGCGGCACCATCTTCCTCGACGAGATCACGGAAACGATGGCGTCGCTCCAGGTCAGCCTGCTGCGTGTCCTGCAGGACGGCTTCATCGTGCCGCTGGGCGCGGACAGGCCGAGGGCCATTGACGTCCGGGTGATCGCCGCCGCGAATGCCGACTTTGCCGACGCGATGGCGCGTGGCGCGTTCCGGCGCGACCTCTACTATCGGTTGAAGGGCGTTTCGATCCAGCTTCCCCCGCTGCGGCAGCGGCGAGACGACATTCCGAAGCTCATCGCCCATGTCTGCGCCGACGCCGGACGCGCGGCGCGGATCGCGCCCGAGGCGATGCGCCTGCTGACCGCCTATGGCTGGCCCGGCAACGTGCGTGAACTGCACTCGGTGATCCGCGCGGCGGCACTTCTGACCGATTGCCCCGAAATCGGGGTTGACGATCTCCCGATCGAGATCCAGATGTGCGCCGGGCCGCCGGACCGGGACATGGCCGCGCCGCCGGACGCCCGGCTGCCGTTCCTGGAGCGGGAGCGGATCGCGCATGCAATGCGCGCCGCCGGCGGCAATGTGGTGGTGGCGGCGCGCGCGCTGGGCATCGCCCGAAGCTCCCTTTACCGAAAGCTGCGGGGGCTGGGCCTGCGACGCGAATCCGCGTGGCAGTGACGGTGCCCGGCCATGGTCACCGCGGTTCGGGCGGTTCGGCGTCGTTGTTCGGTTGAAGCCAGGACACCTCCGGGCGGCCTTCGTGGGAATCGCGCGACAGTGCTGCACGCACCAGCAGCATCAGGGTCACCGGAGTCGTGATCGTGATGAAGACCGCGATCAGGATCTCGTGAATCACCGGTCGGGTTTGCAGGACGGAAAAGCACACGATCGAGCCGGCCAGGATGAACGCCGCGCCGAGGGTCGTGCCCAGGGTCGGCGCGTGGACCCGCTGATAGAATTCCTTGAGCCGCAGCAGCCCGACCGCGCCGATCAGCGTCAGCCCGGCGCCGAGCAGGACGAACGCCGCGGTCAACAGCGCGGCCCATTGCGGCAATGCCGTCGCCGGGCTCATTCGATCACGTCGCCGCGCAGCAGGAACTTGGCCAGCGCCACGGTGCCGACGAAACCGAACAGCGCGATGATCAGCGCCGCCTCGAAATAGGCCGTGCTTCCGGTCCGGATGCCGAAGGTCAGCGTCAGCAGCATGCCGCTGACATACATGCTGTCGAGCCCCAGGACGCGGTCCTGCGCCCGCGGGCCGCGGACCATGCGGTATGCCGAGCACGCCATCGCGGCCGCCAGCATGACGGTTGCCGCGGTGAGGGACCAGCCGAACAGTGCGGCGCTCATCCGAATATCTCCAGGAGCGGGCGCTGGTAGCGATGCCCGATGGTGTGGATCCAGTCGCTCTCGTCGACGAGGTCGAGGACGTGGACCACCAGGATCCGGGATTCGGGATCGAAATCCGCCCAGACCGTTCCCGGCGTCGACGTGATGATGCAGGCCAGCGTGGCCAGGGCATAGGGGCTGCGCAGGTCCAGCTTTATGCGGACAAAGCCCGCATTCGGCCGTGGCGCCAGGCCGAGCACGATGCGCGCCACCGCGATGTTGGAGCGGACGATGTCCGCGAGCACGAGGCATCCCAGCCGCACAGCCGCGCTCAGGCGCCGCACCGCCGCCCTCGGGAACTCGACCGCGACCAGCGCCCATGCGCCGACCACCGCGAGCGCGCATGCCAGGAGGATGTGGCCGGGCGAAACGCTCTGGTTGGCGAGCAGCCAGACGACGAGCAGCAAGGCCGCCATCCGCGGAAAGGGCAGCCAGCGGGTCATGATCCCTCCGCTTCCGGTGCGGGATGCGTGTCCGGCGCCAGCACCGCCCGGATATAGCTTCCCGGCATGTGCAGGTCGGTGGCCGTCGCGCCGAGGAAG
>JBDZUN010000084.1:0-13048 GCA_040255145.1 Hyphomicrobiales bacterium | reverse complement strand
TGATCGCCTCGTCCATCTTGTCGCCGCCGACGCGCACCGAGCGCGAATAGACGATACCGCCGAGCGACAGGACCGCCACCTCGGTGGTGCCGCCGCCGACGTCGACGACCATGGAGCCGGTCGGTTCCGTCACCGGCAGGCCGGCGCCGATCGCCGCCGCCATCGGCTCCTCGATCAGGAAGACGCGGCGCGCCCCGGCCGATAGGGCCGATTCCTGGATCGCGCGCCGTTCCACCGCGGTCGAACCGGACGGCACGCAGACGATGACCTGCGGGTGGGCGGCGAAGCGGCCCCTGTGCACCTTGCGGATGAAATGCTTGATCATTTCCTCCGCGACCTCGAAATCGGCGATGACGCCGTCGCGCATCGGCCGGATCGCCTCGATATTGCCGGGGGTGCGGCCCAGCATCTGCTTGGCCTCCTCGCCCACCGCCAGCACCTGTTTCTTGCCGCGCGTGTTGACGAGGGCGACGACCGACGGCTCGTTGAGCACGATACCCCGGCTTTTGACATAGACCAGCGTGTTGGCGGTGCCGAGGTCGATGGCCATGTCGGCGGAAAGCATGCCGAACAGATCGGAAAGCATGTGCAACAAACCCCGTCGTCAGCCGGAAAGGCGCGTTATACCGCCTTCGCGCGGTGAATCCGATCTTTCGGCGAACCGCAGCGCGAAAATTCCGGCCGGCGTCGCCGCGGACCGCCTCCTATCGGAAACGGTCCACCGCAACGGGTTATGCCGGCCGCGCCTCAACCGGCCTTCGCCGCCCCGTGGGCGGCCGCCGCCTGCCGCCCCATGAGGCGGTTGGTCGCGCTGACGGCCGCGTGCAGCGAGGCCACCACGATGCTCGGATGGACGCCGACGCCGTACAGGGGCTGCTCGCCCGGCACCCGGACCTGGAGATAGCAGGCCGCGTTGGCGTCGGCGCCGCCGCCAACCGAGTGCTCGTGGTAGTCGAGGATCTGCAGCGCCAGCCCCGAATGCCGGCGCAGCGCGTCGATGAAGGCGTCGATCGGGCCGTTGCCGGTGCCGGCGATGGTGGCCCGGCGGCCCTTGTCCTCGATCACCGCGGTGAGGTCGCGCTGGCCCTCCCGCGTCGTCGACGGCACGGTGCGGTATTCGATCAGCCGGTAGGGCTCGTTGCACGACAGATAGGTCCGGTCGAAGGCGGCGTGGATCGCGTCGGCCGACACCTCCTTGCCGGTATCGTCGGTGATCTCCTGGATCACCTGGGCGAACTCGATCTGCAAGGGCCGCGGCAGGTTCAGGCCGTATTCCGCCTCCAGCAGATAGGCGACGCCGCCCTTGCCCGACTGGCTGTTGACGCGGATGATCGCCTCGTAGGAGCGGCCAACGTCCAGCGGGTCGATCGGCAGGTACGGCACCTCCCACAGCGGCTCATTGGAGGCGCGCCGCGCCGCCATGCCCTTCGAGATCGCGTCCTGGTGGCTGCCCGAAAACGCGGTGAAGACCAGGTCGCCGGCATAGGGGTGCCGTTCCGGCACCGGCAGCTGGTTGCAATATTCGGCGGTCTGGCGAATGCCGGTGATGTCGCTGAAGTCGAGCTTAGGATCGACGCCCTGCGTGTACAGGTTCAGCGCGAGCGTCACGACGTCGACGTTGCCAGTCCGCTCGCCATTGCCGAACAGGGTGCCCTCGACCCGGTCGGCGCCCGCCATCATGGCCAGCTCCGCCGCCGCGACGCCGGTGCCCCGGTCATTGTGCGGATGCAGGCTGAGAATGATGTTCTCACGCCCGTTCAGGTGGGTCAGGAACCACTCGATCTGATCGGCATACATGTTGGGGGTCGCGACCTCGACCGTCGCCGGCAGGTTGACGATCATCCGGTTCTCGGGCGTCGGCCGCCATATCTCCATCACCGCCTCGCACACCTCGACGGCGTAGTCGAGCTCAGTCTGGGTGAAGCTTTCCGGCGAATATTCGAAGCGGATCGGGGCGTCGCGCCGGTCGGCCAATTCCCGGACCAGCTTTGTCCCGGAGACCGCGATCTCCCTGATCGCCTTGCGGTCGGCGCGGAACACGAGCCGCCGCTGCATCTCCGACGTCGAATTGTAGAGATGCACGATCGGCGTCTCGGCGCCCTCGATCGCCTCGAACGTGCGCCGGATCAGCTCCTCCCGCGACTGGGTCAGTACCTGCACGTCGACATCCGACGGGATGCGCCGGTTGTCGATCAGCCAGCGGGCGAAGTCGAAATCGGTCTGCGAGGCCGACGGGAAACCGATCTCGATCTCCTTGAAGCCGATCTCGACCAGCGTCTCGAACATGCGCTTCTTGCGCTCCTGCCCCATCGGCTCGATCAGCGCCTGGTTGCCGTCGCGCAGGTCGACGCTGCACCAGACCGGCGGTTTCTCGATGGTCCGTGTCGGCCAGATGCGGTTGGGCAGGGCGATCGGCTTGAAGGCGCGGTATTTGCCGGCGGGCGCCATGCCGCGGATGCGGGGCTCTCGCGGGTCGGAAGAGGGACTCATGACGGTCTCCTGAAAAGCTGGGAAATCGGGTATTCGCGAAATCCGGTCCCCTAAGCGCCCGCCCCGAAGGGCTGGCCGACGCTCAGGGGCAGCTAAGCAGGAGAAGGCCGCGCAGGGCGGCCGCGGCGGAGGCGCGCAGCGGGGCCGGCTGGCGCCGTCCCGTCCGGTCGTCCCTGAAATTCCGCCGCTCGATCAACGCACTGTTCCCGATCTCGTCCGTCTGTGCCCGAGCCTAGGCGCGGATGATTAACGCCATCCTACCGCCTTCGGACCACCGACCACCCGTTTTTAGGCGATATGGGCCGAATTGACAAGGTTGGGTAGTGTCGCGATTTCGGAAATGGATGCTTCGAGACAGGCTACTTGCGCAGCCCTCCTCAGCATGAGGACCAAAGTGTTTCAAATACTTACCTCATCCCGAAGAGCGCCCCAGCGGGGCGCGTCTCGAAGGATGATTTCAAACTGAGACAACACCCAAGGTTGGGGACATTCGATCAAACCAAATTTTGTCTTGCCCACCGGGCGCAGGAGCAATACGACTTCTGGTAGAACGTTGTGCACTTTCGATGAGACGTTGCGGCCTTCTAGAGATCATCAGATTACAGTAGAACTCACTCTGACGATCTGCGGAGGAAGTTGCGGCTTCGGTTCTGAATGGTTGTTCATAGCCTACATTCCGCCTCCACCAGTAAATCCTCGTAGAAGGCGCCGAAGGATTTGGTCCGGTGGGCGATCTGGATTTCCAGGATCCAGAGCCCGGCGGCAGGTTTGCTGTCGAAATCGCCGAGCTTGCCGTCCTTGTAGATGGCGTGGGGAAAGTCGCTGACCCGGTGGCCCTTCACGGTCCAGTTGAGGCGCCAGCCCATCGCCGCCGCACGGTCGCGCGCGTATTCGTACAGCGCCTGGCCGGTCACGCCACCGCCGCGCCAGCGCGCCGCCACGTCATGCCACAGGGTGCGCGCGGCCGCCGCGCACCCGGCCATTTCCGCATCGTCGCCGACCACGAAGGTGTCGCCGGCGTCGCCCTCGTGCCCGTCCCACACGGCGCCAAGGTCGATGAAGAAGATGTCGTCGCGCTTCAGCACGTAGTCGGGCGTGAAATCAGCGAAGAAGGTCTCGAGCGTGCCGGGGCCGAAGCGGACCACGTTCTTGTGCCACAGGCGGTCCATGCCCATGGCCTCCAGCACGCCTTGCGCGATTTCGTTGCCGCGCCCTTCGGTGATTCCGGGGCCGATTTCGGCGGCGATGCGGCGCACCGCCTCGAACGTCAGGTCGCGGGCGCGAACCATCTTGTCGAGCGAGAACACCTCGCCGACGGCCTGCCTGCGGTTATGCGCGGCCTGGATGCCCATCCCTCACTCTATCGCGGCCTGACGCGCTTCGCGACTGCCCAATGCCTGCCAGGCCGCGCCTTGTCGCCGCCCGGCGGGGCGCCGGAATGGCCGGTCGCGGCCCGGAAAGGCCGCTCGACGGATTTGATGTATTTTATATCACATAATGTTGTTGAAATGTCATGATCCATATTATAGATAGCCCCATATGATTACATCTGCGCAAATGCGCGCGGCGCGCGCCCTGCTCGGCATCGACCAGAGCGCGCTTGCCCGGCTGACCGGCGTCTCGCTACCGACGATCCGGCGCATGGAGGCCAGCGACGGCATCGTGCGCGGCGTGGTCGATACGCTGATGAAGGTCATCGACGGCCTGGACCGCGCCGGCGTGGTCCTGATCGGCAACAACGCGCCCAGCGCCGAGGGCGGCCGCGGCGTCCGCCTCAAGGAGGCCAAGCCGCCGCCCGGCGCCGGCTGATCCGACACGCCAGACGGGTTCCGGCCCGTTTCGTCCTGTCCCGACCCCGCCGCGCTGCGGGCACGATCGAGGTCCCGCCATGGCGGCCGCCGCACCGACGCCGAGTTTCGCCGAGCTCTACACGCCCAAGCTGATCACCGTGCTGCGCGAGCGCTATGGCGTCGCCGACCTGCGCGCCGACGCGGTCGCCGGGCTGACCGTGGCGGTCCTGGCCCTCCCGCTGTCGATGGCGATCGCCATCGCATCGGGCGTCACGCCCGACCGCGGCCTCTATACCGCCATCGTCGGCGGCTTCCTGGTCTCGGCGCTGGGCGGCAGTCGGTTCCAGATCGGCGGTCCGGCCGGCGCCTTCATCGTGCTGGTCGCGGCAACCGCCGAGATACACGGCGTCGACGGCCTGATCCTGGCGGTCCTGCTGTCGGGATTGATGCTGACGGCCGCGGGCCTGCTGCGGCTGGGGACGTTCATCAAATACATCCCCTATCCGGTCACCGTCGGCTTTACCGCCGGCATCGCCGTGATCATCTTCGCCAGCCAGATCAAGGACCTGCTCGGCTTGACCCTGAAGGGCGCGGAGCCCAGCGCGGTGCTGCCCAAGCTGCACGCCCTGGGCGCGGCGCTGCCGACGGTGAACCCGCCGGCGCTCGGCCTCGCCGTGGCGACCATCGTGATCATCGCGGGAATCCGACGTTTCCGGCCCCAGTTGCCCGGCTTGCTGATCGCGGTGGCGGCGGTCTCGATCGTCGCCGCCCTGCTCCACCTGCCGGTCGAGACCATCGGGACGCGGTTCGGCGGCATCCCGAGCACCCTGCCCCTGCCACACCTGCCGGCAATCTCGCTGGACAAGATCGCCGCGGTACTGCCGTCCGCGCTGTCCTTCACCTTGCTGGGCAGCATCGAAAGCCTGCTGTCGGCGGTGGTCGCGGACAGCATGACCGGGCGGCGGCACCGCTCGAACTGCGAACTGACGGCGCAGGGCATCGCCAACATCGCCTCCGCCCTGTTCGGCGGCATCTGCGTGACCGGCACGATCGCACGCACCGCGACCAATGTCCGCGCCGGCGCGCGCGGGCCGGTCGCCGGCATGATGCATTCCGGCTTCCTGCTGAGCTTCATGCTGGTCGCGGCGCCGCTGGCGTCCTACATCCCGCTCGCCACGCTGGCCGGCGTGCTGGCCACGGTCGCCTGGAACATGGTGGAGCGGCACGCGATCGCCATCCTGGTGCGCGCCTCGCGTGGCGACGCGCTGGTCCTGGCCGCCACGTTCTTCCTGACGCTGTTCCGCGACCTCAGCACCGGCATCATGGTCGGGTTCAGCATCAGCGCGCTCCTGTTCGTGCACCGCATGGCCCATTCGGTCGAAATCGAGGGCGGCTTCCCGCCGCCCGAGGAGGACCGCGGCGACATGGGCGGGGACCGGACGCCCTACGATTCCAGCCTCGCAGCCGATCCACGGGTCGCGGTCTATCGGGTATCGGGCGCATTCTTCTTCGGCGCCGCCGCGGCGGTGGCCGCCGTGCTGGACCGGATCGCGGAGCACCCACGCGCCTATGTAATCGACTTCGCGGCCGTCCCGCTGCTCGATTCGACCGCGGCCGCCACGGTCGAAGGCTTCGTGCAGAAAGCGCATCGGCGCGGCGCAGCCGTCTACATCACCGGCGCGCGGCGGGCGGTCCGCCGGATGCTGATGATGCACGGCGTGCGCCGGCCGCAGGCCCGCTTCATGGCCGATATCGAGTCCGCGCTGGCTGCCGCGCGCAGCGAAGCCGAACCTAGCCGGAAGGCCGCCTGACAGGTCCTTGCCACCGCGCGGCCGGGGCGGCAGGATGGGCGGACATGGCCAAACAAGCCCTGGATGCCGTCGCGCTGCTGGAACGCCTGGTCGGCTTCGACACGACCAGCCGCAATTCCAACCTCGCGCTGATCGACTTCGCCGCCGACTATCTCGACGGCTTCGGCGTGCCCTGCGCGCTGGTCAGGAACGCCGACGGGACCAAGGCCAACCTGCACGCCGTGATCGGGCCGGACGACCAGGCCGGCGTGATGCTGTCGGGCCACAGCGACGTGGTGCCGGTGGACGGCCAGGACTGGTCGAGCGATCCGTTCACCCTGACGCGGCGCGACGACGGCAAGCTGGTCGGGCGCGGCAGCGCCGACATGAAGGGCTTCATCGCCTGCGCGCTCAGCGTCGCGCCCGAGGCGGCGGCGCGCCGGCTGCGCTTTCCGCTGCACCTCGCCTTCTCCTATGACGAGGAGGTCGGCTGCCTGGGCGCGCCGGCCCTGGCCCGGCACGTCGCCGATGCGGGAACGCCGCCGCGCGCGGTGATCGTCGGCGAGCCGACCGGCATGCGCGTCGTCGACGCCCACAAGGGCGTGCGCGGCTTCGTCACCACCGTGACCGGCCGGGAGGCGCATTCGAGCCAGCCGCAGCGGGGCGCCAACGCGATCCTGGCCGCCGCGCGCCTTCTGCATTTCCTGGACGGCGTGGCCGAGGAGCTGCGCCGGCGCGGCGACCCGAGCGGGCGGTTCGACCCGCCCTGCACCACGCTGGACGTCGGCACGATCGAGGGCGGCACCGCCCACAACATCGTGCCGCGCCATTGCCGCTTCCACTGGGGCTATCGCTTCCTGCCCGACCAGGACCCCGACGAGATCCTGCGCCGGTTCGAGGTGCATGCGGCAGAGCACGTGCTGCCGCGCCTGCGCGCGAGCGCGCCCGACAGCCGGATCGAGACGCGCATGCGCGCCGCCGTGCCCGCCTTCCGCCCGGCGGCCATGGACGCGGTGGAGCTCGCCTGCACATTGGGCGGCCGCAACGAGACCGAGGCGGTCTCCTATTGCACCGAGGCCGGCATCTTCGAGGAAGCGGGCATGCCCACGGTCATCTGCGGCCCCGGCAATATCGACCAGGCGCACCGCCCCGACGAATATGTCGAGACGGCGCAGATCGACGCGTGCACCGCGTTCCTGCGTAGACTGGTAGTCGACGCGATCGCGGACTGACGGCCTTTCCCGAGCCCGGCCGCCTATTCCGCCGCCTGGCCGTAGCGTCGGACCCGGATTTCTCCTGTGCGCGCCCGCGTTTCCGAGATCTCATACGAGGTCTGCATCCTCAGAAGCGTGTCCATCTTCGGCCCGAACGCCTTTTCGATCCGCAGGGCCATCTCGGGAGACAGGGCGGCACGGCCGTTCAGCAGCGCCGACAGCGCCGGGCGCGTCACGCCGAGCGCCTTGGCCGCTTCCGTCACGGAAAGTCCGTGCGGGTCGATGATCTCATTCCGGATGAATTGACCGGGATGGGGCGGCCTGGCGAGGCGCGTCATCGTCACCTCCGTCAATGATAGTCCTCGTAGTTGAGGTCGAAAATTTCGCCGCCGGCCTCGTCGATCGCAAACGTGATGCGCCAGTTATGGCTGACCGTCAGGCTCCATGTGCCTTTGCGGTCACCAGCAAGCCGATGCGCCTTCCAGTGCGGGAGAGCCTTCAATTCATCCGCCTCTGCCATGTCCTGCAGAAATGCGACCATATTGCGGATCTTTTCGACGAGCGACGCCGGCAGCCCGGATGGATCATCCCGCTCGATGAACCGCCGCAGGCCGCGATGGACCACGTTGCGTATCTTCACCTGCAAGCTTATTCGATCGAATGTCAGCCGTAAAGTTACGCTTTACGGCTGACATCGTTGTCGAAAGCCGGGCATCGGGCGCAGCCGCACCTAGTTCCGGCTGCGGTCGACCAGCGCGCGCTCCGAAATCCACGGCATCATGCCGCGCAGGCGGGCGCCGACCTCCTCGATCGGGTGGTCGGCCAGCTTGCGCCGCATCGCCTTGAAGCTGGGCTGGTTGACCCGGTTCTCCAGCATCCACTGGCGCACGAAGTGGCCGGACTGGATATCGTCCAGAACCTCCTTCATGCGCGCCTTGGTCGCGGCGTCGACGATGCGCGGCCCGCTGACATATTCGCCGTATTCGGCGGTATTGGAGATCGAGTAGTTCATGTTGGCGATGCCGCCCTCATAGATCAGGTCGACGATCAGCTTCACCTCGTGCAGGCACTCGAAATAGGCCATTTCCGGGGCATAGCCGGCTTCGACCAGGGTCTCGTAGCCGGCCTTGATCAGCTCCACCAGCCCGCCGCACAGCACGCTCTGCTCGCCGAACAGGTCGGTCTCGCATTCCTCGCGGAAATTGGTCTCGATCACGCCGGCGCGGGCGCCGCCGATCGCCGCGGCATAAGACAGCGCGATCTCGTGGGCGTTGCCGCTCGAATCCTGGGCCACCGCGATCAGGCAGGGCACCCCGCCGCCGCGCATATATTCCGAGCGCACCGTGTGGCCCGGCCCCTTCGGCGCGATCATGAATACGTCGAGGTCGGCGCGCGGTTCGATCAGGTTGAAATGGATGTTGAGGCCGTGCGCGAAGGCGAGCGCCGCGCCCTCCTTCATGTTGTCGCGCAGGTTGGCTTCCCAGATGCCGGCCTGCAATTCGTCCGGGGTCAGCATCATGACCACATCGGCCCACTTGGCCGCATCGGACAGGTCCATCACCGGCAGGTTCTCCGCCTTGGCCTTGGCGGCGCTGGCCGAACCGGGGCGCAGCGCGACCGCGACCTCCTTGACCCCCGAATCGCGCAGATTGAGCGCATGGGCATGGCCCTGGCTGCCGTAGCCGAAGATCGCGATCTTCTTGCCCTTGATCAGGTTCACGTCGGCGTCGCGGTCGTAATACACGCGCATGGCAGGATTCCTTCTCGGTTCGATTCTCGAAATCACATCGGCTCGGGGCCGCGGGCGATCGCGACCACGCCGGTGCGCGACACGTCCACCAGGCCGAGCGGCTGCATCAGGTTGACGAAGGCGTCGATCTTGGACGGCGCGCCGGTCAGCTCGAAGACGAAGGACGTGTGCGTCGTATCGATCACGCGGGCACGGAAGGCGTCGGCAAGGCGAAGCGATTCGACCCGCTTGTCGCCGGCGGCGGCGACCTTGACCAGCGCCATCTCGCGCTCCACCGCCTGGCCGGTCGCGGTCAGGTCGACCACCTTGTGCACCGGCACCAGGCGGGCGAGCTGCGCCTTGATCTGTTCGACCACCATCGGCGTGCCCGACGTGACCACGGTGATGCGCGAGGTGTGGCCGGCGGCGTCGACCTCGGCCACTGTCAGGCTGTCGATATTATACCCGCGGCCGGAGAACAGGCCGATGACCCGGGCCAGCACGCCCGGCTCGTTATCGACCAGCACCGCGATGGCGTGGCGCGTGATCGGTTCCTTATCGGCCATGAGACGCCCGTGCGGGAAGCAGAAAAGCGGCGGCGCCTGGCCAGATGCCCCCGCCCCGGCCGGCGCCTCGCTGGTCTATACGGACCCGGCCACGCCGACGCAAGCGCGAGCGGTGCCGCTCAGGCCTCCTGGTATATCGTGATCTCGAGTTCGGAATAGGCTTTTTCGCGCAGCGGCAGCACGCTCTGGTAGTCCGGATCGTCATGCCACGCCTCGGCCGCCGCCTTGTCGGCGAAGCGGATCACGATGCCGACGCGGAAATTGCGCCCGCCCGCCAGCGCGCCCACGCCGCTGCCGCGAGCGACGATCTCGCCGCCATGGCGGCCGATCACCTCGCGCGCGACCTGCTGGTACTGCTGCATCACGTCGCCGGCATCGGCGCGCGGGTTGCCTTGGACCAGGACGATCACGCTCATCGATTACCTCCCTGCTTCGTTTGGCGCGCCAGATCTTCACGAGACGACGCGGTTGCGCCCCTAGCTTAGCCGCGGACGCGGCGCGTGCGATAGATGCTGGGCCATGCAATACCGGCGTCAAGGCGGTACGATTGACTCCGAGATTACGTCTGGCGCAATCTTGGATCCGGTTCGGTAGCGTAGGGGACTGGCGTTGTCGAAATTGCGTAAGGCGAGCTTGGTAAAGCTGATCGGCGGTTTTATTCTGGCTGTCGGTATCTATCAACTATCAGGCGATCGTGTGGCGGCACAGGATTATACGCCACAGCAACAGGCGACCTTGCCGCCGCAGCAGAGTACCTTACCCCAACAGCAGGCCGCGCCCAGCGCGCCGATGTGCGTCTATCCGAACGGCGCCACTTGCCCGATGACAGTGGCGGCGGCATCTGGAACGAGCTGCACCTGCGAGCAGGTCTGGCCCGGGATCGGCCAGGTCGCCGGCGGCCCATCCGGACAGTCGGGGCAGTCGCAGCAGTTCGGGGGGACGGCACAGCAGAGCTATTCCAGGTCGCAGGGGACGCCCACGGAGCAACAGCCATCGCTCCTCGTGCCACCGCCGCCAGCCGGCATGGTGCCGATTCAGTAGTTCGCGCCACGTCTCGCACCCGCCGGAGCGGAGCGGTCAGACCAGGACGCGCCCTTCCTCGGAAATCTCCGCCGGTTCGTCGCCGGGACCAAGGATCATCTCGTTGTGCGCCGCGCCCGAGGCGACCATCGGGAAGCAATTTTCCGCCTTGTCGACGACGCAATCGAAGATCACCGGCCGGTCGACGGCCAGCATTTCGCGGATCGCGTCGTCCAGTTCGGCCGGGTCGCTGGTGCGCAGGCCGACCGCGCCGTAAGCATCGGCCAGCTTGACGAAGTCGGGCAGCGCCTCGGAATAGCTCTCGGAATAGCGGCCGCCATGCAGCAGTTCCTGCCACTGGCGCACCATGCCCATATAGCGATTGTTGATGATGAAGATCTTGACCGGCAGGCGATACTGCACAGCGGTCGACATTTCCTGGATGTTCATCAGGATCGACGCCTCGCCCGCGATGTCCACCACGGTCGCGCCTGGATGGGCAACTTGCACCCCGATCGCGGCCGGCAGGCCGTAGCCCATGGTGCCGAGCCCGCCCGACGTCATCCAGCGATTCGGCTCCTCGAACTTGTAGAACTGGGCCGCCCACATCTGGTGCTGGCCGACCTCCGTCGTGATGTAGGTGTCGCGGTCCTTGGTCAGCTCATAGAGCCGCTGGATCGCATATTGCGGCTTGATGACCTGCTTGCTCTGGCGATAGCGCAGGCAGTGGCGCGCGCGCCAGCCCTCGATCGTCTTCCACCATTGCGCCAGGGCCTTCTGATCCGGCTGGTGGGCCTTGGCCTTCCAGGCCCGTATCATGTCCTCCAGCACGTGCGCCACGTCGCCGATGATCGGCAGGTCGACCCGTACATTCTTGTTGATCGAGGACGGGTCGATATCGATGTGGATTTTCTTCGAGTCGGGCGAGAAGGCGTTGATGCGGCCCGTGACCCGGTCGTCGAAGCGCGCCCCGACGCAAACCATGACGTCGCAGTCGTGCATGGCGTTGTTGGCCTCGAACGTACCGTGCATGCCGAGCATGCCGAGGAACTGCCGGTCGCTGGCGGGATAGGCGCCGAGGCCCATCAGGGTCGAGGTGATCGGGAAGCCGGTCATCTGCACGACGCCGCGCAGGAGCTGGCTGGCCGCCGGGCCCGAATTGATCACACCGCCGCCGGTATAGAAGATCGGACGCTTGGCCGCAGCCATCAGGTCGACCGCTTCCTTGATCCGGTCGAAGTCGCCCTTGACCCGCGGCCGGTAGGTGCGGTGCCGCACGTTGGCCGGCGCGACATAGGTGCCTTCGGCGAACTGCACGTCTTTAGGGATGTCGACCAGGACCGGGCCCGGCCGGCCGTTGGTCGCGACATAGAACGCCTCGTGCAAGGTGCGCGCGAGATCGTTGACGTCGCGCACTAGCCAGTTGTGCTTGGTGCAGGGCCGGGTGATGCCGACCGTGTCGGCCTCCTGGAACGCGTCGTTGCCGATCAGGTGGGTCGGCACCTGGCCGCTCAGCACCACGATCGGGATCGAATCCAGCAACGCGTCGGTGATGCCGGTCACGGCGTTGGTCGCGCCCGGCCCCGATGTCACCAGCACCACGCCCGGCTTGCCGGTCGAGCGGGCATAGCCTTCGGCCGCGTGGGCCGCGCCCTGCTCGTGCCGGACCAGGACATGGCGGACCTTGTTCTGCTGGAACAGGGCGTCGTAGATCGGCAGGACGGCGCCGCCGGGATACCCGAAAATGACGTCGACACCCTGATCGGCCAGCGCCTTGAGGACGATCTCCGCGCCTGTCATCACCTGCGGCATAGTCGGGCCCGTCTTGTGCGAGTCGCGTGCATGCACGTCGCGCACGCGCGTAGGTATGGAAACAACGCCCTCGCAAGCGGCGCAACGGTCCATTGGCGACTTTGGGGCGAACGCGTAAGCTAACGCGGCGGGCGGCCGCCGGTCAAACCGCGCGTGCCGCGCGACGGCGGGATTCCCTCATCCCCAACCGTCAGCCCGCTAGCAAGTCGTCGACCGTGGCGGCAAGGTCACGCATCCCGGTCGCTTCCAGCCGGCGCCAGTCGGCCATGCGGTGGCGGAACCAGGTCAGCTGGCGCTTGGCGTAGCGGCGCGTCGCGGTGCGGGCCGCGTCCAGCGCCTCGTCCAGCCCCGCTTCGCCGCGCACATGGCGCAAAAGGTGCGGTACGCCGAGCGCGCGCATCGCCGGCCGCTGCGCCGGCAGGCCAAGGCGGTCGAGCGCGCGCACCTCGTCCAATGCGCCGGCGTCGATCATCCCGCCGAGCCGTGCGTCGCAGCGGGCATAAACCTGCGCGCGCGGCGGCGCCAGCAGAAGGCGCAGCGCGCCCCGCGCCAAAGGGCCGGGCACCGTCGTCGCCTGCCAGTACGCCAGCGGTCGGCCGGTCGCCTCCAGCACCTCCCAGGCGCGGGCGATGCGCTG
>JBDZUN010000083.1:7039-13054 GCA_040255145.1 Hyphomicrobiales bacterium | reverse complement strand
CTACATGGCCGGCCTCAAGCCGGAGTTTGACAAGCGCAATTGCAAGATCATCGGTATCTTCGCCCGGCTGTGGCGGCGCGACGGCAAGCCCAACTACCTCGCGCTGATCCCGCGGGTCTGGCGCAACCTGGAACGTGACCTGGAGCATCCGGCGCTAGCGCATGTGCGGGAGTGGCTCGACCGCGTCGTGCCGCCTGCGTCGCGGCTGGTTCCCCTGCAACCCATGCCGCACACATGACGGAACCGCCGATGCCGCTTCGTCCGACCCACGCGATGATCCTGGCCGCCGGCCTCGGCACGCGCATGGCCGCCACGGTCGACCAGCCCAAGCCGATGGTGCCGGTCGCGGGCAAGCCGCTGATCGACTATGCGATCGAGCGATTCGCCGGCTTCGGCATCGCCCGCCTGGCGATCAACGTCCATTTCGGCGCCGAGCGCGTGCGCGCCCATCTGGCACGCGTCCGCAAGCCAGAGATCGTGATCTCCGACGAATCGGCCGCACTGCTCGATACCGGCGGCGGCGTCGCCAAGGCGCTGCCCCTGCTGGGCCCCGATCCCTTCTTCACCCACAATTGCGATTCGGTGTTGGTCGACGGCATGGGCGATAGCCTGGAGCGCCTGGCCGAGTTCTGGGACGATTCGACGATGGACGCCCTGATGCTGTTGGCGCCGACCATCTACGCGGTCGGCTATGACGGGCTCGGCGATTTCGAGATGGACCCGGACGGCCGGCTGACCCGGCGGTCGGAGACACGCGTGTCGCCTTTCGCCTGGACGGGGGTGCAGCTTGTGCATCCGCGTCTGTTCGAGGGCTGCCCGTCGGGACGCTTTTCGATCAACCGGCTATGGGACCGTGCGATCGAGCACGGCCGCCTGTTCGGCCTGCGCCATGACGGCCGGTGGCTGCATGTCGGCACGCCGGAAGCGCGCCGCGCCGCCGAACAGGCCCTCGCCGAGCTCTGACCCGCCCTATGGGCGGTTCCCGCGCCGGTCGCCGCGCGCTATACAGGGCGCGAACAAACCGGAAACCGGGCACGGCCCGATCAGGTAGCCATGCCCCCCGGACAGCCGGGCTGATCGCATGCGCGTCTTCACCATTCCACCCGGCACGCCGTTCCCGGACGCGCTGGCGCACGGCATGCTCGGGTTCTGGCCTGACGCCGCCGCGCGAGCGCGAGCGCGTGTCCTGGCGCCAGATGCCGTGATCGCCGCGCTGCTGGGGCGACGATTGGCGGCGTTGGGCCTGCCGGAGGTCGTCGTCCACGCCGTCGGCGACCCGCGGGATGTGACGATGTGGCCGGTCCCGGCCGCCGATGTGCCGCCGGTGCTGCCGCCGATGCGGCGCCGGCTGCTGCTGGCGCGGCTGGTCTGGCAATGGAGCCAGCGGGACGCCGGCACCGAGCCCATGGGCATGGGCCAGGCGATCCACCTTGCCGACAGCCTGGTCCGCCTGATCGATGACCTGCAGCGTGAGCGGCTCGATTTGTCGGCCTTGTCGGAATTCGTCCCGGACCGCTTCGCTGCGCATCGGCGCGTGACCCTCGATTTCCTCGCGGTGCTGTGCGAGCACTGGCCGCACATCCTGGCCGCCGAAGGCGGGGTCGAGCCGGTCGCGCGTCATAACTGGATGCTGGATGGGCTGGCGGATGCTTGGCGTGCCGCACCGCCCGATGGGCCGGTGATCGCCGCGGGCTTCGCCGAGGCGGGCGATGCCCTGGGGGGGCTGCTGGCCGTCATCGGCGGCCTGCCGCGCGGGGCCGTGGTGCTGGCCGGCCTCGACCGCGACCTGGACGAGGCGGCGTGGGCGGCGCTCGGCCCGACCCATCCGCAATATGCCCTGCGCGGCCTGCTGGGCCGGATCGGGGTCGAGCGCGCCGCCGTCGCGCCCTGGCCGGTCGATGACATGTCGGCCGCGCCGTCCGGCCGGGTGCGCCTGATCGCTGAAGTGATGCGTCCCGCCGACACGACGGAGGCGTGGGCGGATGCGCTGCGCGACTTGGCGCCGGATGCCGAGGCGGCGTTCGCCGGTCTGACGCGGTTTGACGCGCCCGGCCCGCGCGAGGCCGCCGCGGCGATCGCGGTGACGCTGCGCGCGGCTCTGGCCGGGCCCGACGGGACCGCGGCCCTGGTCACGCCCGACCGGGCGCTGGCGCGTCGCGTGGCGGCGGAATTACGGCGATGGGACATCGTGCCCGCACGGCCGGACGGGACGCCGCCGGCGGACACGGTGGATGGCCTGTTCCTGCGCCTTCTGGCGCACGCGGCGGCCGCGGATTTCGCGCCGGTGCCGCTGCTGGCCGTGCTGAAGCATCCGCTGGCCTGCGGCGGCATGGAACGGAATACGTTTGTCGTCCGGGTCCGCCGGCTCGACCTAGCCTTGCGCGGGCCGCGCCCTGCGCCGGGCCTTTCCGGCATTGCCGCGCGGCTGATCGACGACGGCGCGGAAGAGGGCTTCGTCGCCTGGTTCGATGACTTGGCTGCGCGGCTGCGGCCGTTCGGCGACCTGGTGGCGGCGGGGGCCGATCTCGATGCGCTGGCCGCCGCCCATCGGTGCGCGGCGTCGGCGCTGGCCGGCGCCGATGGAGCAAGGGCAGCGATCGCGCTGCTGGCCGAAATCGAGGTGGCCGCCGCCGGGATGGGCCGCGTCGAGGCCGGCGCCTATGCCGACCTGTTCGAGGCGCTGATCGCGACCGCGCCAGCCCTTCTGTCGGAACAGGACGTGGCGGATGCGCGGCTGTCGATCTGGGATCTGGACGAGGCGCGGTTGCGCCAGGCCGACCTGATGATCCTGGCGGGGCTGGACGAGGGCGTCTGGCCCGAGGCGGCGCGCGCCGACCCGTGGCTGAACCGCCCGCTGCGTCTTGCGCTCGGCCTGCCGGTGCCGGAGGCGGCGATCGGGCGCGCCGCCGAAATGTTCGTCCAGGCCGCGTGCGCGCCGCGCGCGGTGCTGGTTCGCGCGCGCAAGGCCGAGGGCGCGCCGACCGTGCCGTCGCGCTGGCTGGTGCGGCTGCAGACATTGGCGCACGGGCTTGGGTTGCAGGATCGGCTCGACGCGCCGGCGGCGTGGCTGGCCGCGGTCGATGCGGCGGATGCTCCGGCGGCGTTCACACCGATCCGCGCGCCGCGGCCGAGGCCGCCGACATCGAGCCGGCCGACCCTCATGTCCGTGGCCGAGGTCGAGATGCTGTTGCGCGACCCCTATGCCGTCTATGCCCGGCGGGTGTTGCGGCTGCGGCCGCTCGACCGGCTCGACGCCGATCCTGGCGCGGCGGAGCGTGGGCAGATCGTCCACGCCGCGCTGGAACGCTTCGTCCGGACCAATTCGGACCGGCTGCCGCCCGACGCGCTCGGCCGGCTGATCGAGGAAGGGCGGCTCCTGTTCGACCAGCCCGGCGCTTCGCCGGTGGTCGCGGCGTTCTGGCGGCCGCGCTTCGCGCGCGTGGCGCGCTGGTTCGTCGAAACGTTCGAGGCCGAGGTCCGCCAGCACGGCGTGCCCGTCGCGCTCGCCGCGCTCGGCATGTGGCCGGTAGACGGCCGGATCACGCTGACCGCCAAGGTCGACCGCATCGACCGCCGGTTCGACGGCACGTTGGCGCTCTATGATTACACGACCGGCCGCGCGCCCAGCGCGGACGAGGCCAAGGCCGCCTATTCGCCGCGCCTGCTGCTCGCCGGCCTTGTCGCCGAGGCCGGTGGCTTCCCCGGTGTGCCGGCGGCGGTGGTCGGCGCGCTCGACCACATCGTGCTGCGCGGCGGCGACCCGCCGGGCGCGGTGCAGCCGGTCGAGGATGTCGGCGTCAACCTGCGGCGCGCCGAGACGGGGCTGAAGCGCCTTCTGGCGCGCTTCGCCGACCCGGCCACGCCCTATGCGGCGGGCGGGTCGTCCGGCTGGCCCGGTCCCTACGACCATCTGGCGCGGCACGGCGAATGGGACTTGCCCAGCCACGGTGGCGGGGACTAGGCGGTGGCTAATACGCTGACCACGACGGCCCACGGGCTCGGCCTGCGCGCACAGGGGCGGGCGTCCGATCCGGCCGCCTCGGCCTGGGTCTCGGCCAATGCCGGCACTGGCAAGACCCGCGTGCTGACCGACCGTGTCGCGCGCCTGCTGCTGGCCGGCACCGACCCGCGGCGGCTTCTGTGCCTGACCTTCACCCGCGCCGCGGCGGCCGAGATGCAGGAGCGCGTGTTCGCCCGGCTCGGCCGCTGGGCGACCCTGCCCGACACCGTGCTGGAGGCGGAGATCGTCGGGCTCGGGCACGGTGGCGGTGCGGCGGAACGGGCGGCGGCGCGGCGGCTGTTCGCCCGCGCATTGGACATCCCCGGCGGCCTGAAAATCCAGACCATCCATGCTTTCTGCGAAGGGCTGCTGAAGCGCTTCCCGGTCGAGGCCGGGGTGCCGCCCCACTTCACGGTGCTTGACGAAAGCGGCGCCGCCGCGCTGCTCGCCGCCGGGCGGTCGCGGGTGCTGGCCGCCGCGCGCGCCGCGGGGTCGGATTCCGCGCTCGGCCGGGCGCTGGCATTCGTGGCCGAGGCGGCGGAGGAGGCGGAGTTCCGCGCGCTGATGGACGAGCTGGTCGCCAAGCGCGGCACGCTGGCCCGCGCCCGCGCCAGGTACGGCGGCCTCGACGGGCTGGCTGGCGCGATCCGCGCGCTGCTGCACGTGCCTTTTGGCATGACGGCGCGCGATGTGTTGGCGGCAGGCTGTGCCGAGCCGGCGCTGCCGGTGCACGCCCTGCGCCGGGCCGCCGACGTGCTGGCGCAAGGCGGCGCGGGCGATGCGCGCCAGGCCGCGCGACTCGCTGCCTTCCTGGATGCGCCCGATCGGCTCGTGGCATTCGCCGGCTATTGCGCGGTGTTCCTGACGGTGACTGGCGGCCGCCGCCGCGTGCTGGCGACCCAGGCGGCGCAGCGCATCGATCCGGAGGTCGAGCCCATGCTGCGGGCCGAGCAGGAGCGGCTCTGCGCGCTGCTGGCGGACCACCGCGCCGCGCTGGTCTCGGAAGCAAGCGAGGCGGCCTTCATGCTGGGCGGCGCGCTGCTCGACGCCTATGAGGCGGAAAAGGCGGCGCGGGCGGCGCTGGACTACGAGGACCTGATCCTCAAGGCGCGCGACCTGCTGCGCGAGCGCGCGGATGCGAGCTGGATCCTGTCGAAGCTCGATGGCGGCATCGACCACGTGCTGATCGACGAGGCGCAGGACACCAGCCCCGAGCAATGGCAGGTGGTGCAGGCGCTGACCGAGGAATTCTTCGCCGGCGAGGGTGCGCGCACGGTGCGGCGGACGGTGTTCGCGGTCGGCGACGAGAAGCAGTCGATCTATGGCTTCCAGGGCGCCGACCCGCACGCCTTCGGCCGCATGCGCGATTTCTTCGCCGCGCGGGTACGGGGCGCGCGGTTCGACTGGCGTGACGAGGCGCTGGCGCTTTCGTTCCGTTCCACTCCTGAAATCCTGAAGGCCATCGATTTCGTGTTCGATCAGCCGCATGCGCGGGCCGGCCTCGGCCGCGCCGACCAGGCGATCCGCCACAGCGCCTTTCGCGCCGAACGCGCCGGCCTGGTCGAGATCTGGCCCACCATCCGCCCCCACCCACCGCCGCCGGCCGACCCCTGGGAGGCGCCCATCGGCCTGGAGGGTGCCGAAAGTCCGATCGTGCAACTGGCGACGCGCATCGCCGACACGATCGCCGGATGGTTGCGCGACGGCGAGCGCACGGCCGACGGTGAGCCGATGCGGCCGGGCGACGTCCTGATCCTGGTGCGCCGGCGCAATGCCTTCGTCGATGCCATGGTGCGGGCGCTTAAGCAGCGTGGCGTCCCGGTGGCCGGCGCCGACCGGCTGCGCCTGACCGAACAACTGGCGGTCAAGGATCTGATCGCCTTCGGCCGCTGCCTGCTGCAGCCCGAGGACGATCTGACGCTTGCCGCCGTATGGCGCGGGCCGCTGGTAGGCCTGAGCGAGGAGGGGCTGTTCGCGCTCGCCCATGACCGGCCGGGCACGCTGCGGCAGGCCCT
>JBDZUN010000083.1:0-7029 GCA_040255145.1 Hyphomicrobiales bacterium | reverse complement strand
GGCGCGACGGATGCCGCCGCCGCGCTTGCCTTGCTGGTCGAGGCGGGCGCGAGGGGCGCGGCATCGGCACCGTTCGACTTCTATAGCGACCTGCTTGGGCCGCTGGGCGGCCGGCGCGCGCTCGCCGGCCGCCTGGGGCCACAGGCAAACGATCCGATCGACGCCTTCCTCGATGCCGCCTTGCGCTACGAGGCCCTGGAGCCGCCGTCGCTCGAAGGCTTCCTGCACGCAATCGAGGCCGGGGCGCCGGAAATCCGCCGCGACTACGAGCACGGCCGCGACGAGGCGCGCGTCATGACCGTGCATGGCGCCAAGGGGCTTGAGGCGAATGTGGTGTTTCTCGCCGATACCTGCGCGGTGCCGAGCGCCCGGCACGACCCCAAGCTGATCCCGGCCGGGCCGGACGGCAGCCTGCTGCTGTGGCCGATCCGCAAGGCCAACGACACGCCGGAAAGCGCGCACGGCCGTCAGGCGGCGCGGCGGGCGCGCGACGAGGAGCATCGGCGCCTGCTCTACGTCGCGATGACGCGCGCGCGCGACAGGCTCTATGTCTGCGGCTACGAGACGATACGGGGACTGCCGCCCGATTGCTGGTACCGGCTGATCGCCGACGCGCTGGTTCCGGCCTGTGCCGCGGTCGATCTGGGCTTCGGCGCGCCGGCCTGGCGGCTCGGCCGGGCGCCTACTGGGACGCGGCGGCCAGCTCCGTCTTGACTTGGTCCAGGATGCGCGCCGCCTCGCTGCCCTGGATGCGGGCGATGTCGTCCTGGTACTTCAGCAGCACGCCGAGCGTGTCGTTGACCACGGCGGGGTCGAGCGCCAGCGCGTCGAGCTGGGTCAGCGCGTCGGCCCAGTCGATGGTCTCGGCGACGCCGGGCAGCTTGAACAGGTCCATCTTGCGCAGGGCCTGCACGAAGCGGACGATCTCGGCCGACAGGGCCTCGTGTGCATGCGGCGCGCGGGCCCGCAGGATTTCGAGTTCGCGTTCCGCGCTCGGATAATCGACCCAGTGATAGAGGCAGCGGCGCTTCAGCGCGTCGTGGATTTCGCGCGTGCGGTTGGAGGTGACGATCACGATCGGCGGCTCGTCCGCCCTGATCGTGCCCAGTTCGGGGACAGTCACCTGGAAATCGGACAGGATTTCCAGCAGATAGGCCTCGAACGGTTCGTCGGCGCGGTCGAGCTCGTCGATCAGCAGCACGCGCGGCCCGGCCAGGTCGGGCTCCAGCGCCTGGAGGATCGGCCGGCGGATCAGGAAGCGGTCGGAAAAGATGTCGGTCTGGAGCTGGTCGCGGTCTGTGATGCCCTCCGCCTCCGCCAGGCGGATTTCGATCATCTGCGCCGGATAGTTCCACTCATAGACCGCGGCGGCGGTGTCCAGTCCCTCATAGCATTGCAGGCGCAGCAATTGCCGGCCCAGCGTGGCCGCCAGCACCTTGGCGATCTCGGTCTTGCCGGTGCCGGGCTCGCCCTCCAGGAACAGGGGCCGGCGCATGCGCAGCGCGAGGTACAGGACGGTGGCGAGGCTGCGGTCGGCGACGTAGCGGCCGCGGCCCAGCAGATCCAGCGTTTCGTCGACCGATCCCGGAACGGCGTGGGCGGATCGCTCGGTCATGCCGGCGGTCGCGGACGGCTGGCTCACGTCTCCGGCTGGCCCAGCGCCTGGCGCACCGCGCGCTTCGCCATCACCGTCACCAGGTGGGCGCGGTATTCGGCGCTGGCGTGCAGGTCGGAATTCAGATCGTCGGCCGTCACCTGGATGTTCGCGATGGCGTCGGCCGTGAAGTTCTGCGCCAGCGCCTGCTCCATCTCCGGCAGCCGGAACACCGAAGGCCCGGCGCCGGTCACGGCGACGCGCACCGCACTGCCCTTCTGCGCCACGAACACGCCGACCACGGCATAGCGCGAGGCGGGGTTGCGGAACTTGGTATAGCCGGCGCGGGCCGCCTTCGGAAACGAAACCTTGGTGACGATCTCGCCGTTCTCCAGCGCGGTCTCGAACATGCCGGTGAAGTAGGCGTCGGCGGCGATCTGGCGCTGGTTGGTGTGGACCGTGGCGTCCAGCCCGACGATTCCGGCCGGATAGTCGGCGGCCGGGTCGGCATTGGCGATCGAGCCGCCGATCGTGCCCATGTTGCGCACCGCCGGGTCACCGATCAGGCCCGCCAGATGGGCCAGCGCCGGGATGATGCGCCGCACCTCGGCGGAGGCGGCGACCTGGGCATGACGTGTCATCGCGCCGATATGGACCGTGTCGCCCTCGACCGTGATGCCGGCGAGTTCGCGCACCGCGCCCAGATCGATCACGTCCGACGGCTGCGTCAGGCGCTGCTTTAGGGTCGGGATCAGGGTCTGGCCGCCAGCCATGATCGCCGGGTCGTCCTTGCCCTGCAGCATCGACTGCGCCTCGGCCAGGCTCGCCGGCCGGTGATAGGTGAATGCGTACACGCCTGGCTCCTATTCCGCGGCCGCCGCGCCGGGCATCTCACGCCGCCTGCGCCGGCTCGGCTTTGTCGAACTCGCCGGCGGCGACCGCCTGGATGGCCTTGACGATGTTGTGATAGCCGGTGCAGCGGCAGATGTTGCCTTCGAGCTGCTCGCGGATCGTGTGCTCGTCCGGGTTGTCGAAGCGGCGCACGATGTCGACGGCGGCCATGATCATGCCGGGGGTGCAGAAGCCGCATTGCAGCGCGTGATGCTCCTTGAACGCCGCCTGCATCGGGTGAAGCCGCTCGCTATCCGCCAGGCCCTCGATGGTCAGGACGTCGTGGTCCTCCGCCTGCATCGCGAGCACCGTGCAGGCCTTGACCGCGTTGCCGTCCATGTGCACGACGCAGGCGCCGCACTGGCTGGTGTCGCAGCCGACATGGGTGCCGGTCAGGCCCAGATGGTCGCGCAGATAGTGGACAAGAAGCGTGCGCGGTTCGACATCGGCCGACACGACCTTGCCGTTCACCGTCATCGACACGGCGGGCATGAAGCGTCTCCCCTTAAAGAAGGTCGCGGTGGCAGCCGCTTGAAACCGCTTGGTTCCGCACAGTCTCGACGCCGGGCGCGGGCGGGTCAAGCACCGCCGCCATCAGGCGTAGCGCAGGAACAGCAGCACGATTGCGACCAGGACGATCAGCAGGACGGGCACCCAGACCATCGGGCTGAAGCCGCGCGTTTCGCCGGCGGCCTCGACCGCGAGCCCGCTGTCTTCCGGGGCGACGACGGTGGGGGCGGGCGTGTCGTCTTCCTCGACCATGACGTTGCCGCCGATCGTGCCCTCGCCGACCGGCGCCACGACCAGGTGCGACGGCGCCTCGTGCGGCACGCCCGCGGAGGTCGTCTCGACCGGTATCGCCGCAGGTGCGCCCACCACTTCGCTGAATTTCGCGAAAAACTCGTCGGCCATCTTCTTGGCGGTCGAATCGATGAATCGCTGGCCGATCTGGGCGAGCTTGCCGCCGACGCTGGCGTCGACCTCATAGCTGAGGCGCGTGCCCTCGCCCTCGGGCGTCAGCACGACCCGGGCGGAGCCCTTGGCGAAACCGGCGGCGCCGCCCGTGCCCTCGCCGTTGATCAGGCAGGAATTCGGCGGGTCCAGTTCGCTCAACGTGACCTTGCCGCGGAACTTGGCGTTGACCGGGCCGACCTTGGCGCGGACGGCGCCGGTGAATTCGTTGTCGCCGCTGCGCACGATCGATTCGCAGCCGGGCACGGCCTGCTGGAGGATGGCCGGATCGTTCAATCCTTCCCAGACCGTCTGCTGCGGCGCCGGGATAGTGTATTCGCCGGTCATCTTCATGCGCGTTCCTCCTGCGGGGCGGGAAGGCTAGACTCTGGCCGCGGTGCCGGCAATCCGGCGCAGTGCGCCTCAGACGGCGTAGAGCACGAGCGAAGCGGTCAGGATCACCGCGACCCACAGGACGGTCGATCCGGTCGGCCAGGTGCGCGCCAGCACTCCGCGCGGCCCGTGGTGCCGCCGCAGCGTCACGATGAAATTGTCGACGCGCGCCAGGCAGAACACCCGCACAAGGCGGTCGCCGCGCCCGATCCGCCCGGCGCAGAACGCGATCATCACCGGCGAGGCGCGGCGGACCAGCCAGTCGGCGTCCCACAGGCGCGGGCATTGCCGGTCCGGCAGCAGCCGGAACCGCCAGCCGACGAGGAAGGCGAGTATGGCGCCGGTGCCCAAGGCGGTATCGAACAGCAGCGCGTCGAATGCATAGGGATGCCAGTCGAGGGAAACCGGCAGCAGCCCGTAGAGCCTCGCTGGCCAGATTCCGATCGCCAGGCACGGCACGACGGCCAGCGCCATGCCGATCCGCATGGCCAGCGGCGCCTCGCCCACCGGCCGCGCGGGGATGCCGGGTGCGGGCGGCCTGAAGAATACCGCCAGCGGCACCCGCAGGCCGGCATAGAGCGCCGCCGCCGCCGCCCCGAACAGCAGCACGAACCACGTCCAGAGGGGGCCTTGCGCATGCGCGGCCTCGAAGACCATGGTCTTGGTCGTGAACCCGCTGAACAGTGGCAGGCCTGCCATGGCGACGCAGCCGACGATGGTGCACAGGGCCGTCCACGGCATCTGCCGGAACAGGCCGCCCAGTTCCGCTCCGCGGGCGGTGCCGGTCCGGTGCAGGACCGCGCCGAGCCCCATGAACACCAGCGCCTGGTAGAAGATCGACGCGACCGCCGCCGCGATCGCGCCATTCAGGCTGAGCGGCGTGCCGATGCCGATGCCCATCACCATGATGCCGAGCTGGGCGATCAAGCCATAGCACATCGCCCGGCGCAGGTCGGGCACGGCAAAGGCGTAGAACGAGGCGAATACAATCATCGGCGCGCCGATCGGGATCAGCGGCTCGGCGCCCGGGAAGCCGCGCAGCAGCGCATAGATCGCAAGCTTGGTAGTGAAGATCGACAGGACCACGGTGCCGAACGGCGACGCTTCCGGATATGCGTCCGGCAGCCACAGATGGGCCACCGGGAAGGCGGCCTTGACGCCGAAGGCGGCCAGGATCGCCCAGGCCGCCGGCTGGCTGAGGTCGAGCGCGCCGAAGCCGAGCGGCACGCCCTGATGGGCCAGCGCCACCGTCCCGGCCAGCAGCAGGAGGCCCGAAAAGACCTGGAAGCCGAGATAGCGCAGGCTGGCGCCGTAGGCGTCGCGCCCGCCGCCGGTCCAGACCAGCACGGCCGAAAACAGGGTCGTCAGCTCCCAGAACACCAGGAACGTGATCAGGTCGCCGGCGAGCACGCCGCCTACCGCCGCGCCGGCATAGGCGAGCGCCGACCAGTGCTCGACGATGCTGCGGCGGTACAGGCCGTAGATCGCCGCCAGGAACGACGCGCCGAGGAAGGCCCAGGCGAAGATCCGCGGCAGCGGGTCGAAACGCAGCCAGGTCAGCGTCGTCCCGAACAGCGTCACGTCGACCGTCGTGCCGAGCGGCAACGCGGCCAGGGCCACGCCGGCGGCCACGGGCGACAGCAGGATCAGCCCGGCGCGCAGCCGCCCGCGCGCCAGGGCGGCCAGGCAGGCGCCGGTGATCAGGACCAGGGCGGGCGACAGCCAGGCGGTCACGCGCGCTCCCTGCGCCACTGCAGCCAGCGGGCGACGATCGCGCCGCCACCGATTACTGCAAGACCGGACGCGAAGCCGACCAGCAATGGCACCATGACCAGGTCGCTCATAGTCCCACACCCGAGAACACCGGCGCCAGGAACGCGGCGATCCGGCCAGCGTACAGGAACAGGACCAGGCAACCCAGGGCGGTCAGCGCCAGCGGGACGACGCACAGGCGCGGCGTCGGCCGAACGATCGCGTCAGCGGGCGGGGCCGGGAACGCGAAGCCGCGCGCCGCGACCGAGACCAGATAGCCGACGTTCAGCAGCGAGGACGCGATCAGGACGGCGATGAAGATTGGTTTCCCGACGTCGAGGGCGCCGCGCATCAGCTCCCATTTCACCCACATGCCGGCCAGCGGCGGCAGGCCCGCGACGCTGAGCGCGCCGAGCAGGAATGCCAGGAATACCACCGGCATGCGCCGGCCGAGGCCGCCGAGTTGGCTGACCTCCGTGCGGCCGGTCGCGGTGGTGATCGCGCCGGCGCAGAAGAACAGGGTGATCTTGCCGAAGGCGTGGAAGGGAATCTGCAGTGCGCCGGCCAGCGCCGCTGCCGGGCTGCCTAGGCCGACGCCCAGGGCCACGTAGGCGAGCTGGCTGACCGTGGAATAGGCGAGCCGTGCCTTCAGGTTGTCGCGGCGCAACGCCACCACGGATGCGATCAGAAGCGATGCCGACGCGACCCAGGCGAGCCATGCGGACGCGCCGGTACGCGACAGGAAGTCGAGGCCGAAGATGTAGACCGCCACCTTGAGCAGCACGAATACGCCGGCCTTGACCACCGCGACGGCGTGGAGCAGTGCGCTGACCGGTGTGGGCGCGACCATCGCGGCGGGCAGCCAGCGGTGCACCGGCATCAGCGCGGCCTTGCCGATGCCGAAGGCGTAGAGCGCGAGCAGCACGGCCGCCATGGTCCCGCCGATCCGGCCGTCGAGGATGCCGCCGGCGCGGAAGTCGAGCGTGCCGGCGACGATGAAGGTCCAGCCGATGGCGATCAGGAACAGGCCGATCGACGTGCCGAGCAGGAGCCCGAGATAGACGCGGCCGGCCCGGCGCGCGGCCTCGTCGCCGTGATGGACCACCAGCGGGTAGGTGGTCAGGGTCAGCGCCTCGTAGAACACGAACAGCGTGAACAGGTTGGCGGAGAACGCGATGCCGATGGTGCTGGCCAGCGCCAGCGCGAAGAAGGCATAGAAGCGGGTCTGGTGCGCCTCGGCGTTGGCGCGCATGTAGCCGATCGAGTAGAGCGCGCTGACCATCCACAGGCCCGCGGCGACACAGGCGAACAGCGCGCCGAGCGGCTCCGCCGCCAGGGCGAAGCGGATGCCGGGCACGATCTCGAACAGCGCGATCGCCGGGCGGGCGCCGGCCGCGACGGCCGCGGCCAGCCAAAGCACGGTCGCGAACAGCGCGCCGGCGCCGGCC
>JBDZUN010000082.1:0-13101 GCA_040255145.1 Hyphomicrobiales bacterium | reverse complement strand
CGCGATAAACCAAGGACTTGGAGATCGTTCAGCGTTTCCATGAAACGGTGAACGGATCTAGAAGCCGACCCCGACATGGCCATGGACGCGGGGGCCGTAATAGGGCCGGGGCCCGTAATAAGGCCGCGGCGCATAATAGACCGGCGGCGGCGCATAGTAGACCGGCGGTGGCGGCGCGTAGTAGACCGGCGGTGGCGGCGCGTAATAGACGGGAGGCGGCGGGGCGTAGGCATAGCCCGGCGCGCCAATACCGATCCCGATGCCGACGTGGGTGCGCGCCTGCGCCTGTCCCGGCACGGCAAGGGCTGCCAGGCCGATCATGCCGGCCAGGGCGACGGCGGCGCACTGGGCGCCTGACTTGGAAATCGCGAACCGCTTGACCATTGGCCTGTCCTCACATCCGATTGGCCACACCGGGCCATCCCCACAAACGAGCGTGACGCGGCGACTAATCCCCCCGCTGTCGCGAACCTCGTGCACTATCGAACCGGAATCTGGCGACGCCGCGGCGCTTCGGCAAGGCTTCACGGCCGGCGACGCATGGCTGGGGCGCCAGGATTCGAACCTGGGGTGGCGGGACCAAAACCCGCTGCCTTACCGCTTGGCTACGCCCCATCCGGCGCGGGCGGACCATAGAGTATTTTCAGGCGAAGTGGAATCGCTTCGCTGCCCGAAAATGCGTCCACGCAAGGACTTATACCAAAGCCGATGAGACTCATCGGCTTTGGTAAGCGCGACCGCGCAGCCGCGCTTATGCGAGGAAAGCCAAGCGAGCGGAGGCGAGCGCCGGCGCTCGAGGCGCTCGTTGATCGGTTCCGATCAACGAGCCTTGGTATAAGCCTCGGCCTATTTTCTGCGCGACGGCCACGGGGCGGCGCGGCGCGCGGCTTCAGCCGATCAGGTGCGTCTGGAACAGGATCAGGCTGGCCAGGCCGAGGAACGACAGGAAGCCGACCACGTCGGTCACGGTGGTCACGAAGGCGCCGGAGGCGACCGCCGGGTCCACGCCGACCTTGTTGAGCGTCAGCGGGACCAGGATGCCGGCCAGGCCGGCCGCGACCAGGTTGATGATCATGGCGGCGCCGAGCACCAGTCCGATCCAGACGGAATGGGTCCATAATCCGCCGCCGATCCCCAGGATCACCGCGAACAGCACGCCGTTGACGCCGCCGACCAATACCTCGCGCACGATGATGCGCGCGGCGTTGGCGGCGTTCAGCTCGTTGGTGGCCAGCGCGCGCACGGCGACCGTCATGGTCTGCGTCGCGGCGTTGCCGCCCTGCGAGGCGACGATCGGCATCAGGACGGCGAGCGCGACGAATTTCTTCAGCGTGCCCTCGAACAGGCTGATCACGGCGGAGGCGAGGATCGCGGTCAAAAGGTTGACGAACAGCCACCAGAAACGCCGCCGGGTGACCCGGAACACCGGGTCGGAGATCGCTTCCTGGCCGACGCCGCCCAGGCGCAGGATGTCTTCGTGCGCTTCCTCCTGGATGACGTCGACCACGTCGTCGATGGTGATGACGCCGAGCAGCCGGCCGTCAGGGTCGACCACGGGGGCCGAGACCAGGTTGTACTGCTCGAACAGGTAGGCGACCTCCTCCTGGTCCATGTCGCCGGGGATGGTCGTGCGCTCGGCGTCCAGGATGTCGGCGATCGGCACCGGGCGCTTGTTGCGCATCAGCCGGCTCAGCGGCACGGTGCCGACCGGGTGGTGCGCCGGGTCGACGACGAAGACCTCGTAGAATTCCGCCGGCAGGCCCTCGGCCTCGCGCAGGTAGTCGATCGTCTGGCCGACCGTCCAGAATGGCGGCACGGCGACCAGTTGCTGCCGCATCAGGCGGCCGGCGGTGTATTCGGGGAAGGCGAGGCCGGATTCGAGCGCGAGCCGATGTCCCGGCGGCAGGGCGCGCAGGACGGCCGCGCGTGTCTCCTCGGGCACGTTCTCGAGAATATAGAGGGCGTCATCGGTCTCGAGCGCGGCGACCGCGGCGGCGACGTCCGACGGCGCCAGCAGGTCCAGCACCTCGTCCAGCGTCGCCTCGTCGAGCTCCGGCAGCATGTGCGGGTCGAGGTCGGGACCGAGCGCCTCGATCAGTGCCCGCCGCTCGTCGGAGCGCAAGAGCGCGATCAGGTCGGCAAGGTCCGCGGCGTGCAGCGACTGGACCAGGGTGCGCGTGCGCTCCGCCGCGCGCTCGTCGAGGGCATCGACCACCTCGCGCACGAAGCTGGGGGTAAGGGCGTAGACTGCCTCGCGATCGGGCGCCTCGCCGCTCGCCAGATCCGCCGGATTGCTCACGCCGCCCCTCCGAATGCCGGTTTTCGTGCCTGGGCTTTTCGAAACTTCGACCCGGATCGGGCGCGGTCCGGGCACCCGTCGTCGGCCGGGCCGGTCGGCGCGGAGGCGCTGAACGACTGGACCGTTCTTGGTGCGGTCGGGGAGACTCGAACTCCCACAGGGTTGCCCCCACCAGCCCCTCAAGCTGGCGCGTCTACCATTCCGCCACGACCGCGCGGCGACGCGGGCAGGCTGCCCGGCCGCGAAGGCCACGGCTCTAGCAGATC
This sequence comes from Hyphomicrobiales bacterium, assembly GCA_040255145.1. Lineage (GTDB taxonomy): Bacteria > Pseudomonadota > Alphaproteobacteria > JBDZUN01 > JBDZUN01 > JBDZUN01. The sequence continues at coordinate 10,536 of JBDZUN010000082.1, read as the reverse complement.
GGCCGCGCGCTCACAAGGCTTTCCGGGGCGCGCCGAAGCCCGGCCTCGGCTGCGGCCGTCGCACCGGCGAATCGGGACAGCGGCCGATCACGGCGCCCGGTCCGTATTGCCCTGCCACGGATCGAACAAGATGAGGTCGCAGTCCGCGAATCCGCCGGTGTCGCGGGTGGCGACGGCGGCTCCGGCAACCCGCGCCGTTGCGGCGATCAAGGCATCGAATGCCTCGATCGGTCTCCCGGTTGCGCGCCGAGTGGAGACGATTGCCGCGTAGTGGGCCGCGGCCCGGCCGTCATAGGCCAGCACTCGATCCGCGAAATCCTCCGCGAACATGGCTTCAGCCGCCGCCGTCAGCGCTGTGCGCCGCCGCCCCGTCGGCAGCAGGGCCAGGCCATAGAGGATTTCGGTCTGGGTAATGCTCGTCGTGTAGAGGATCGCGCGCGGCCGCGCGGCCATCCATGCCAGAACGGCGGGATCGGGTCGCGGGCGCATCAGTTCCGAGACGACGTTGGTGTCGAGGACGATCATTCGAAGATCGGCGGCTCGCGCACCGGCGTCGGCGGGTGGGGGGGGAAATCCACGCCGCCCAGTGCGGCGAACCGCCGGTGAATCGCTTCGGCCAAATTCGGTTCCGAGCGGGCGGCGTCCGCTTCCAGGGTCTCGCGCAGGATTTGGCGCAATTCCGCCTCCATTGAGCGGCCGTGCCTAGCCGCCCGTATCCGCAGCTTCTCCTTCAGCCGCGCATCGACGTTGCGGATGGTCAACGTAGTCATGGCAATCCTGCTCCCTAACGCTCGCACTGTATGCAATGCTGTCAATGCTTTCAATACCAGTTAAGATACTCCCCGTCCCGGCGGCGTTCCCGCTAGCATGTAGGGGAAGCGCCCTCGACGGCGCCCACGCATACTTCACAGGAGATCAAGAATGGCGCAGGAACAAAGCCCGGTCTGGTTCATCACGGGATGCTCGACCGGTTTCGGCCGGGAGCTGGCGAAGCAGGTTCTGGCGCGCGGCTGGCGCGTCGTGGTCAGCGCGCGCGACAAGGCGAAGGTCGAGGACCTGGCCGCCATCGGCCCCGACCGCGCGCTGGCGCTCAAGCTCGACGTCACCGACGCGACGCAGAACGCGGCGGCCGTCCGCGCAGCTGAGGACCATTTCGGTCGCATCGACGTGCTGGTCAACAATGCCGGTTACGGCTACACCGCCGCGATCGAGGAGGGCGAGGACGACCAGGTCCGGGCGATGTTCGAGACCAATTTTTTCGGTCTCGCCCATCTGTGCCGGCTGGTGCTGCCCGGCATGCGCAAGCGGCGCTCCGGCTACATCGTCAACATCTCGTCGGTCGGCGGCCTGGTCGGCAATCCGGGCACCGGCTACTACGCGGCGACCAAGTTCGCGGTCGAGGGGCTGTCAGACGCGCTGTCCAAGGAGCTGAAGCCGCTCGGCATCGGCGTGCTGGTGGTCGAGCCGGGGCCGTTCCGCACCGACTGGGCCGGCCGCTCGCTGCTGCGCTCGAAGACCCAGATCGACGATTACAAGGAGACTGCGGCGGTCCGCGGCGAATGGATCACCAAGTCGAGCGGCAATCAGATCGGCGATCCGGTTCGCGCCTGCGCGGCGATCATCAAGGCGGTGACGTCGGACAATGCGCCGCTACGGCTGGTGCTGGGCAAGTTCGGCCTGGTCAATGCGCGCGCCAAGCTCGAATCGATGAAGCAGGATTTCGACGCCTGGGAGGAGACGACCCTCGGCGCCGACTATCCGGAAACAGAGACGGTCTAGGTCGCCGACGCGGCCGCCTCGACCATGCTGACCGACGGCGAAATCGCGCTGCGGCTGGTGCTCGCGGCGCTCGCCGGCAGCGCGGTGGGGTTCGAGCGCGAGCGCCTGCTGTGGGCCGCGGGCCTGCGCACCCACATGCTGGTCTGCGTCGGTTCGTGCCTGGTGATGATCGTCTCGGCGTTCGGGTTTGCCGACATCCTCGGCCGGGCCAACGTCATCCTCGACCCCTCGCGGGTCGCGGCGCAGGTCGTGTCGGGCATCGGCTTCCTCGGCGCCGGCACGATCCTGCTGCGCGGCGACACCATCCGCGGCCTGACGACGGCCGCCAGCCTGTGGGCGGTGGCGGCGGTCGGGCTCGCCATCGGCGGCGGCCTCTATTTCGCCGCCGGCGCGACCACGGCGATCGTCCTGGTGATCCTGGCCGGCATCAAGCCGCTGGAGGAGCATTTCCGCGCCCGCGTGCACCGGCGGGAATTGCGGATCGTCGCCCGGCGCGGCGCGATGTCGATCGAGGTGCTGCAGTCGGTGCTTGGCCCGCACGCCTCGCGCGTCCGGCAATTCGTGGTCCAGCGCGGCGAGTCCGACGACCTGGACGATGTCGCGGTGTCCTTGGTGCGGCTGCCGCGCCAGACGGTCGAGGACATCGCCGCCAAGCTGCGCGCGTTGGACGGCGTGGTCGCGGTCGACATCGATGAACGCTGAGGTCCGCGGCTAGAAGCACATTGCCATCCGGAACCGGCGCGTCGGCCCGGCTTTGGAGCCTCGACTGCCTCCGCCGTGCTGGGCCGGGATAGCGTGGACGGGATGGTATCGACTGGCCCGCATGCCGATTGCGTGCGCCTTCGCGGTATGGTGGCGCTGCTGAGAGGAAGGAGTATTCTGTAGCCACAAAGACATGCGCCGGCGCGGCCGACGCATCATCGGCAGTACGGGAATGACAGCGGTGCAGCGGTCGCCCCAGTATGAGGATACGCCGGCATTTCAGGCATCGGCGCATCTGTACAAGGTTTTGACAAAGCGGCTAAGAATGCCGATCGGCAGGGCGATGATGATCGCCCGAACAATGAACATGATCCGCCGCCCAGGAGAACTGTTCCGGCGCGCATTGCCACCGGATAACGCAGGTCCGGCGATTGATCGTGGCCTAGGATATATGATACCGCGCGCCGGTGTATTGCCAGGCGCAGACGACGCAGCCGCCGCTTGCCGACTTCTTTTCAGCCAATATGATCACGGTCGGCTGACGGAGATTCAATCCAGAGCCAAAAAACCATTCATGATCATGCTCGATCAGGACGAGCAATTCGCTGCCGCGCCCGCCGTGTTGCGCCTTCTGCTTTCGGACGAATTAATCAGGATGGTGTCGGCCTATTTCGGTCGCGTGCCGAGACTTGCCAATGTCCATCTTGCATGGTCGCCGGCAAATTCCACTGTCGTCGAAAGCCAGTTGTTCCACGTCGACCATGCCGACCGGCGGCAGATCAAACTATTCATGAACGTTACGGATACCGCGGCGGACCAGGGGCCGTTCACCTTCCTGCCTGCGAGCGCATCGGAACGCATCCTGCGCCGGGTGACGCTGAACAACAGGCGCATCACCGACGACGTATTGGCGGATCGGATAGGGCCGATCACTCCTGTCACGTTCACCGGCGCGGCGGGATCGGCGCTTCTGGTCGATACATCCCGCTGCCTGCACTATGGGAGTCGAATGAACCGGCGGGATCGGCTTATGCTGATGGCCCAATTCACCGACTTCTATGCACCGCGTGTCGCACGATCGGCCCGTTGGTCGATGGTTACGCCGATTCTCGGCCCGCTTACTCCTCTCCAGGAAACGGTCCTGGCGATCAGGCCGCTGAGCGTTTCTCGCATATCGACGCCGGCTGCGATGCCGACAGGCTCGTGACGCCCGGCGTTCGACGATTGCATCGTCGGAATCCGGCAGGTCCGGTTCGGTGTGGCTGGCTGGGTAGCGGATCCAGGACTTCTCGTCGTACCGGGTGTGATTCAGCGTGGGCGGAATGTGTGATCCGACCTGAACGTAAAGCATTCTAATCCAGATCGGGCTGGGTGCCGTAGGTCTCGAACTTCTTCAGCACCCGGTCCATCTCGGCATCGTCGAGCAGGACGGGCGCGCCGAGCCGCAGCGCCGCGCAGTACTGGGTCGCCAGCGCCTCGACCTCCCGGGCCAGGTCGAACGCCTTGGCGAGGTCGGCGCCGAACGCGAGCTGGCCGTGATTCGCCAAGAGGCAGGCGCGGCGGTTCCCCAGCGCGGCCAGTGCATTGCGCGCCAACTCGCGGCTGCCGAAGGTGGCGTAGTCGGCGCAGGCGATGACCCGGCCGCCGGCCACCGCGACCATGTAGTGGAAGGCCGGGATCGGGCGGCGCAGGCAGGCCAGAGCGGTGGCGTTCGGCGAATGCGCGTGGACGACGGCGCCGGCGTCGGGCCGCGCGGCATAGAGCGCGGCGTGCATCGGCCATTCGCTGGACGGCGCGCGCTGTCCCGGCCCCGCCACGGCGCCGTCCAGGCCGATTCGCACGACATCCTCGGGGCCGAGGTCTTCATAGGCCATGCCGCTCGGTGTGATCAGCATGCCGTCGTCGAAGCGCGCGGAGACGTTGCCGGAGCACACCGGGCTCAGGCCGCTCGCGCCCATCGCGCGCGCCGTCTCGATCACCGCCCGGCGCAGGCCGGCCTCGTCGGCAATCATCCCCCGCGTTCCGGGTAGAGGCCGAGCAGCCCCGCGCGCGACGCGGGACAGACGCCGCGCTCGGTGATCAGCCCGCTGACCAGGCGCGCCGGCGTCACGTCGAAGGCGAAATTGGCCGCCGGGCTGCCCGGCGCCGCCACCGCGACACGCACGATGTCGCCGGCGTCGGTGCTGCCGGTCATGTGGGTCAGCTCCTCGACCGCGCGCTCCTCGATCTCGATCGCGGCGCCGTCGGTCAGGGTCCAGTCGATCGTCGAATGCGGCAGCGCGACATAGAACGGCACGCCGTTGTCGTGCGCGGCCAGCGCCTTCAGATAGGTGCCGATCTTGTTGCAGACGTCGCCGTTGGCGGTCGTGCGGTCGGTGCCGACGATGCACAGGTCGACCCGGCCGCGCTGCATCAGGTGGCCACCGGCATTATCGGCGATGACGGTGTGCGGCACGCCGTGGCGGCCGAGCTCCCACGCCGTCAGCGCGGCGCCCTGGTTACGTGGGCGCGTCTCGTCGACCCAGATGTGGACCGGGATGCCGGCATCATGCGCCATGTAGATCGGCGCGAGCGCGGTGCCCCAGTCGACGCAGGCGATCCAGCCGGCATTGCAGTGGGTCAGTACGTCGAGGCGCGCGCCGCCCTTGCGTGCGGCCGTTTCGCGCAGCACGCCGAGGCCGTGTTCGCCGATGCGGCGGCAGGTTTCGACATCGGCGTCGCAGAGTTCCGCCGCGTGGGCATAGGCGGCGGCGACCCGCTCGGTGCGCGGCCGGTTGCGCAGCGCGGCGCGCATCTCGTCCAGCGCCCAGCGCAGGTTGATTGCGGTCGGGCGCGTCGCCAGCAGGGTGTCGTAGGCGCGGTCGACTGCGGCGTCGGATGAATCGGCCCGCACCGCGAGACACAGGCCATAGGCGGCGGTGGCGCCGATCAGCGGCGCGCCGCGCACCTGCATGGTGCGAATGGCGTGGGCGGCGTCGTCCAGGGTTTGCAGGCGCGCAATGACGAAGGCGTGTGGCAGCCGGGTCTGGTCGATGATCTCGACCGACCAGCCATCCGCGGCCACCCAGATGGTGCGATAGGGAACGCCGTCGACCTTCATGCCCGGAAGATGAAGCGTGCCTGCGGCCGTGGCAACCACGGCCGCGCGGTTTCGGGCCGGCCGGCGGCTATTTCAGAATGTAGGGCAGAAGGCCGAGATAGCGCGCGCGCTTGATGGCGCGTGCCAGCTCGCGCTGGTGCTTGGACGACACCGCGGTGATGCGGCTCGGCACGATCTTGCCGCGCTCGGACACGAATCGCTGCAGAAGGCGCACGTCCTTGTAGTCGATGCGTGGCGCGTTGACGCCCGAGAACGGACAGGTCTTGCGCCGGCGGAAGAACGGCCGGCGGACCGGCACCTGGGGAATGCGGTCGGCCATCATTCGGCTCCTGCGGCGGGGGCTTCGTCACGTGGCCGGCGCTCGCGCCGGTCGCGATCGCCTCGGTCACGGTCGCCGCGATCGCGGTCACCCCTGTCCCCGCGGTCGCGGTCGCCACGATCACCGCGGTCGCGATCGCGGCCGCCCTTGTTCTGCAGCACCGCCGACGGGCCCTCCTCGTGCTGCTCGACCTTGGTGGTCAGGAAGCGCAGCACGTCCTCGTGCAGGCCCTGCTGACGCTCCATCTCCACCACGGTGGCGGCCGGCGCGTCCAGGTCCATCAGCACGTAGTGGCCCTTGCGGTTCTTCTTCATCCGGTAGGCCAGGTTGCGGATGCCCCAATATTCGGTGCGACCGACCTTGCCGCCGTTCTCCTCGACCAGGGTCTTGAAGGTCTCGACCAGGCCCTCGACCTGCTGGGACGAGATGTCCTGGCGGGCGATGAATACGTGTTCGTAAAGCGGCATGAAGCCGTCTCCTCGCGGCCTTGATCCTCAGCGCCGAAGCGCGCGCGGCCTTGCATGATTTGGGCGCGGCGTTGCCCAGGGGTGCGTCCCCCACGCCTTCGCCGGAGACGGGGGAGATAGACCAAAAGCCTCGGGCGCGCAAGCGTGCCGGGCGCCCTGCCGCGCGGTCGGCTTTCTTGACACGGGGCGCGAGGCCGCTATCAGTGGCGCGCCCGCCCCGCCGCCCGCCTTCAGGAGCCGAACCGCATGACCCGTGCCTTTACCTTTCCCGGACAGGGATCGCAAAGCATCGGCATGGGCCGCGATCTGGCCGAGGCGTCGCCGGCGGCGCGCGAGGTGTTTCAGGAGGTCGACGATGCGCTGGACCAGAACCTGAGCCGCCTGATGTGGCACGGCGACGCCGCCGAGCTGACCCTGACCGAGAATGCGCAGCCGGCCCTGATGGCGGTCAGCCTCGCCGTCATCCGCGTGCTGGAGCGCGACGGAGGACTCGACCTCGGCCGTCACGCCGCCTTTGTCGCCGGCCATTCGCTCGGCGAATATTCCGCGCTGACCGCGGCCGGCGCGCTAGGCCTCGCGGAAACCGCGCGGCTGCTGCGTGCGCGGGGCCGCGCCATGCAGGACGCGGTGCCGGTCGGCGTCGGCGCGATGGCCGCCCTGCTCGGGGTGGAGCGGGCGGAGGTCGAGGCGATCGTCGCCGAGGCGGCGGAGGGCCAATGCCTCGCGCTCGCCAACGACAATGCGCCGGGTCAGATCGTGGTCAGCGGCGACAAGGATGCGGTGGAGCGCGCTGTCGCGCTGGCCAAGGCGGCGAAGAAGAAGGCGATGGCGCTGCCGGTCAGCGCGCCGTTCCATTGCCCGCTGATGCAGCCGGCGGCCGACGCGATGGCCGAGGCGCTGGCCGGCGTGATCATCGCGCCGCCGCGTGTGCCGCTGATCGCCAATGTGACGGCGGAGCCGGTCAGCGACCCGGAGACGATTCGCCGCCTGCTGGTCGCGCAGGTCACGGGCGAGGTGCGCTGGCGCGACAGCGTCGGCCGCATGGTCGCCGAGGGGGTCGACACCGTGGCCGAATTCGGCGCCGGCAAGGTGCTGACCGGCATGGCCCGGCGCATCAACCCGGACCTCGCCACGATTGCGGCCGGCACCCCGGCCGAGATCGAGGCGTTCGCCAAGACATTGTAGGAATGGGAGAGGACGCATGTTCGACCTGACCGGCCGCAAGGCGTTGGTCACCGGCGCCTCGGGCGGCATCGGCGGCGCGGTCGCGCGCGCGCTGCACGCCCAGGGCGCGGCGGTCGGCTTGTCCGGCACACGGCGCGACGCGCTCGAGGCGCTGGCGGACGAGCTCGGCGGCGATGTGCACGTCCTGCCCTGCGACCTCGGCGATAGCGTGGCGGTCGAGGCTCTGCACGGCCAGGCCGAAGCGGCCCTGGGCCAGGTCGACATCCTGGTCAACAATGCCGGCATCACCCGCGACAACCTGTTCCTGCGCATGAAGGACGAGGAGTGGGAGCAGGTCCTGGCGGTCAACCTGACTGCGGGTTTCCGGCTCACCCGCGCCGCGCTGCGCGGTATGATGAAACGGCGATGGGGGCGCATCGTCGGCATCACCTCGATCGTCGGCGTCACCGGCAATCCGGGCCAGGGCAACTACGCCGCCGCCAAGGCCGGCATGATCGGCATGACCAAGGCGCTGGCCGCCGAGGTCGCCGGCCGCAATATCACCGCCAATTGCGTTGCGCCTGGCTTCATCGAAAGCCCGATGACCGACGTGCTGGACGACAAGCAGAAGACGGCGCTCCTCGGCCGCATCCCGGCCGGGCGGCTCGGCGCCGGCGCCGACGTCGCGGCCGCCGTGATCTATCTGGCGAGCGAGGAGGCGGCCTATGTCACCGGCCAGACCCTGCACGTCAACGGCGGCATGGCGATGGTGTGAGGTTGGCAGTTTGCCGTCATTGCGAGGACCGCGAGCGGAGCAAAGCGGGACGAAGCAATCCAGGCTGAGATTCAGCAAAGAAAAGATGGATTGGTTCGCTTCGCTCACAATGACGGGGTTGGGCAAGGAGAACAGGAGCCGACATGGCGCTCTATCAGCTCGGGGAATTCGTTCCCGAAACCGACGGCGACGAATATTGGGTCGCGCCCAGCGCATCGGTGATGGGCAAGGTGCGGCTGAAGCGCGGCGCCAGCGTGTGGTGGGGCGCGGTGCTGCGCGGCGACAACGAGTGGATCGAGGTCGGCGAGGACACCAATATCCAGGACAACGCCGTGCTGCACACCGACATGGGCTCGCCGCTGACCATCGGCGCCGGCGTCACGGTCGGGCACCTCGCGATGCTGCACGGCTGCACCATCGGCGACAACACGCTGATCGGCATCGGCGCGGTGGTACTGAACGGCGCGAAGATCGGCAGGAACTGCCTGATCGCCGGCAAGGCGCTGATCGGCGAGAACAAGGAAATCCCCGACAATTCCTTCGTGATGGGCATGCCGGGCAAGGTGGTGCGCGAGGTCGGGCCGGAGCTTGAGCGCGTGCTGACCCGTTCGGCCCAGACCTACGCGCGCAACTGGCGACGCTTCAAGGCCGAACTGAAGCCCATTCCGGGCGGTTGAACCGCGGAACGCTCACACGCTTGTGACGAAGCTCCACAGGTCGTCCGCGCCGGCCCTGGCGATGCGGCGGCCGAGCTCGGCCTGCCAATAGGGCTCCGCGCCGTATTCCTCGCGCCACGACCACAGCCGCCGCGTGCGCTGGTGCAGCGGGTGCTCATGGGTGAAGCCCATCGCCGCGTGGACCTGGTGGACGATGCCGGCGGCAAGGCCGGCCGCCTCGCCGACGCGCGCCTTGGCCACCGCGACCTCGACCGCGCCGCCGCCCCGCTCGACCGCGCGGATCGCCGCGTCCGCGGCCGAGGCGGAGGCCGCGGCCTGGCCAGCGACCACCGCCAGCGACTGCTGGATCGCCTGGAAATTGCCGATGGGCCGGCCGAACTGCTTGCGCTCGTTGGCGTAGCGGATCGCCATGTCGAGGATCGATTCCAGCGCGCCGGCCATCATCACCGCCCGGCTCAGCGCGCCCAGCCGGTGGAGCGCGGCGCGGTCGAACCCGTCCAGCGTGAAGACCTGGTCCGCCGGCACCGGGTTGGCGTCGAAATGGATGTCGTCGCGCGGTTCGCCGGCCAGGTTGGTGCCCTGGGTGATCGTGCCGGTGCCCGGCTTCACCAGCGCGCCGCACAGCCGGCCACCCGATTCGGCGACGACCAGGACGCATTTGGCCTGGCGGCCCCAGGCGACCCGGCGCGCCGTGCCGGCCAGCGCCCAGCCCGCCGCGATCTTGCCGAGGTCGAGCGATATGCCCGGCAGCGGGAACGCGACGGTCAGCGGTCCCGCCGGCACCGTCCGCCCGGCTGCGGCCAGCAGCACGCCCGCCAGGAACGTCTCGGCCAGCGGCACCGGCGCGGCGTAACGCCCGGCCAGGCGCAACAGCGCGAAGCCGTCGCCGATCGCGCCGCCGCCGCCGCCCAGTTCCTCGGAGACCGCGGCCTGGGTCAGGCCGTTCTCCTCCAGCGTGCGCCACAGCCGTTCCGGCCATTCGCCGCGCTCGGCGGCGTCGACCGCCTCCTTGGTGCACAGGTCGGCGAAGATGCGGTTGGCCTGATCCTCGATCAGGCTGCGCAGGTCGTGGGTGTCGTCGATGCTCATCGCAGGCCGAGCCCCCTGGCGATGACGCCGCGCAGGATTTCCCGCGTGCCGCCGCGAATGGAAAAGGACGGTGCGTCGAGGATGCAGCGCGATAGCGCCTCGGCGTAATCCGAGCCGCTGCCGGGCATTGCCGGGTCGGCGCCGCAGACGAGGCGCGCGATCTCCGGCAATTGCTGCTCGTAGACCGCGCCGAGGTCCTTGACCACCGCGGCCTCGAGGTTCGGCAGGCCGCCGTTGTTGAGCGTGCCGGCGACCGACAGCGACAGGCCGCGCATGGTGATCAGGTGCGCGGCCAGCCGCCCGATCGTCGCCGCCGTCGTCGGGTCCGGGTCCGGCCCGATCTCGCGCACCAGCTCCTTGAACACGCTGAAGCTGGACAGGAAGCGCTCTGGTCCGCTGCGCTCGAAGGCGAGCTCGCTCATCACCTGGTTCCAGCCGTTGCCTTCCGAACCGACCAGGGCGTC
>JBDZUN010000081.1:0-13136 GCA_040255145.1 Hyphomicrobiales bacterium | reverse complement strand
CGAGCGCCGCGCCGATATCCGCGGCGCTTTTCAGGTTTCGCGTGCGGATCGCCTGCCGCAAGGCCACCTCGCCGACCGAGAGGCAAGCGCAGACGGTGCGGTCGGCACCGGCTCCGCAGCCGGCCCTGGGACCCGTCGGCAGATCGGTCGCAGAGATCCGGTTCTTCCACTTGGCGACCGTCTTCTGGTTGATCCCATGACGCTGGGCCAGAACTCTCAGGCTCTCTTGACTATGCTGTATCGCTCGACGGACCGCCTCAGTCGTGCGGGCGCTTCCGTGAAGAACCTGGCCCATAGCGCCTCCTTCCATTCACTGGAAAAGATTGCACCATCAAAGTCCGGGACTAAACACCTAGGGATAACGGCGAGGGCGACGTGTTGTGGGGCGGTCGGGTGTCGTCGGAGGGTGATCGGCCAGCGCTAGACCAGTGAGAAGCGCGTCGATCAGATCGTCTGTAATGACCTCGGTGGTTGCTGTGCCGCCCGTTCGATAATCAAGGCGATAGCCGGGCGCGGCCCACCCCCCCAACCTCGCCGACAGGTATGTCTCGGTAAGCCGCCGCCCTGTCATTGGTGTCTGAGAAATCGACGATGCCTGAGCCCTCGCGATCGTCTTTCGCCGCCTTGTTGGCGAGCTTGGCTGATCTTATGCGAGACGGCGTTGGCCGAAGCGCGCTGCTGCACAGCGCTCCAAATCGCCGCCCTCTCCCTCGTGAGCCAGCACATCAAGCCTTGCCGATCCAATGGCCGGTCCACGCCGAAAAGCGGTTCTTAAACATCCTCCACCCGATGCGCCCGCCGAGCGCGAGGCCTCGCTTTCGCCCAAGGGCTTGGAGTGTTGACGAGATATTCCACCTATCCGCGAGATGCCAATTGCAAGCCGAGCGTAACACTGTTGCGTCCAAACAAAGTAGCCGGATCCCATAAAAATGGCACACGCATAGCGATTTTGCTCATAAAACTATCGTATAAGGCATTATTTACCCCATACCGTCGATTTATGTTAGTCTCCCACAACGACCTGAACACTGCCGCCAAGCCAAAACTTCTCATGAGATTTAGATCCGTTTTGTCTGCATTTGGCAGTTGCACCAGCCGCTTCATGCCGGGCAATTCCGTAGAGCAATGGTAATTCGGCCCCTCGATTTTTACGGCACTGATAACACCGTCCCGACGTAAGATCTCCGATAGGTGAATATTATTACTCCGAATAAATGGTAACGAATCACTCGATGAAACAATCGAGCCATTTTCTCCCACCACACCATAGGCGCCCGCGTATCTCCGATACGGGTAAACAACCGCCCCCTCGACACCTGAAGATAGTGAAAAACAAACAACAGAAAAATCACCGCCCAGTTTCACGCGACGAGAACTCACGACCGGGCTGAAATCACCAAAGGATCGAATCAAAGCGAGCCCGTGGTTAAAATATCCCATACCGTCCAGGATTATATGCCTGACGCGACCGATTGCACCGGCCGCTACTGCTTGGCGCACTGCTTCGAAATCGGGAAAGTTCATGAAATCTTCTGTTACCGTCACCGACTTAAATTTCGAAAGAAGTGGGTGAGTGGCCCTAATCTCGCTGATAGATCCAATAACTGGTGTATCTATTACTAAGTCTAGGGCTGATGAAAACGGAAGGACTTGATTTAGAGCCGGGGCGTTTTGAGTGGTGGGAACTGAGACTGCAAGAATATCAATCTGAGCCAATGCCTCACCGTCGAGGCGCTTGAGTGGAGTTAATTTCCATGGATCTACCGCGTCAACCAAGCGCTCGTAATTACGAGCAAAGACCCACTCTACGCTTACGTAATCTGATAACATATCTAGTGCGGGAAGATAATTTCCCACTACGCGGCGTCCGGCGCCAATAATACCAACTCTTAGCTTTTGATCACTCATATGGGTCAAGCTGCTTTGTCTGGTTATTAAGTAAGCCGATGGCTTCTTTGAATCTTGCTTTCAGCAAGGTCGCCGGATCAAGTTTGACGCGCATATTTGTGGACGGAACATCGTATTTTATCGTTTTGGGTTTCAGATCGGTATCTGAACCGCCTGAGTGCCCAAACAACTCTTGCCGAGCGCAGTCTTTATTAGCCATATATCTCGAAGCAGCCGCAAGGCTGGTAGTCAAGGCGGGACTTTCTGGGCTCTGTATAGAAAATTTCAAAACGCGGCGCCGAGTCGCTCCTCGATTCGGAGACGCACGGTGGAAGAAGTGCCTGTTCCAGTAAAAGGCAGTACCTTTTCCGCCCTGCACAGCTATAGCGTCAGCATTATTTGTGAAACCGCCCCGCCCTGAATGAGGCATAAATTCAAACGATCCATCATCACCACCTACATTTGTTAGATAGACGAAGAGGCTGATGTGACTAGGGGCGACAGGATCGTATGCAGAATCATGATCTCGATGCCATCCCTTTAGATTAGCACCCGCAATATGTGGAGAATTATTTCTGCCAGCAATTTCGAAAACATGGAATTGATACATTTTCGGCTTATCTATGATTTCATAGAAAGACGACACGATCGCATCATTTAAGACATGGTCGATGATGTTGCATGTTATAAGTTCGTCTACTGTGGCGTAGGATCGCTTAGACTCGCGTTTGGCCGCGAAAATTGGATCAAGCGCTTCGTTAATCGCAACGATGTCGGACGCCTCATATAGACCTTCCGCAAACACGATGCCGTTCGTGTTCAGCGCGGCCCTGACGTCGTCCATACTCCCTCCATGATCTGACGATTGTATGCCTGTAATGAACAATCTCAGCGGCCAAATCTTAGCGCCCGATGAGGACGTTATTAACCATTCATCTCATTATGGCGAACGGCAGGCCATGCCATGTGCAAAAAATGGCATTCCGCAACCGGCGGCCAAGTTTGACCCCGCGCACGAAGAACATCCGGCTATGGCATAGGCGCAGGTGCGCCACCTTCACCGCCGTCGTCACCCCGCCCAGCACGACGACCTCGTGGTTCCAGTCGAACTGGTAGGTCTGATTCGAGGATGCCGGAGCGCGCCCCTCGGAAGGGCAGGCGGACCGATTTAAATTGACCATCGGTACTTGGCTTTCAGGGGATGAAAGCCATGACCAAGCATCGTTGCCATAGCGTCGCCGTCAAGGGGTAAATTGCACAAGAATCAATCGGCTACTGCAGCGTGTCGGAGAGGTATTTGTCTTGGTTTTCATCCGATCGACCGAATGAATCTTCTGTGTAATCGTCGAGCATTGTCCTATGCTGGATGAGCGGGTGATCGGCATCAACAATGGATCGGCACGCCGTTAGCGACGTGGCGCCGGGAAACTCTGTCTCCCAAAGCGCAGTGCATAGCAGACGAGGCCCGACCCCTAATTCGCCGAAGGGCGCGGTGGAGAGCGGTTTGCCGCCGTTCCTTCCGAGCTTCCCACCGCGGCATTCGATGAGGAAGACAACTTGCGGTTTATGCCGTCAGGACATCCTCGCTGCGGATGAGAGGGATCACACGCGCTTATCCGTCGCATGGAATAGCGCGTTCGCGATCGCCGGGGTCGCCCCACTAGTGCGCGTTCACCGCTGCCCGCCGCGACCCGCGACCGTTATGCTTTATGGTAAAGATCAGCGTTGGGATTTCAGCGGGCCGTGACCGATGAAGGCCGTCCTAAGCCTGAATGCCGGTTCGTCGAGCATCAAGTTCGCGCTGTTCGGGGTCGGGGCGCAGAATACGCTGGAGCGCGTTTGCCGCGGCGCAGTCGAGGAGATCGGCACCGCTCCGCATTTCGTGGTCCGGGATGCAAACGATCAGGAGTTGGCGCGCCGGAACCTGTCCGAACACGGGCCGGACGTCCACTTCCTGATGGGGCAAGTGCTGGATTGGGTCGACAGCCATCTCGGCGCAAGTACGCTCGCCGCGGTGGGCCATCGGGTCGTCCATGGCGGTCCGACCTATGACAGGCCGATCATCGTCGATCAGTCGGCGATGATGGCGCTTGACAGCCTGGTGCCGCTCGCGCCGCTTCATGAGCCCCTGAACCTCGACCTGATCCGGGCCGTCGCGAAGGCTCGGCCGACGCTTCCTCAGGTCGCGTGCTTCGACACCGCCTTCCATCGCAGCATGCCCGCGCCGGCACGGCGTCTCGCGTTGCCGCGCGAATTCGAAGCGGACGGGGTCCGGCGCTATGGCTTCCACGGGTTGTCCTACGAATACATTGCCAGCCGGTTCGCCAAACTGGCGCCCGGTCCGGCCGACGGCCGCGTCATTGTCGCCCATCTCGGCAACGGCGCCAGCCTATGCGCCCTGCGCGAGGGGCGAAGCGTCGATACCACGATGGGCTTTACGCCTCTCGACGGCCTGGTCATGGGAACCCGGTGCGGCGATCTCGATCCGGGCGTCGTGCTGTATCTTCAGCGTCGATATGAGCTTTCCGTCGATCAGGTCGAAAACCTGCTCTATCGGCGTTCCGGACTGCTCGGCGTCTCGGGCGCGCTCGCGAGCGACATGCGCGCCCTGCTGGCGAGCGCCGATCCGCGCGCGAAGGAGGCGATCGACCTGTTCGTGTTCCGCGCGGTGCGCGAGATCGGCGCGTTGATCGGCACGCTCGGCGGCCTGGATGGGCTGGTCTTCACAGCGGGCATCGGCGAGCATGCCGCCGAAATCCGCGGCTTGATCTGTGATCGCCTGACCTGGCTCGGCGTCGTCCTCGATCCGGAGGCCAATGCCCGACATGCAGCATGCATCAGCATGCCCAACTCCAGCGTTGCGGTTTGGGTGATCCCGACCGACGAAGAGCTGATGGTCGCGCGCCATGCATTGGCGGCAATCGGTCATCTGGAACAGGCCGGCTAGCGCGGACACCCTGAAGGCCCACCGTTCCGGGTAAAGGAGGCTCAGATGGCGGACGTGCTTGGCGGGCGGGCGCCACTTTCTGCGGAGGAGCTCGCGCGCATCAATGCGTGGTGGCGCGCGGCGAATTATCTTTCAGTTGGGCAAGTGTACCTGCTCGACAACCCGTTGCTACGCGAACCGCTCCGGATCGAGCACGTCAAGCCCCGGCTTCTCGGCCATTGGGGTACGACCCCTGGTCTCAATTTCATCTATGTCCACCTCAACCGTGTCATCCGCGCGCACGATCTGAACGTCCTGTTCGTCGCGGGGCCTGGGCACGGGGCACCGGGCGTGGTGGCGAACACCTGGCTCGAAGGAACCTATAGCGAACTCTATCCTGACGTGTCGCAGGACGAGGACGGCATGCGCCGCCTGTTCCGCCAGTTCTCGTTTCCCGGCGGGATACCGAGCCACGCCGCCCCCGAAACGCCCGGCTCGATCCACGAGGGTGGGGAGCTTGGCTATTCTCTGTCCCACGCCTTCGGCGCGGTCTTCGACAATCCGAGCCTGATTGTCGCCTGCGTCGTCGGTGATGGCGAGGCGGAGACCGGGCCGCTCGCGACCTCCTGGCACGGCAACAAGTTCCTTAACCCAGCCACGGACGGCGCGGTGCTGCCGATACTGCACCTCAACGGCTACAAGATCGCCAATCCCACCGTCCTCGCTCGGATCGCTCCCGACGAGCTTGAGGACCTGCTGCGCGGCTACGGGTACGTCCCCATCTTCGTCGAGGGCGAGGAGCCTGAGGCCATGCACCAAGCGATGGCCGCCGCGCTGGACCAGGCATTCGCGCGCATCGGCGAGATCCAGCGCGCCGCGCGCAGCGACGGGTCGACCGAGCGCCCGGCCTGGCCGATGATCGTCCTGCGCAGCCCAAAGGGCTGGACCGGGCCGAAGCGCGTCGATGGCCTCAAGACCGAGGGCTCGTGGCGGTCGCACCAGGTGCCGTTCAGCGACATGACCAAGCCCGGCCATCTTGCGCTTCTGGAAGATTGGATGCGCAGCTACAGGGCGGAGGAGCTGTTCGACCAGGCGGGCCGGCTCGATCCGGAGATCGCGGCCCTGGCCCCGATCGGCGAACGGCGCATGAGTGCCAATCCGCACGCCAATGGCGGCGCATTGATGCGGCCGCTACGGCTGCCCGACTTCCAGGACTATGCCGTTGCCGTCAAGCAGCCGGGGGAAGCGGACGCGGAATCGACCCGCATCCTGGGAACCTTCCTTCGCGACGTGATGCGCGCGAACGAGGCCAGCCGGAATTTCCGCATATTCGGTCCCGACGAGACGGCGTCGAACCGGCTTCAGGCTTTGTTCGAGGCGACCGGGCGCGCTTGGGATGCCGCGACATTCCCGGACGATGACGAACACTTGAGCCCCGATGGGCGAGTGATGGAGATCCTGAGCGAGCATACCTGTCAGGGCTGGCTCGAAGGCTATCTGCTGACCGGCCGGCACGGCCTGTTCTCCTGCTACGAAGCCTTCATCCACATCGTCGATTCGATGTTCAACCAGCATGCCAAGTGGCTGAAGACCTCGCGCGAAGTTCCGTGGCGCCGCCCCATCGCCTCGCTCAACTATCTCCTCACCTCGCACGTCTGGCGGCAGGATCACAACGGCTTCAGCCACCAGGACCCCGGCTTTGTCGACCATGTCGTCAACAAGAAAGCAGATACGGTCCGGGTGTATTTCCCGCCGGACGCGAACACGCTGCTCTACGTCACCGACCATTGCCTCCGGAGCTGGGACCGCGTCAACGTCATCGTCGCCGGAAAGCAGCCGCAACCGCAATGGCTGGACATGGACGCGGCGATCAAGCACTGCACGGAAGGCATCGGCATCTGGGATTGGGCCAGCAACGACCGCGGCAGCGAACCCGACGTGGTGATGGCTTGCGCCGGAGATGTGCCGACGCTCGAGATCCTCGCGGCGGTCGATCTTCTCCACCACCATATCCCTGAGCTGAAGGTCCGTGTCGTGAACGTCGTGGACCTGATGACCCTGCAGCCGAAATCGCAGCATCCGCACGGCCTGACGGAAAGTGATTTCGATGCATTGTTCACCAGGACCAAGCCCGTGATCTTCGCCTATCACGGTTATCCGTGGCTGATCCACCGGCTGGCCTACAAGCGGGCCAACCACGACAACATGCACGTCCGCGGCTATCAGGAAGAGGGCTCGACCACGACGCCGTTCGACATGGTTGTGCGCAACCATCTCGATCGCTTCCACCTGGTCGCCGACGTTATCGACCGGGTGCCGACGCTCGGGCCGGCCGCGGTCTACGCCAAGCAGGCGATCCGCGACAAGCTGATCGAGCACGAACGCTACATCGTTGCGCACGGCGAGGACATGCCGGAGGTGCGCGACTGGCGCTGGCCAGCGTAGCGCCGGGAGGGGCGGCCGCGTCGCGGTATCGGTTCTGGTCCTAATGCGACATCGGCAGCGATACTTGTACCAGAAGATAAGCGAGCGGATAGGCTAGAGCACTGCCTAGTTCGATATTGAGCACCGCCGCATCGATTGCCTGATTGCTGGTTTGCAACCACACCATCGCTGCGGTTAGGCTTGGTAACGGATCGGCCGGCTGAAAACCGAACTTGCGCAGCGCGCGATCCGTGCTTTTGGGCGGGGAGACGGCCTCGCCTCACGGCGATCGGCCTAATCGCTCGTTTGCCGGACAGCGGGGCTGACGGCGTTCTCCTCGATGCCGGTGATCCGCCCGCGCAAAAGCGCCGGGCGAGACGGGGGGCAAGTCGATGACGGCGCAAACGACCGCGGGGCCGGCCGAGGATCCTGTCGCCAACGTCTTGAAATGGATCCTGCTCGCCGTCGCGATCGGCAGTTTCGCCTTGTTCTTCTGGGCGACCGTGCGGACCTACCAGTTGGCGCCGCCGCAGCCGGAGCGGTTCCTGACCACCGACGGCGCCATGGTGATGCGCGGCGAAGATGTCGTCGCCGGTAAGGCCGGGTTTCAGAAGGCCGACCTGATGGATTACGGCAGCCTGTATGGAATGGGTTCCTACTTCGGCCAGGACTACACGGCTTTTGCGCTGGTGCGGCTCGCCAAGCTGACCAAGGACGGCATCGCGCAGGCGCGGTTCGACACCACCTTCGACGCCCTGCCGGCGGAGCGGCAGGCCGTTATCCGCGACGCGATGCGCCGCCAGCTTCAGGGGGTCGACCTCACGCAGCAGGCGGTGGTGCTGCCGGACGCGCTGGCCGACGCGATCCGCACCCTCCGGATCGAAATGGCCGACAACCTGGCCAAGGTCGACCTGACGACCGGCTGGACACCCGCCCACGCCCTCGACGCGACGGAGCGGCTGCAGACCGCCGACTTCATGATCTATTCGGCGCTGACCACCGTTGCGCGACGCCCCGGCACCACCTGGTCGTGGACCGAAAACTGGCCCTATCAGCCGGAGGTGGGCAACACCCCGACCAGCAACACCTTCATCTGGACCTGGATCAGCTTCTGCTTCACGTTCTTTGCCTTCGGCGGCGTATTGTTCATCTACATCTTCTGGCTGGAGACCCCGGCCGGCGAGCCCATGGAATCGACGCTCGCGGGCTTCCGCCCGCTGACGGCCAGCCAGCGTAAGGTCGGCAAGTTCTTTCTGGTGGTCGCTGCCGTCCTTCTGCTGCAGATCGCCGCCGGCACGATCATGGCGCACGCCTATTACGACCGGCGCAGCTTCTACGGCCTCGACCTTCATAACTTTCTGCCGTTCAACTTCCTGCGTTCCGTCCACATCCAGGCGCCGATCATCTGGATCGGCGTCGCCTGGATCGGGGCGGGATTGTTCCTGGCCCCTGCCATGGCCGGTGGGCGCGAGGCACGTGGCCAGAAGCTGCTAGTCGACCTGCTGTTCTGGGCCACGGTGGTCATCGTCGCTGGTGCGCTGATCGGTAACTGGCTCGGTATCATGGGTTATATCGACCGCGGCTGGTTCTGGTTCGGCAACCAGGGTCTATCCTATCTTCAGCTCGGCCGCTTCTGGCAGATCGGATTCTTCCTGGGCCTGATCATGTGGAGCGTCCTGGTTTTCCGGGCGCTGTGGCCGACCGCCGCGATGCTGCGGCAGGCGACCCGGCAGTTCTGGACCGGGCGAATCCGGCTCGAGAATCTGATCTGGGCCGCAACGATCAACATTGCCGTACTCTATGTATTCGGCATGATCCCGCTGACCGGGGTCGGCAAGTCGTTCACCATCACCGATTTCTGGCGGTGGTGGGTCGTCCACCTGTGGGTCGAACAGTCCTTCGAATTCTTCGCCGCCAGCATGAGCGCGTACCTGTTGATGGCGGTCGGCCTGGTCTCACGCAAGCTGGCTGAGCGCGCGGTCTATTTCGAGCTGATCCTGATCTTCCTGGGCGGCGTAATCGGCACCGGCCATCACCTCTATTGGGCCGGTGGTCCCAGCATGTGGGTTCCGATGGGCAGCATGTTCTCGTTCATCGAGGTGCTGCCGCTCGTACTCCTGATCATCGAGGCGATCCAGAACTACCGGCTGATCCGAGCAAACCAGACGTTCAACTATCGGCTCGCCTATACCTATGTCATCGGCGCCGCGTTCTGGAATTTCGTCGGGGCCGGCGTGTTCGGCGGCGGGACGCTGAACGCACCGCTGGTCAATTACTACGAACACGGCACGTTTCTAACCCTGAACCATGCGCATACGGCCCTGTTCGGCGCGTTCGGCCTGCTGGCGATCGGCCTGATCTATTTCTGCCTGCGCTATATCGCTGCCGATCGCGTGCCGTTCGGCGAGCGGGTCGGGCTGTGGGCGTTCTGGCTCTACAATGGCGGCCTGGTGCTGTGGATTCTGCTGAACTTCTTCCCGATCGGCTGGCCGCAGCTCGTCGCGGTCTACGAGCATGGCTTTGCCTATGCGCGCAGCGTCGATTTCTACGGCAAGACACTATTCTGGCAGTGGATGCGGCTGCCGGGCGACGTGGTGTTCGCTGCCGGCGCGTTGCTGATGGCGTGGGATTTCATCGTGAAGCTCGGCCCGCTCTATCCCCGGCTGGCCGCGCGCCTGCACCGTCGGCCGTTTGTCGGTAGGTCAGCCCTTCGATCTTGACCAGGGCGAAGACCTGCAGGGTCCGCTCGCGCAACTCCAGGAGGGCAGTGTATCCTCGCCTTGCTTGATGATGAACGCCCTCTGCGCGTCCGTGTACTGCGACGTCTTCACCAGTCTCCGTCCCGCCTTCATTCAAGGAGTTGGCGCGGAAAACTCCAACCCAATGTGAGAGTACTCAACGTAGCCGGACTACTGGGTTGCGAGGCGAGGGCGGGTGCAAGCCTACCGGATCAACATTTCAAAGCGAAAAGGAGGACAAGTTCGAGTGTGGAGCGACGTCCTCAACCTCCAACGATGGCCGTGGCCACACCTGGAGGGCTATTTCGAAAAGGCGGTCGCCTCGGGCGAGGATGTCGCGCTCGGACCACAATAGCGGCGGCGCCGATCGAAGCCAGGCGTTCAGGCGAAGATCGCTGTCCCCGATGACCTTTGCAGCCTTGCCCGGAAACGGCCCGTTGCTGATCGAAGCGTTGAGCTCGCTGGTCAGCAAGGTGAGATTGCCGAGCGTTTGGATGAGCCGGGCGCGACACTGCGCGTCGCTCTCCTGATCCAGATAGGGCATGTCTAGCGGGTAGGGGTAGTCTTCCAGCGCGCCTTTTTGCGGCAGCATGTGTTCGACGCTGAGCTGGTCCGGTAAGGAGACAGCCTCGTTGAAGCGTGTCCGCATATGCTGTTCGATGGCGCGTAACACCATGGCGCTGCGGTCCGGCCTCGATCTCGCGTAAATCGGCTTGGTGAGCCAACCGGTACGGAACTCGCGATCGGTCGGCCAATTCGTCGTGGCCTCCGCCGAGCGGGTGAGATCGCTGCGCACGATGTCGGCGAGATCGGCGTCCGGCGAGGCCCCGGTCACCTTCGTCAGAAGCGAGGTAAAGAAGCGATTGTAATTCTTGGCTGTTGCCTGACAGATGAAACGACGCACCAACCAGGATTCCAGGTCCAGCAAAATCCGGTCACGCGCCGCGACCGGCAGCCGGCTCGGCGGCAGCGACAAGATGGAGAGCAGGAGCGGGTAAACGGTGCTCGTGTCCAGCGCCTTTAGGCGTTGCGCAAAAGCGGCCGCCCGGTCGTTCCCTTGGGTTCAACGAGTCCAGCGAATATCACCGCATGACGATTCAGGTCGGTCAGCAGCGCCTCGACCGACATCCGACTGTCAACGTGCCAGTCGCGGAATTCGCGGAACAGTTGACCGATCAACAGGTCGCGGCCCGTCTGCATGACGAGATAATGGAACAGGAAGAGATCGATGCGTGGACGGGTAAGCGGCCTTGCCGCTCCTGGGCGTGCCAAACCGCTCCTCGCTCCCGCCATCACGACGGTTATCAAATTCGTGCCAGTAGCGCTGGTAGAGCGTATCCGGGTCAACACCGGGCTCATTCGCTGCCCGCAGGAAGATGTAATTGCGCACGAGGTCTGACGGCGGCAGCGGCTGGCCTCGCGCATTCAGCCTCTCAAAAATGACCTGTGGATCGTCCCGCTCCTCCAACTCGATGACCACGACCTGCGGGACCGTGCGCAGCGCTTGATGCAATGCGTCCAGGCGCGTTTCCCGGCCCACGGCAGTGTCGGCTTCATCCAAAAATGTGCCTATCCGGTCCCAGAAAAAGCGATAGGCCGCGGCCAATCGGGGTAAGCTGGATCGCTGCCCTGAGAACTGAGCAAGCAAGGCGTCTGGTGAGCCGGCGCGCATCACCGCCCGAAACGTCGCGCGATCGGCATTGGTCGGCCATACCTTGAACAGCTCCTCCGAATCGGACTTCTGATGCCGGTTCTCAGTGAGATCGCGCAACGGGCCTCCTTCGGAGGAACTCATTGCCTCGGCGTGGTCGCACATGGCGGCAAAGCACGATCTGCAACGTGGTCAGGCGCTGCTGGCCATCGATAACCTCGGATCGGCTGACACGGGAGCCTTGGACCTTGGGAACATTCAGGACCAGTGCGCCGAGGAAATGCGAGCGCAGCAGCTGCTTCCTTCTCGCGTTGAGACAGGCGTCGACCGCGCGTTCGAGATCGTCCCATAGCGGCGACCATTGGTCGTCCACGTTCCAGACATAGGACCGCTGGTACAGCGGCACGACGAAGCCCCGCTCCCGCTCGAATAATTGGTGGATGGTTAACGTATCCGGACGCATGCTGTCCCCGATCGAAAAATCGCGCCACGCAAGGCATCGATCACAAATATGACTCATAGTCTATGGTGAGAACCCGCCGGGCGCTCTCCATAGCCGCATGGATGTGCGCGTCCGGATCGGGCTCAATGTGCAGGAAGCACGGCGGGATAGAGGGCTGTCCCAGGAGGAGCTCGCGCATCGCGCGGATATGCACCAGACCTATCTGAGCGGTGTCGAACGCGGGCGACGCAACCCCAGCGTTACGGTTCTCCAGCGAATCGTCAGCGCATTAGGCCTCGACATCGAAGATGTCGTGCGGAGGCGTTGATCCACGGGTTAGCGGACTGGCGATGACACCGAGATGCCAATTCGTGCACCGTCTCGGGTGCCCGCCTCGTCGTTCACCGACGACCTCGCTTCGGCTGCGAGAGCGGACCAGAATCCTGATCGCTGGGCCCCGTTGCCGAATGGCGGACGTCCGATATCGCGCGAATGCGTTCTATACCTGACGGGCGTCGCGGTCGACGCCGTTCACGATCGGCTTAGCCATTCAATTTCATAGGTGACAGGGGGCAGGCAGGACGGGTCGATCCATCCTGATATCGGCTGCACCGAGCTGCGCCATTCGCTGTGCGAAAGCACCTGGCCGGCACCCGCTATGACCCACGCCGCAGCGATTCGCTTCGGGCACAACACCGCGCGAGAACACGTCATCCTATCGCGAACCCGGACGGCTGGGGCCCCGTCACGGAAAGCGCTGCGGTGCTAGAGGCTCGTGAAATCCCTTCAATCCTCGTGCGGGATCGGGTCCGCGACGACGAGCATCTCCTGGCCACGGAAGGGGGCCGCAAGCACGTTGTTGCTGATGCTGTCCAGCTCCTGCCACATCGCCGTGAAGGCGCCGCCGCCGAGGAACTGCTCCGCGTCGGCTGACGTATCGAACCACAGTTCGAGCAGCCAGTCATAGGACTGCTGGGTTGGGCCTGGCAGCGTGCTCAGGTAACCGATGCTGAGTGACGTGACCCCCGTTTTTCATCCAGCGGAAGCGAGAGTCCTGTCGTGATCTGA
>JBDZUN010000080.1:12118-13333 GCA_040255145.1 Hyphomicrobiales bacterium | reverse complement strand
TCGCCCACGACATGCCGGGCGGCGAGTGGCGCCGGGTGCAGCGGGCCAACGGCTATCGCTACATCCTGGTCAACGGCCGCGTGACCATCGAGAACGACAAGGAGACCGGGGTCCACTCCGGCAAGCTGCTGCGCCACGGCACCGGCATCCGCCGGCCGCGGGCCATCGCCGCCGAGTAATCGGCGTCCAGGAACGGAAAGGGGCCCCCGCGGCGACGCGGGGGCCCTTTTTCGTCTGGGGTGGCTTGGCTGGGTGATGGCTGCGTCAGCCCGGCAGGTAGGCGCCGCCGTTGACGTGGATCGTCTGGCCGGTGATGAAGCCCGCGTCCTCGGAGATCAGGAAGCCAACGGTGGCGGCGATCTCCTCCGGCTTGCCCATGCGGCCGACAGGGGTCAGCTTGAGCATCGCCTCGAACTGCTCGGCCGGCAGCACGCCCTCCAGCCGCTTGTGCCAGATCAGGCCCGGCGCGATCGCGTTGACGGTGACGCCGTGCGGCGCGAGGTCGAGCGCGGTCGAGCGGGTATAGCCGGTGATCGCCGCCTTGGCCGCGGCATAGGGGCCCTGGCCCGGCCCCGGATGGTAGGCGTAGAGCGAGGCGAGGTTGACGATGCGGCCGAAGCCGCGATCCACCATCGGCTTCGAGAAGGCGCGGGTCAGATAGAAGGTCGCGTTGACGTTGACCCGCAGCACAATGTCCCAGATTCGTGATTCCAGCGCCCAGGGTGGGGCGTTGCCCTGGATGCCCGCATTGTTGATCAGGTAGGCGATCTCGATCCCGGCGAAGCGCAGCTTGTCGGCCAATTCGGCGATCTCGTCCTCGCGGCCGACGTTCAGCGGCTCGAACTTGATGCGCTGGCGCAGGTCGGCCGGCAAGGCGGCGAGCCAGGCGTCCGCGTCGTCGAGGCGGCGGTCGCAGGCGATGACCGGGATGTCGGCGCGCGCCAGGGTCTCGGCGATCGCGGTGCCGAGACCGCCGAGCGCGCCGGTCAGCAATGCGTGTCCTCGGGCCATGGTTCCTCCTGGATGAATGGGCAATCGGATAGCGTGCCGGCCAGCGCGCCGCTCAGGCGACGATGGCGGCGGCCGGCACGATCACGGCGAAGCGGTCGGCCAGCTCGGCCAGCGCCGCGCGCTGGATTTCAGCCGCGCCGAGCGCCGCGCCGCCCAGCGGGTCGGGCAGCGCGCGAGTCGCGGTGGCGTCGGCGGGAATGGTCA
>JBDZUN010000080.1:0-12108 GCA_040255145.1 Hyphomicrobiales bacterium | reverse complement strand
GAGCGCCGCGCGGGCGGTGGAGCTGACGCACATATGCGTCATGAAGCCGGCCATCACCACCTGCGGGCGGCCGGTGGCGGCGAGCCGCGCCGCGAGGTCGGTGCCGGCGAAGGCGTTGGGGTTGCGCTTCTCGATGACGAGTTCGCCGTCGCGGGGGGCGAGCTCGGCCACGATGGCGCCGCCCGGCCCGTCGCGGTCGAACACGCCGCCCGCCGCACCGCAATGGGCGATGTGGATCACCGGTGCGCCGGCGGCGCGGGCGCGTTCCAGCAGGTCGGCCAGCCGGGCCACCGCCGCCTCAAACCCGTCGAGCGGCAGCGCGCCATTCCGGTATTCGTTCTGCGCGTCGATGATGACCAGGGCGGCGTCGCCCAGCGGCGCCGGGTCGGCCGGCGCGCCGGCAAGCTGCAGCAGGGTCTTCGGTGCGGCCATTGCGATTTCCTCCGTAAGCGGAGCGCCGTGCCGGTCCAGCCGGCGCCTTCTGCGTCCGGCACTATCGGGGGCGGCCCCGGCGGTGTCAAAGCCTGCCTGCCGGCATCAGTGCGCGGCCGGGGTCAGGGTCAATACCGGCGCGGGGTGGCTTGGCTTCGGCCGGCCGCGGCCGGCGGTCTCGTCCCAGCGCACCACGGTTTTGCCGCAGGTCTGGACGACGGGGAAGGCGAGCTTGCCCGCCTGCGCCGGCAGCCGCACCAGGAACGCGAACTCGTCGAAGCGGTCGTCGGGCAGGGCGCCGTCGCGCCATGTGATTTTCGCGACGCGGCTGGTTCGCGCGTGGCCCTCGATCTCGACCGGGTGGTCCAGCGTCTCCTCCGTCGTCGCGATGCGCCAGCCCGGCTTGATCATCGGCTTCGCCGTCAGCACGGTCTTGGGAATCTCGACGGCCAGGCCGGTGGTCGCGGCGCCGTCGCAGCCGTGGGGTACGCGCAAGGTCACCTTGAAATAGCTGTCGGCCGGCGCGGCGCGCTGGGCCAGCACGACATGGGCGGAAGCGCCCGGGTCTATTAACAGACCGGCGGCGAGCAGTCCGGCGGCGAACAGCAGCACAGCGCCGAGGCGGTGCAGGGTGGGTCTGGTCATGGCGTCCTCCTCAGAAGGCATAACGGATGCCGGCGAATACGCTGCGGCCGTCGCCGGGATAGAAGATCGCGGTACTGGCGGTTCGCGCGTCGTTGACGGTGCTGATGTCGCTGACATAGCGCTTGTCCGTCAGATTGCGCGCGTCGAGGAACAGCGACCAGCCGTTCGGCAGGTCGATGCCGGTTTCGAGCCCGAGCAGGACGTAGCTGGGCGCGCGCAGCGTGTTGGCCTGGTCGGCCCAGGCGCCGCGCGGCACCCAGTCGATGCCGGGCGCGAAATAGAAACCGCACGGATGGGTGTAGGTCAGCGTGGTGCGCAGCACGTTCCGGGGCATGCCCGCAATGTCGTTGTCGCCGAACTGGGCGTCGTGGCGGAACCGGAAGTCGCTGAAATTCCACAATTGCGACAGCGTCAGCAGGTCGTCGGTCCGTGGGCTGAGCAGGCGGCGTGCCACGTCGACGGATGCGCCGAGCTCGATGCCCTGGTGGATCGTGCGGCCGGCATTGAAGGTCGATGCCGGCACGGACGGGTCGACGGTGAAGTTCAGCAATTCGCCGCGCAGCCACGAGCGATAGGCCGTCACGTCCCAGGCGAACCGGCCCGATCGGCCGCGCGTGCCGATCTCGGCGGTCCAGGCGCGCTGCGCGGCCAGCGGCACGAATTGCGCGGTGGTGCCGATGGTCTGCGCCAGATCGGTGAAATCCGGCACGTCGCGGCTGCGCGTCACGTCGATGAAGGCCTGGATATTGGGCCTCGGCTCCCACAGGAACCCGATCTTGGGGTTGATCGCGTCATAGGACTTGCCGGCCGACTTGCGCGTCGGATCGAGTGCGAGGCCGCCCTTGTCGAGATAGTCGCGCCTGTCGTGGAACGCCTTGGCGCCCAGCATCCAGGCGACGTGCGGCAGGAAATAGAGGCGGTTCTCGAAATAGCCCTCGTAGTTGCGGGCATGGGTGCGCGAATTGAGCGCCTTCTGGCCGCGATGGCCGCCGTCGTTGACATAGCGCAGCGCCTTGTTGTCGCCGGCGAAGAAGCGCGCGCCGACGATCAGGTCGTCGCGCATGCCGGCGACGGTCAGCGGCGCGGTCCAGCGCGGTGCGAAGCCGTAGGTCCAGCCGTTCTCGTCCAGCGCCTGGAAGATCGGGTGATACAGCCTTTTGTGGATGACCCAGGTATCGAGGTCGAGCTGTCCGAGCCCGAGGCGGACGGTGGTGCGGTTGGCCAGGCGCTCCACCCATACGTCGCGCGCCTGGTCGCCGGTCAGCGAGGCGGGTGCGGCCTTCTTCGGGTGATGCAGCGCATCGTCCAGGGTCAGGGAGCCGGGCAGCTCCTGCTTGACCAGGTAGGCGCCGAAGTAGAAGCGCGTCTCGACGTTCGGGCTGAAGCGATAGCCGATATTGCCGTTGAAGTCGTTGGTGTGGGTCGTGTCGTGCTGCCGATAACCGTCGGCGTGCACGGTGGTGAAATTGCCCAGGAAATCCCAATTGCCGACGATCCGCGACATCTGGGCGTTGCCGCGGATCGTGCCGAAGCTGCCGTCGTCGAGGCGCAGGATGTTGGGCGCCAGCGCGGTATAGGCGGTCGGCGTCACGAAGTTGATCGCGCCGCCGAGCGTGGAGGCGCCGAAGCGCAGGCCGTTGCCGCCCTTGTAGATTTCGACGGAGCGCAGGCTGAGCGGGTCGATCTGGTAGAAATCGCCGCTGCCGTCGGCCAGGTTGGTCGGGATGCCGTCCTGCAGGATTTCGATTCCGCGCGTGTGATAGCCGCGCGCGAGGCCCGAGCCGCGGACCGACAGACGCAGTTCCTGGCCGTAACGGTTCTCGACGAACACGCCGGGGCTGTCCTTCAGCACGTCGCGCAGCGTGTTGGCATAGCGATTCTGGAAGGACTCGGCGTCGACGAAGCCGATCGAGCCGGCGATCTGGTCGATCGTGTCTTTCTGCGCGGCGACGCCGGGTACGGTCAGCGAGCCGGGCTGGGCGGCGCCGCTGACGGTGATCGGGCTGAGGGTGAAGGTGCGGCCCTGATTGGTCGTGGTCGGCGCATCGTCGGCGTTTGCCGCATGCGATGCCAGGAGGGCGGCGAGCGCGAGCGCGCCGTGTCCTCCGAGGGATCGGGTCATGGATGTCTCCTGACGCTGGCCCATGGCCAGCCAAGACAAAAGCGGAAAGGCGGCGTCGTGCGCCGCCGGTTCGTTTCGGTCAGGTCAGGATGGGCGGTCCCCGGGCGCTGACTGCGCGCGGTTGCGATGTATGTGGCGGGGCACTCGCGACCGAGATTTGCGCGGCCATGCGCGCGACGCCGGGGGTGATACCGCCCAGCGGTGGCGTGACCGGCGTAAGCGGTGGGGTATGGCACCATTGGCAATGGGGGCACATGCCGCCGGGCGGCGGCTGGTGCGCGGGCGCGGTGTCGGCGTGGCCCCCGGCGATGTGGGCCGAGCAGAGCTCGACATCGGCCAGCGGATCGGCCGCCTGCGCGGCGAGCATCCAGATCGGCCCGACCGAGCCGAACAGCTGGAACAGCACCGCCGCGGCGCACGCCACCATCCGGAGGCGGGCGGCCTGATACATCCCAAGCTCCTGATTGAGCCCCTAATTGCGAATCGCCCGCATAAAGTAGCAGCGCGTTGGCCGGAAGGGGAGAGACCTTCCGCCGCACGGGTGCGATGCGGCGCAAGGGTCGCCTTGCGAAGGCGCGCCGGGCACGCCATAGTGTGGCTTGGTTTCAACAACGGAAAGGAGGTGATCCGGTGTCTCATTGTCGTAAGCCGCGTCTGTCGGTGGCCGTGACCCGGGTTCTCGCCTCTGTCGGGAACCGCGCCGCGTAGTTCGGCGCTCCGGTCCGTCAGGACCGCGGAGTGGCAATGGAAGGGTCGCCCTCAGGGGCGGCCCTTCTTTGTTTGGCGCATAGCCGAGCGCCAGAACGCGCGCGCCGCGCCGTCGGGTCGGCCCATCGCGCTATTTCGTCTAAAATCGGTCGGGTCGAGGCCGATAGAGGAATGCGAGATGGTGCTGCTCTACGAACACCCCCTGTCGCCCTATGTGCAGAAGGTCAAGATCGCGCTGCGCACCAAGGCGATTCCGTTCGAGATCCGGGCGCCGCTGGGTGACGGCGGGGACGATCCCGCCGATGCGTTCGTCGCGGCCAACCCGCGTGGGGAGGTTCCGGCCCTGGTCGACGGCGATCTGGGCATCTTCGATTCGACCATCATCCTCGAATATGTCGAGGAGAAGTGGCCCTCGCCCCCGCTGCTGCCGGCAGACCCGGCCGGGCGCGCACGGGTGCGCATGATCGAGGAGGTGTGCGACACCCACTACGAGGCGGTCAATTGGGGCTTAGGCGAGGTCATCTGGTTCGACCGCGGCAAAGGCCAGGCCGCCGATGTCCTGAAGGCCACGGCGGCGGAGCAGATCGCCGGCCTGCACCGCTGGCTCGACGGGTGGCTCGGCGATGGAAACTGGTTCAACGGCGGCGCCTTCGGCTGGGGCGACCTTGCCGTCGTGCCCTACGTGCAGATGTCGGCGGTGTTCGGCTTCCGCCCGGACGAAGGCTCGCGGCTCAGCCGCTGGCTGGCGCGCGTCTCCGAACTGCCGGCGGTGGCCGCCACGGCGGCCGAGGCGGCGGCGAGTCTCGCGTCGATCCCCGATTTCGCCCGGGTAATCGCGCGCGGCGCATTCAAGCGCGAATATCGCGATCATCGCCTGGAATGGATGATCCGCTCCGGCGGCATCGAGGTTGTGCTCGACGGCATGCGCCGGGGCGATATCCGGTTCAGCCAGGGCTTCGTCTGAGAGATTCAGGCGCTGCGGGCCGCCGGCTGCGGATTGACGAGTGCGTCGATATGGCTGCCCTGGAACAGGGTGATCCCGATGCTGTGGCCGAACGTGATGGCATCGGCGGAATCGCAGCGGCACAGGATGACGCGGTTCGGCCCGACCGCCTGGATCGCGTCGCGCAGCGCCGCACGGCGCTTCTGCTGCATCTCCACGACGATGTCGGGGCTCCAGTGGATCTTCTGGAAGTCGAAGCCGAGCGCGGCACGGTCGAACAGCGGGAAGACCAGGTGGTTCAGCCCGTCGAGCGACAAGCGATAGCCGCGATCACGCACGAAATCCCGCGCGAACATGAAGCTGCCCATGTCGCCGAAGACGTCGATGCTCTGCAGCTCGAACACCATCACCTTCTGGGTGCGCTGGCGCAACGCCTTGTCGAAGACCAGGAATTCCGGCGACAGCAAGGTGCTGACGTTGACGTTGACGCAGGTCGGCAGCGCCGTGCGGTTCTCGATCCCCGGCAGGATCGACAGCACGCGTTGGTCCAGCGTCTCGGTCAGCCGCTGGAACAGCCAGCGGTCGCCGAACAGGTCGATGCCCGGGACCAGCTTCTTGTGGAGCAGGGCGATCGACACGAACAGCTCGCTGAACATCGGCTTGGGCGCGGCGCCGGGAAAGATCGCGCAGACCGGCTGCCGGCGCACCAGTCCGGCGATGTCGACAGTGCGCATCGCCGTCTCCAGGCGGCCGAGCGTCGCGGGGTCGAGCGGCCGGCGTTCCTCCGCGCACGGCGTGGCGCGGTCGCTCGTCGCGGCCGCGCGGGCCATCCGGTTCTCCGAGGTCCGCGCGAGCTGGCGTACGTCGTTCAGGAGCTGGATGTAGTCGTTCGCGATGTCGTACCAGGTGCAGAACACCTTGGCGCCGGAACTGGGGGCTCCGGAATCGGGGGCGCCTTCCTCGATGCCGAACAGCGGGTCGTCGCTGAACAGGAAGCGCAGCTTCAGCACGGCGTCGTCGACCTCGGCGACGCCGGCGCCGCGCAGCCCGATGAACAGGTCGTCGTTGCGCAGGTGGAACATCTGGCCCTCGAAGCGCCGGATCAGCCCCTCGAAGGCGTTCATGGCGATGCGGATGTGGTGATCGCGCCTGTTCTGCGGCCGCAGGGCCGACAGGTGCAGGTGGATCATGCGACGGCCGTCGCGGTGCTGGTTCAGCCGCTCGACATAATCGAGCAACAGCGCGTGCTGATCGGACACCGGCTCTTGCGCGCGCATGGATGTGAAATCCCAGTTTCGGGGGAACATCCTTGCAGCGGCAGCTTGCAATTTGGTTAAGCGGGGGTTGTTGGTTAAGCGAGGGTGGTGGGCGCCTCAGTCCGGGCGGCGTGCGTGACCTTCCGGGTCCGTCGCGCGATGCAATCGGCCCGCCGCGGTGCGGGCGAAGCGGATCAGGGTGGCGCGCCGCCGCGCGCCCGACAGCGCGAAGACCGGCGCGTCCCGTACGATCGCGCCGCCATAGCGGTCGGCCACGATCAGGCCGGGTTCCTCCGGCACCGGATCGTGCGGGAAGCCGGGCGGCACCGCGAAATAGAACGCATCGCAATAGCCGACGTAATCCGGCCATTTGCCGTCGGTGCGCAGGTCGGCGAGGCTGACCTTCACCTCCGCGATGACGATGCGGCCGGCGGCGTCGATACCGGCGACGTCGGCGCGCCGGCCGCAGCCCAGGATCAGCTCGCAGACCGGGCTGAAGCCCATCTGGCCGAACAGCCGGCACACGCCGCGCGCCACGTCGGCGGCGATATAGGCTTCGGACGCATGATGGTCTGGAAGCAGGACCATGTCGGACCCCTGGTCAGGCCGGGGCGGCCTTCGCGGCGTTCCTGGCGAGGAACGGCGCCATGCCCCGGCGCGCCAGGGCGTCGGCGCGTTCGTTCTCCGGGTGACCGGCATGGCCGCGCACCCAGTGCCAGCGCACGTCGTGGCCGGCGGCCAGCTCGGCGAGGCGGCGCCACAGGTCGTCGTTCTTGACCGGCTTCTTCGCGGCGGTGCGCCAGCCGTTGCGCTGCCACGCGCCGATCCATTCGGTGATGCCGCTGCGGACATACATCGAATCCGTGTGCAGGTGCACCTCGCACGGGCGCTTCAGGGCCTCCAGCGCGCGGATCGCGGCGGTCAGCTCCATGCGGTTGTTGGTGGTCAGCGGCTCGCCGCCGCACAGCTCCTTCTCGACCGCGCCGACGCGCAGCAGCACGCCCCAGCCGCCCGGCCCCGGATTGCCGGAGCAGGCGCCGTCGGTGAAGATGTCCACATGGTCCGTCGGTCCCGCCATCAGTCCAACCCATAGGCCGCGACGCTCGACACGCCGCGGTGGAAGCGCAACTTGCGCAGGTATTCGAGCGGATCGTGCGGCTTGACCAGCGCGCCGTCGATCCGGTGCAGCCAGTCGTAGAGCCGGGTCAGCAGGAAGCGCAAGGCCGCGCCGCGCGCGAGCGTCGGCAGGGCGTCCAGCTCAGCCCGCGACAGCGGCCGCACCGCGCGGTAATGCGACAGCAGCGTGCGCGCCTTGGTGACGTTGAACGCGCCGTCCGGCTCGAAGCACCAGGCGTTCAGGCAGATCGCCAGGTCGTAGGCGAAGAAGTCGTTGCAGGCGAAATAGAAATCGATCAGGCCGGACAGGCTGCCGCGCAGGAAGAACACGTTGTCCGGGAACAGGTCGGCGTGGATGACGCCTGCGGGCAGGGCGTCAGGCCAGCGCCCGGTCAGGGTCTCCAGCTCCTCGGCCAGGGTCCGGGCCAGGCCGGCGGCCACTTCATCGGCGCGCGGGCGACAACCGTCCAGCAGCGTGCCGAGGCGCGGTACGGCGAGCGAGTTCTCGCGTGCGATCGGGAAATCCCGCGCGGCGAGATGAAAGCGCGCCAGCGCCTCGCCCAAGGCGGCGCAGTGCGCAGTCTCGGGCCGCCGCACCCACATGCCTTCGAGGAAGGAGATGATCGCAGCCGGCCGCCCGGACAGCCGCTGCAGCGCGGTGCCGTCGCGCGCGTGGATCGGCGTCGGGCAGGGAATGCGGCGCGCCGCCAGATGGTCCATCAGGCCGAGGAAGAAGGGCAGATCCTGCTCGGCCACGCGGCGCTCGTACAGCGTCAGGATATAGGGGCCGCGGTCGGTCTGGAGCAGGTAGTTGGAGTTCTCGACGCCTTCGGCGATGCCCTTGCACGACACCGCGACGCCAAGGTCGTAGCGTTCAAGGAAGGCCGCAAGCGCTTCGTCGCTGACGTCGGTATAGACGGCCATCGGGCGGGGGGACGTGGCGGCGGGATCAGGCGGTCGACAGGACGCGCGGCAGCTTGAAGCGCACGCTTTCCGAGGTGGTGCGCACTTCCTCGACCACCAGGTCGTAGCGGGTGCGTAGCCGGTCGAGCAGCTCGTCGACCAGGGCTTCGGGGGCGGATGCCCCCGCGGTGACGCCCAGGGTGCGGATGCCGGCCAAGCTGTCGAGATCCAGGTCGCTGCCGCGCTGGCACAAGGTGGCGCGGCCGCAGCCGGCGCGGCGCCCGACCTCGACCAGGCGGCGCGAATTGGACGAATTCGGCGAACCGACCACGATCAGGGCGTCGCAGCGCGGCGCGATCTCGCGCACCGCTTCCTGCCGGTTGGTGGTGGCGTAGCAGATGTCGTCCTTGTGCGGACCGACGATGTCGGGAAAGCGGCGCTTCAGCACGGCGACGATCTCGGCGGTGTCCTTGACCGACAGCGTCGTCTGGGTGACGTAGGCCAGCCGCTCCGGATTCGCCGGCGTCAGGGTCTCGGCGTCGGCGATGGTCTCGACCAGGCGGATCGCCTGCTCCGGCAGTTGGCCCATGGTGCCGATCACCTCAGGGTGGCCGGCATGGCCGATCAGCACGATCTCATAGCCGGCGCGGTGGCGCTGGGCCGCCTCGGCATGGACCTTGGAGACCAGCGGGCAGGTCGCGTCGATCGAAATCAGGTGGCGGCGGCGCGCCTGCTCCGGCACCGCCTTGGGCACGCCGTGGGCGGAGAAGATCACCGGATAGCCTTCCGGCACCTCGTCGGTCTCCTCGACGAAGATCGCGCCCTTGTCGCGCAGCCGCTCCACCACGAAGCGGTTGTGGACGATCTCGTGCCGGACATAAACGGGCGCGCCATAGCGCTCCAGCGCCAGCTCGACGATCTGGATCGCCCGCTCCACGCCAGCGCAAAACCCCCTGGGGGCTGCCAAAAGGACCGACAGACGCTGCTTCGACGATGCCTGGTTCATCTCACTGGGCCGCGTTGACCGCGGCAGAACGGCCGCCCCCAAGCGCGCTTGTGGCGGTTCCGGCCCTTCACTAGGATGACGAGCCCGAACCCGCCGCCGGCTGCGGCCAGTACAGGCGGACGGCCCGGCAAAGTCAAGGAAATCGTGCCGATGCGCGTCGGTGGCGCCGGCGAGGAGGGGGTTATGAGCGTGAGCGATCCGTGCGGGCGCATGCGGCGGGCGCCTTGGCCCGGCGACGCGCGCAAGGCCCGCTGAGCCGGCGCGCCACATCGCGCATGACAGGCTTGACGGCGCGCATACGCGTCCTTCCGCTTCTCGTATTGCTCGGCGTGGCGGGTTGCGCCGGGCATCCCGATCCAGACAACGAGCAGGCGTTGC
Source organism: Hyphomicrobiales bacterium (assembly GCA_040255145.1). Lineage (GTDB taxonomy): Bacteria > Pseudomonadota > Alphaproteobacteria > JBDZUN01 > JBDZUN01 > JBDZUN01. The sequence continues at coordinate 2,599 of JBDZUN010000080.1, read as the reverse complement.
TTGCGCTGGAGGCGCAGGCGGTCGCGTGCCCGCCGGCCCGCCTTCTGGCCGATACCGCCCACATCACGCTCGCGGCGTCGCCCGATGCGCGGTCGGCGGCCGCGGGCATCCCCGACGCTTATGAGGCGGACATGGTCTCGGCGACGACCTCGTGCCGGCAGGACAACGACCGCTGGGCGGTTTCGGTCCAGGTGCGGGCGACCGCCGGCGTCGTCGGCGTGGCGCCGCGCCACACCGTGCGCCTGCCGGTCTTCATCGCGATGACCGAGTTCAGCCGCCGGGTGCTGGACAAGAAGGTCGTCGAAATCCCGGTCACGGTCGATCCGCGCGTGCCGCGCGTGTCGGTGGAGCAGACCATCGAGGGGATTTCGGCGCCGCTGACCGCGCTCCACCCCGGCCCGGGCTATGAGGTGCTGGTCGGGTTCCAGCTCACCCCGGACCAGCTCGCGGCCAACCGGCGGCGGCTCGACGTCAACTGACGCGCCGGCCCCGCGATTGCGCCGGCCGGCGGGCGCCTGTAGCGTCCCGCCATGGCGCAGCGGGGAAGGGCGGCATTGCGGGATTGGCGGGGGCTGGCGGCCGCGATTGTGGTCGCCCTCGGCGTGGCTGCGCCGCCCGGTACGGCCGGCGCGGCGGATATCGCCGCCGCCTATGCCCGCGCGCGCGCCGACACGGCCAGCCCCGAGGATCTGCGCCTGCTCGCGATCGGCGCCAGCACCGGCGACCCGGAAGCCGCCTTCGATCTCGCCTGCCTGTTCGAATCGGGCCGAAGCCTGCCCAGGGACCCGCGCCGCGCCTTTGAATGGTTCTGGCAGGCGACGGTATTGGGCGCCCCCGGCGCGCTGGACCGGCTGCGCGCGGCCTATGGCCGGCTCGACCCCGCCGATCAGGCGCGGGTCGGCCCCGACGCGCGCGCCGTCCTGTTCCCGCCACCGAAGCGCGGCATGACAGCCTCGTCCAGGCCGGCCCCGGTCAAGCCAGGCGACCGCGAGATCCTGGGCATCGCCGCCGAGATCGTCCGCGCCACCAGGAATACGCGGGTGCCGCCGGCGCTGGCTTTGGCGGTCGCGACCGTGGAATCGCGATTCCGCCCCGACGCCGAAAGCCCCAAGGGCGCACGCGGCATCATGCAGGTCATGCCGACCACGGCATCCGACGCCTTCGCGGTGGAGCCCGAATCGCTATGGGACGTGCGCACCAACGTGACGGTCGGCGTCCACTACCTGGATCGCCTGCTGGCACGCTACGGCGCGATCCGGCCTGCACTGGCCCACTATGTCGGCGGCGGCCGGGCGGTCGGCTGGCTCGATGACGGCCGGTCGGCGGCGGTTTCCGATTACGTTTCGCGGGTGATGGACTATTACGCCTTCTACCGCGCGCGCGGTTTCTGAAGCGCGCGGGCTTCCGCAACGCTGACAGGAGAGACGGATGGGCAGGGTATCGGGCAAGGTCGCGATCGTGACCGGCGGGGCGTCGGGCATCGGCCGCGCCTGCGCCGAGGTGCTGGCGCGCGAGGGCGCCAAGGTGCTGGTTACGGATATCGACGAGTCGCGCGGCCCGGAAGTTGTGGCCGCGATCGCGCAGGCCGGCGGCGCGGCGGCCTTCGCGCGCCAGGACGTGACCAGCGAGGACGGCTGGATCGCCACCGTCCGCGAGGCGGAGGCGGCGTTCGGTCCGGTCTCCATCCTGGTCAACAATGCCGGCGTCGGCATGACCGGCTGGATCTGGGAATTCTCGCTCGCGGATTGGCGCAAGCAGAACGCCATCAACCTGGACGCCGTCTTCCTCGGCACCAAGCACGTCGTGCCGTCGATGCAGAAGGTGGGCGGCGGCTCGATCGTCAACATCTCGTCGATCGCCGGCATCGAGGGCGCGCCGTTCCTCTCCGGCTACAGCGCCAGCAAGGGCGGCGTGCGCCTGTTCACCAAGGCCGCCGCCATCGAATTCGCGCGCGCCGGCCGCAATATCCGGGTCAATTCTGTGCATCCGGGCGTCATCGAGACGCCGATCTGGGGCAAGATGCCGGCGGAAGGCGACAACAATCCCTATTCGCGCCTGCGCGGCGACGACGCCCATGTCGACCCGCAGCAGATCGCGCGCCGCACCACCCCGATGCGTCGCCCGGGCAAGCCGGAGGAGATCGCCAACGGCGTGCTGTTCCTGGCCTCCGACGAGTCGAGCTACATGACCGGCACGGAGCTGGTCATCGACGGCGGCCTGACCGCCTGACCGCACGGGACGGCGCGCCACGCCTTCTCGCCACGGTGTCGATTTTCTCTCATGCTGGGCCGGCGGACGCCGCCTGGCCCAGCGATTCCATAAGGAGAATGCCATGTCCCAGCCCGACCACATGATGGCGCTCGACATTCCGCCGCCGCCGCTCGACGCGCTCGACTCCGATATCAAGAAGTATTTTGACAAGTGCCAGGAAAAGCTCGGCATGATCCCGAACGTCCTGCGGGTCTACAGCTTCGATCAGACCAAGCTGCGCGCGTTCATGGACATGTACAACGACCTGATGCTGGGCGAGAGCAATCTGTCCAAGCTGGAGCGCGCGATGATCGCGGTCGCCGTCAGCTCGCTCAATCGCTCTTATTAC
>JBDZUN010000342.1:0-2610 GCA_040255145.1 Hyphomicrobiales bacterium | reverse complement strand
GCGAAGTTCAGATATTCGAGGACGCGGCTGCGCGCCCAGTAGAGGTCGGTGGCTTCGTCAAAAATGACGTAGACGAACGAGACGCCGAAGGCGGAATAGCCGCGCACCACCTTGGCGTGCGGCACCGCGAGCAGTGCGGTAGTCAGCGGATAGGTAACCTGGTCCTCGACCACCTGGGGCGCCTGGCCGGGATATTCGGTATAGACGATGACCTGGGTGTCGGAGAGGTCCGGCAAAGCATCGAGCGGCGTGTTGACAAGCGACCACACGCCGATGCCGACGGCGAACACGGTCGCCAGCACGACCAGCAATCTATTGCGCGCCGACCATTCGATGATGCGGCCGATCATCGGGCCGGTCCCTTACCAGCGGCGGACCCCACCTCCGACGGCATGAAGGCCTGCAGTGCCGCGCGCAGGTTGCTTTCGGCGTCGATCAGGAAATTGGCGCCGACCACGACCCGTTCGCCGGGCTTCAGGCCGTCCGTCACCTGCACCCAATCGTCGCCGTGGACACCGAGTGCTACGGCGCGCGGCGCGAAGCGGCCTTGGCCTTGCGCGACCAGAACGACCTGTCTTGTGCCGCTGTCGATAATGGCGGAGGCCGGCACCGCCAGTACCGGGCCGGTGCCGAGCGGCGCATCGATTTGGACGCTGGCATACATGGCGGCGCGCAGCAGGAGGTCCGGGTTGGGCACGACGATGCGCACGCGCCCGGTCCGCGTATCCGTCGACAGGGTCGGATAGACGAAGTCGACGGTGCCGTCGAAGCGGCGGCCTGGGAAAGCGACGAGGCTCGCATAGGCTTTCTGGCCGCGCCGGATCAGGCCCAAATCCTGCTCCTGCACTTCGGCGATCAGCCAGACCGTGGATAGGTCGGCGATCTTGTAGAGCGGGTCGCCGGGCGCGACGCGCATGCCCTCCAGCGCCGGCTTTTCGATCACGACGCCGTCCTCGGGCGCGCGCACCGCAATCCGTCGCTCAGCTCGGCCGGTGCGGCGTAGCCGTGCGATCTCGTCTTCCGGGATGTCGAGCGCGCGCAAGCGTTCGAGCGAAGCGGCGACCAGTGCGGCCGGGTCGGCATGGCCGCCGTGACCAGCTTGCGCGGCCATGTCGGCGGCCACCAGATATTCCTGCTCGCTGGCGACCAGTTCGGGCGAATAGATCTGCGCCAATATCTGGCCGCGGTGGACGGCCGTGCCGGTCGCCGCGATTGCCAGATGCTCGAGCCAGCCGGCGACCTTGGTGGTGACCACCGCCAGGCCGCGCTCGTCGAACTGGACGATGCCGGTGGCGCGGATGGTCTTGGTCAGCGCGGTCCGCTCCTCGACCGGCGCGGTGCGCACGCCCAGGGTTTGGATTTTGGCGGGATCGAGCCGCACGGTACCGGGCGCCACCGCCTCGTCGGCATAGACCGGAATATAATCCATGCCCATCGAGTCCTTCTTCGGCACCGGCGAGGTGTCGGGCAGGCCCATCGGATTGCGGTAGTAGAGGATGCGGCGCTCCGCCTGCGCCGACTTGGCCGGAGCCGGCGAGGCAGGCGCAAGCGGCTTCGGGGTCGGCGCCGTTCCGTGGCCGAGCCAATAGCCGGCGCCGCCGGCCGCGGCGATCGCGACGGCCAGGCCGAAAACGAGAAGGCGCTTCATAGCAAGCCTCCGATCAGTCGTTCGATCGCCGCCAAGGCGGTGTGGGCGTCGGTTTCGGCTTGCAGCCGGTCGAGCTCGGTCTGATGCAGGCGATGTTCGATTTCGAGCACGTCGCTGAGTTCGGCGCGGCCCTGGCCATAACTCGCGAGTAGCGAGCCGTAGGCGCGCCGGTATTGCGGCACCAGTTCCGTTCGCAGCAGCGTGTCCGTGCGCTGGGCGGCCTCGAACGATGCGACGGCCTCGCCCAGCGCGCCGGCGATCTCGGCTTCCCCGGCCAGCAGCTTCTGCTGCGCCGCGTCGCGCGTGGCCGCCGCGGCGCGTTCACCGGCACGCTTGGCGGTCCATTGCAGCGGCACGGAAAAGGTGACGCCGCCGGTATAGCCGGTCGGCCCGAAGTCCCGCTGGATGACGCTGACGCTGAAGGTCGGGTCCGGATACCAGGCCTTGTGGGCCAGTTGCCGTTCAGCATCGGCGCCGCGCAGCTCGGCCCGCGCGGTGCGCAGGGTGGGGTTACCCGCGCGCGCCCGCTCCATTAGCGCGGCGGTCGGTGGCACCGCAGCCGGCAGCGGCCGTAGCCGCACCGGCACGGCCAGGGCAGCGTCGGCGGGACGCGCGAGCAGGCCATTGATCTGCGCCCTGACCGCGTCGCGCTGGCCGGTGAGCTTGGCCGCCTCGGTCGCCGTCCGGGTTCCCTCGGCGCGCGCCAGGATCACCTCGCTCTGATCGCCCAGACCCTGGCCGTAGCGCGCCGCCGCCGCCTTGGTGATGTCGCCCGCCAGCGCCGCGATCCGACGGTTGACCCCCAACGCCCGCATGACCGCGTAATAGCGGGCGAACGCCACCTTGATGCGCTCGTCGAGCAGGGCGGCTGTGACGCCCTCCTGTCCGCGCGCGGCATCCGATGCCGCCATCGCCGCCGCATGCTGCAGGTCGAGCTTGCCCCATAGCGGCACGGTCTGCGT
>JBDZUN010000079.1:0-13641 GCA_040255145.1 Hyphomicrobiales bacterium | reverse complement strand
GACCTGGGCGCCCTCCATGTACTCGTCCGGCGTGTGCAGCAGGCCGACGGCGAGCTTCAGCCGCACGATGTCGAGGTCGAGCCTATCGGCAAAGCCCGGGCGGCTGTCGACGCGGCGGATCAGGTCGACCCAGTAGTCCGGTTTCGGATGATAGGTGACGAGTAGCTCCAGCGCGCGGACGTAGCCGGCCTGGTCGTTCTGCTTGAGCGCGCAGTTGGTCAGCAATTGCAGCTGGGTCTCGTTCGGCACGCGACCCATCTTGCGATCGGCCGCGACCTGGGCCTCGATTACCCGTGTCGCCGCGGCGAAATCGCTATTCAGGAAATACGCCTGCGCCAGCAGGGTCTGCGACTGCGCGTCGGCGCTGCCCGATTGCGCCAGACGCTCCAGCCATTCGGCGGCACGGCCGTAATTCTTGTCGCGATAATAGGCTTCGCCGATCGCGCGGATCAGGGCCGGCTTTTCCTCCGCCGGAACGTGGCCAGATTTCAGCACCGCCTGGAACGCATCGGCCGCGGTGCGCGAATCGCCGGCGCCGGCGGCCGCCGCGCCGCGCAGCCGCTCGATCAGATAAGTTTCATAAGGGGTCTTGTCCGCGACCTTGTCGGATTTGCGGATCTGGGCCAGTGCATCCGAATAACGGCCGCGGCCGATCAGATCCTGCGCCGCCTGGAGCGGCTTGCCCACTTCGGCGCGCACCGTATCCGCCCCGGCGGCGGCCGGGTTCGTCCCGAGGGACGGCGCGGCCAGCGACGCCGTACCGAGCAGCGCGGCGAGCAGGTAGCGGTTCCATCTGCGCATGGTCGTGCGTCCGATCCTCAGTCGACGAACTGCTCGGCGCCGACCAGGCCGAGCTTGGTTACGCCCAGCCGCTGCGCGGAGGCCAGCACCTCGGCGACATATTTGTAGGAGACGAGCTTGTTGGAATGCAGGTGGATTTCCGGCTGGTCCGGTTGCGCTGCGGCCGCGCGCAGGCGGTTCTCCAGGTCGGCGCGCCCCGCCACGGCGGTGCCGTCCCACAGGATAGTGCCGTCGAAGTCGACGTCGATGGTCACGACCTGCGGCTGGACCGCGACCGGCGGGGGGTTACCGATCGGCATGTCGAGCTTGACCGCGTGAGTCTGAATCGGGATCGTTATGATCAGCATAATGAGCAATACCAGCATCACGTCGATCAGTGGCGTGGTGTTGATCTCGGCGACGACCTCGGGCTCGGACGACGCACTGCTCGGCAATGTCATGGCCATGATACGGACTCGCTGTACAGGAGCTCAGCCGCGCGGCGGCGGCTCGGTGATGAAGCCGACCCTGGCGATACCGGCGCGCTGGCACGCGACCACGACCTTGCCGACATATTCGTAGCGTGCATTCTGGTCGCCGCGGATGTGGACCTCAGGCTGCGGCTGCAGCACGGCAACCCGCTTGATCCGCTCGAGCAGCGTGGCGTAGTCGGCGACCGGCTGCGCGTTCCAGAAGATCTCGCCATCGCGCCCGACCGAGATGTTGACGTTCTCGGGCCGGGTCTGGGTCGGCTGGTTGACCTCCTTCGGCAGGTCGACCGGCGCGGTGTGCGTCACGACAGGCACCGTGATCAGGAAGATGATCAGCAGCACCAGCATGACGTCGACCAGCGGGGTGGTATTGATCGCCGCCACCACCTCCGGCTCATCGTCCGTCCCGCCGGGACCCAGCGCCATGGCCATGTCAGGCGACCTTGGCGACGGGCCGGGCCTGGGCCGGGCGAATCGCATCGGCGATGCGCGCGCCACTCAGCAGCAGCGGGTGCAGGTCGGCGCCGAAGCCGCGCACCTGGTCGAGCGCGGCCTTGTTGCGACGGACCAGCCAGTTGTAGCCCAGCACTGCGGGCACCGCGACGGCAAGGCCGAGCGCGGTCATGATCAGCGCCTCGCCGACCGGGCCGGCGACCTTGTCGATCGACGCCTGGCCGGCAATGCCGATCGCGGTCAGCGCGTGGTAGATCCCCCAGACGGTGCCGAACAGGCCGACGAAAGGTGCGGTCGAGCCGACGGTCGCCAGGAAGGCGAGGCCGCCCTGTAGCCGGGTGCTGATCGTGTCCAGGGCGCGCTGCAGCGACAGGGTGACCCAGCTGTGCAGGTCGACCTGCTCGACCAACGTGCCCTCGTGATGCTCGCTCGCCTGCACGCCGGTTTCGGCGATGTAGCGGAAGGCGCCGCCGGGCTTCAGCCGCTCGATGCCGTCGGCCACCGTACCGGCGGTCCAGAAATCCTTGCGCGCGGCGCGCGCCTGGGTCAGCAGGCGGGTCTGCTCGATCAGCTTGGTCACGATGACGTACCAGGAGCCGGCCGACATCACGATCAGGATGATCAGCGTGCCGCGCGCGACGAAGTCGCCCTGCCGCCACAGCGTGTCCAGGCCGTAGGGATTGCGGACCTCGGTGGTCTCGGCCGGCGCGAGGCTGGTTGTGGCGCTCGGCGATGCCGCCGGCACGGCGGGGCCGGACACCGTGGCGGCGGGGGAAGCCGGAAGCGGCTGGGCGGCCGGAGCCTCCTGCGCGCAAGCCAGCGACGTCCAGACCAGGAATATGGCGGCGAGAGCGGGTAGACGAACGATCGACATGACTCCTCCTAATCCAGACTGGTCGTGCGGGTTGCGGGACACGCGGCTCATTGCAGCTTCCAGACGTAGCGGATGCGTGCCCAGGATCGCTCCGGCTTGCCGTCGACGCTGCCGGCGGTGAAGTGGCACCTGCCGAGCGTCTCGCGCGCCGCGGCGTCGAGCCGGCCGTAGCCGCTGGTCTTCTCCACCTTGCTGTCGACGACGGAGCCGTCGGTCGCGATCAGGAATTGCAGCACGACGGTGCCCTCTTCCTCGTTGCGCTTGGACAGCCGGGGATATTCCGGCATGGCGCAGCCCTTGGACGGGTCGATTGCCGGCGCGATCCGGACATGCCGGACCGGCGGCGCGGGTTTCAGCGCGGTAGCCGGCGCCGCCGGCCGCATCACCGGCGCAGGCGCGGGCGGCCTGACCGTGGTGACCGCCGTCACCGGCGGCGGTGGCGGCGGCGCGATCTTGATCTCGACCGGCGGCACGAAGATCGGCGGCGGCTTCGCCAGGGTCGGTGGCGGTGGCGGTGGGGGCGGCGGCGGAGGCGGCGGTGGCTTCGCCTCGTCGAGAATCCTGGTCTGGATCGGCACGCGCAGCACCTCGATGGTCCGCTTGCCGAGGCCGTTGGCGAGGGCATAGATCAGCACGACGTGGAACAGCACGACCGCGCCGATGCCTACCCATCGGCCCGCCGGATGTTGCTGCTGAAGCGCCACGCTCATCGGCTATGTTCCATCGGTCCCGGCAAGCGGTTCGGTCAGGCCGCCGCGGCGACGCCGAAGGCGCGCACGGCCGCCAGGATTTCCGGCGCCTCGGCCCGCACCAGCCAGTCGGGGCTGATCGAGACGAAGCGCACGATGCGGTCGCGGTCGATCACGATCACCGCCGGCTGCGGCAGCTCCCAGGTTCCGGTGCCAGTCAATTCGCCGATCCACGGCTCGCCCGGCACCACGGCCGGCTTATCCTCCGGCTCGAACGTGATGCCGAGCCGCCGGCCGAGCCGGTTGTCTGGGTCGGACGCGACGCGGAAGCCGAGGCCGTGTCGCGTACGGATCTCGCCGAGGCGATCCGGCACCTGCGGGCTGATCGCGACCAGCGGAACCCCAGCCGCCGACAGTTCCGGCCAGATGGTCCGGTCGTAATAGGGCAGTGCCAGATTGCAGGCCGGGCAGCCGGCAAAGCGGAAAAAGACCAGTACCGCCGGCCCGTGCGCCACGAGGTCGTCGAGGGCGATGGTGCCGCCGGTCACGTCGTGCAGTTGGAACGGCGCCACGGCGTCGCCAACGCGCACGGCCTTGTTCGGGTCGAACGTCGCCACCAGGGCGCGACGCTGGTCGACGTTGCGCTGCAGCCTGGCGGCGTCCCACGTGCGCTCGCGCTCGGCATGCAGGACGCGGAACTGCGCGTTCAGGCTTTCGGGATGTTCGGATGTCATCTGGATTTCCACCCTGCGGATTTTATGGACTCCCGGAAAAGAAGCCGGCACCGCGCCAGGCCGAGCCGGCCCGGCAGGTTGTTGGGGAGGGAAAAGCCACGGTGCCGATCTGAGTTTCCGGAGGCTCGGGTACTTCAGTGCGCGTGACGCACACGATGCGGGATGTCGTCGCTTGCGATCAGCACCCGTTCCATCACCCGCGGGTAGTCACCGTAGTCGCGCACCGCATAGTGCAGCCCGGCGCGATTATCCCAGAACGCCACCGAATGGCGCGCCCACCGGAACCGAACGTGGTGTTCCGGCTTTTTGACCTCTTCATACAGCTCCGCCAGGAGCGCGTCGGATTCCGCCTTGGCGAGATCGACGATCCTCGGCTTCAGGCTGTAATTGATCCAGAAAATATCCTCGCCGGTGTCAGGATGGGTACGGACGATTGGGTGAGCGACCAACGGATAGATCTCACCGGCCTTCGTGAGCGCGTCCTGGAAGTCATGAATGACGTAAAGCCGGTCAATCCGTTCTTTCAGCTCGTTCGACAGGCCGCGGTAGATGGCGCCGCCATTCGCCCAGATGGTATCGCCGCCGACTTCGGGGATGTCTTCCGCACGCAGCACCGCGCCCAGCGATGGGTTCAAGCGCCAGCTCGTATCGGTGTGCCAGTGATTGCCGCGATACTCGTACTTTTTGAAGTCCTCGCTGGCGATGGGCTGGATGATTCGGTGGGTCTGCAGGCCGCCCGAGGGATGGGCGTAGAGTTCGCCGAAATTCTGCGCAAAGGCGAGTTGCTGGTCGCGGGTGATGTCCTGGTCGCGAAAGAACAGAACCTTGTGGGCGAGCAGCAGCGCGTAGATTTCGTCGCGCACGTCGGGCCCCAGGGGTTCGCGCAGGTCGATGCCGCCGATCTCGGCGCCGATCACGGGGGTCAGTGTCCGCAAGGTCAGGCGGCTCGCTCCCTCGACGGGACGAAGCTGTGTCGCAGTGCTCATATTTGGAATCCCTTGCTGCGATTCATTCATGGATAGTATTTTTCAACGATAACGGCTTGTGACACCAAGGTTAATTGATTAATTCACATATATAGATGAGCCAACCTCATAATAATTAACCGAATACAATCTGCATCAGAGCCGCAGAACGACCTCAGAGGTCAGGTCGGCCAGGCGGGCGGTCGACTTATCCAGGTCGGCGCCGCGGCCGATGACAACCGCGACGTCGGGAAGCGCAGGCAGCCGGTTGCCGGGCAGGTTCTCCATGTCGTGCAGGAACAGATGTGTGCGGCAGGTGACGGCGAGCCCGGCATGGACGGCGGCACGCAGCGTCGACAGATTCGGCGTCTCCACCGCGATGCGATAGGGCCGCCCGGCGGCGTCCAGGCCGGCGATTGCCGCCTCGCGGAAACGGCAGGGTGGCTCCAGCACGGCAAGCGGCAAGACGTCGTGTTCGGTCAGCCCGGCGTCGCCGTACCACGCCATCGGGGCGGTGCGCAGCGCCGCTGGGTGGTCTGCCGCGGCGAAGCCAAGGATGATGTCGAGTTGGGCGCGGTCGAGCATGGTCTGCAGCTCCGCCGTTCCCGCCACGCGCGCGTAAATGTGGGAATCGGGGTGCAACTCGGCGAAGCGGGCGAGGACGCCGGTCAGGATGTTGTCGGCGAAATCCTGCACCATGCCGATGCGCGCCGGGCCGGTGAACCGCTCGCTGCTGAGCGCCGCGATGCCCTCGTCGTGCAGGCTGAGCAGCCGGCGCGCATAGTCGAGCAGCACCTCGCCGGCCGGTGTTATGGTCAGGCGCCGGCCTTCGCGCGTGAACAACGCCTGCTGCACCAGCTCCTCCAGCCGCTTGATCTGCAGGCTGAGCGCAGACTGCGTGACGAACACTTGGTCCGCCGCGTTCAGCATCGAGCCGGTGTCGACGATGGCGACGAAGCTGCGCAGCAGCGCGGTGGGCAAGTTCACCGGCATGGCGTCGCATCCAGCCGTCGCCGCAACCGGCTATAGCCCGCCGAACCGGGCCGAAACCCCTCGCGCGGAGTCCCGGCGCCGGATGACTCTCCAGCAAAATGAAGGGCTTGCACGCATACCGCCATGGCGCCGTCACGACCTATGAGGTGTTCTCATAAGGGCGTATTATAATCTCTATTGTCCCGGTCGACAATATGGTGATTTAGTCGCCGGACGACGCCCTCACCGACAGGATGCCATGTCCGTTACATCCCGCACTGATATCCTCCGTAAGCTGATCTCGGCGCGCTGGGTTTCGCCGCTTCTGCTGCTGCTGCTGTGGGAGGCCGGCGCGCGCAGCGGCGTGATCCCCCAGCACACCCTCGCTGCGCCGTCGGCGGTATTCGCGACCCTGCTGTCGATGATCGCATCGGGCGAGCTACCCTCGAACCTCCTGGTCTCGTTCGGCCGCGTCGTGCTGGGCCTCGGCATCGGCGTATCGCTCGGCGTCGCGCTGGCGCGGGTCGCCGGCCTGTCGCGCCCGGGCGAGGCGGCGCTCGATTCGCCCGTGCAGGTGCTGCGCACCCTACCGACGCTGGCGCTGTCGCCGCTATTCATCGTGTGGTTCGGCATCGGCGAGACGCCAAAGGTTGCCCTCATCGCGTTCGGCACCGTGTTCCCGGTCTACCTGAATCTCTATAACGGCATACGCGGCGTCGACGTGCGCCTGGTTGACATGGCGCGCAGCTTCGGCCTGAGCCGGCTGGATATCATCTTCAACGTCATCCTACCCGGCGCGCTGCCGTCGCTCCTGGTCGGGCTGCGCTACGCGCTATCGGTCGCGGTGCTGATCCTGGTCGTCGCCGAACAGATCAACGCGACCGCCGGCCTCGGCTTCCTTATCAACAATGCGCGAGACTTCATGCGCACCGACATCATCGTCGTGTGCCTGATCGTCTATGCCGTGCTCGGCCTGGCGGCGGATTTTCTGGTCCGCGTGGTGGAGGCGCGTGCGCTGGCCTGGCGGCCGAGCCTGGTGGAGGCCTGACGCTATGGAGCGCAACAGCCCGGCTTTCAGCGTCGCGACCTTGCCGCAAAAGCCCGAGCCGGTCGTCCGCCTACGGTACTTCACGCGCCGCTTCGGGGTCAACGCCGTCATCGAGGATCTCGACCTCGACATCGCGCCCGGAGAGTTCGTCGCGCTGCTCGGCCGCTCGGGCAGCGGCAAAACCACGCTTCTGCGCACGCTGGCCGGGCTCGACGATGTTGCCAGCCAGGCCGTCACGATCCCGCCTGCGCGCGCCGTGGTGTTCCAGGACCCCCGCCTGCTGCCGTGGAAACGGGTCTGGCGAAACGTCATGCTCGGTCTCAAAGGGCCGCAGCCGCGTGAGCGTGCGATCGCCGCGCTACGCGAGGTCGGCCTCGATCATCGGCTCGATGCGTGGCCGCTGACGCTGTCGGGCGGCGAAGCACAGCGCACCGCGCTGGCCCGCGCCCTTGTGCGCGAGCCGCAATTGCTGCTGCTCGACGAGCCGTTCGCGGCGCTCGACGCGCTGACCCGAATCAGGATGCATGGCCTCGTACTCGCCTTGTGGCGGGCACATCGGCCGGCGATCATGCTGGTGACGCACGACGTCGACGAGGCGATCGCGCTGGCCGACCGCGTCTTGGTGCTCGATCGCGGTCGCATTGCGGCCGAGGAGCGCATCGTCGCCGAACGGCCGCGTCATCCGGCCGACGGTGAGAAGCTGCGCGGGCGCCTGCTCGGCTATCTCGGCGTCGACGAGGCGGCCGAGCCTTCCCCTGTGCGTCCGATCGCGCTCGCGGATCGGCGTCATCCGTCCGCTTTGTAGGGACGCGACGATGGTTGCGGTGTCTCTCCCGCGGTCGACGACGAATCTCGCGCGTCTGCGCGAATTCGTCTTCGGCTTCGCGGACCTCCTTGCATCGACAGAGGACGAAGCCGTCATCCTCGACCGCGGCGGCCGCCTGCTCGGCGGCCTGGTGGCGGAGGACGACTGGCTGCCGGACGCCTATGCCGAGCCGGACCCGGCGCGCTACCGCCAATACCTGCTCCATTGCGACAGCCGCGAGCGCTTTTCGGTGGCCAGCTTCGTCTGGGGCCCCGGGCAGGCCACCCCGGTGCACGATCACCGCGTCTGGGGCCTGGTCGGCGTGCTGCGCGGCGCTGAGCGTAGCGAAGCCTTCGTCCGCCAGGCGGACGGCACGTTGGCGCCGGCCGGCGCGCCCGAATTGCTGCGCCAGGGCGCCGTGTCGACGATCAGCCCGCACATCGGCGACATCCACCGTGTCACCAACGCATTCGATGACCGAGTCTCGATCAGCATCCACGTCTACGGCGCGAATATCGGCGCAGTCGAGCGCGTCACCTACGACGCGGCGGGACGACCGAAGCGTTTCGTCTCCGGCTATGCCAATGCGGCGATCCCCAACCTCTGGGACCGGTCGGGCCTGTCATGACGGGAACGATCGTTCGCACCCGCGCGCTCACGGCGGAGGCAGTACGCCTCGCATTGCTGACGCGGCAGGAGATCGCACTGATCGATCTACGCCCCGAGGCCTTGTTCGCCAAGGCGCATCCGCTGTTCGCGGCCCAATTGCCGCCTGACCGCATCGCGATCGAAGCACCGGTGCGTCTGCCGCGCGCCGACGTGCCGGTGGTGCTGTACGATGACGGCGAGGGCCTGGTCGATCCGGCCGCCGAGCATTTCGCCGCGCTCGGCTATCGCGGCGTGCGCGCGCTGGAAGGCGGGCTCGGCGGCTGGCGCGACGGCGGGTACGAGCTGTTCCGCGACGTCAACTCCTACAGCAAAGCCTTCGGCGAGTTGGTCGAGCACCGCCGCCACACGCCGTCGCTGCCCGCCGAGGATGTCTATGCCCTGATCGAGGAGCGCGCCGATATCGCAATCCTCGACGCGCGCCGCTTCGACGAATACGCGTCCATGAGCATCCCGAAAGGTATCAGCGTACCGGGCGCGGAACTGGTGTTGCACGCGCCGGCCGTGGCGCCCGATCCCGACACGACGATCATCGTCAATTGCGCAGGCCGTACACGGAGCATTATCGGCGCACAGTCGCTGATCAATGCCGGCATGCCCAACCGCGTAGTGGCGCTGCGCAACGGCACGATGGGCTGGACCCTGGCCGGTCAGACGCTCGAGACCGGTCAGGCGCGCCGCGCTCCCAAGGTGGCGGCCGACGCGGCCGAGGCAGCGCGCGCCCGGGCCCGCGCGGTCGCCTATCGCGCCGGGGTGCGCCGGCTCGACCCGATCGGACTCGCGGCGCTTGCCACAGACCGGGCGCGCAGCCTCTATCGTTTCGACGTGCGTGACCCGGCCGAATACGCCGCCGGCCATATTTCCGGCTTCCGCAGCGCGCCCGGCGGCCAGCTCGTGCAGGAGACCGATTTCCACGCTCCGGTACGCGGTGCACGCATCGTGCTCGCTGACGACATCGGCCCGCGGGCCGACATGACCGCGTCCTGGCTCGCCCAGATGGGCTGGGAGGTCTACGTGCTCGATGGCGGCTTCGACGATCCGCTCGAAACCGGCGACGCCGGCGCATTGCCGCCACGCGGGCCGGCCGGCCGCTACAGGCGCCCCTATGAGGGCACCGACAATCCTGCCGCCGCCATGCAGGCCTATCTCGACTGGGAATACGGCTTGGTCGGACAGCTGGCGCGCGACGGCACACACGGCTTCTTCGTCATCTGACACCCTGCTGCGTGGAGATTCCGGCATGAGCGTCCAGTTCATCGGCTATATCGGCTTCAACAATCTCTCGGAAATCCATCCGCGCTACGGCTTCGGCCTGGACCGCGACTATGTCGAGGCGGCCGCCCGCGCGCAGGAGGCCGGCGGCTTTGACCGCGTGCTGATCCCGTTCGGCTCGATCTCGCCGGAGAGCCAGATCGTCGCGGCTTATGCCGCGGCGGTGACGACGCGGCTCGGCTTCCTGGTCGCGCACCGGCCCGGCTTCACCCAGCCGACGCTGGCCGCACGCCAGCTCGCCACCCTGGACCAGCTCAGCGACGGCCGCGTCGCAGTGCACATCATCACTGGCGGCGCAGACGACGAGATGGCGCGCGATGGCGACGTCTCGACCAAGGACGAGCGCTATGCGCGCACGGACGAATATTTGACCGTGCTGCGCCGCGAATGGACGGCGGAGCAGCCGTTCGATCATGACGGCCAATTCTACCATGTACGCCAGGGCTTCAGCGCCGTGAAGCCGAGCAATCTGCCGGTCTTCTTCGGCGGCTCGTCCGACATCGCGATCGAAGTCTCCGGGCGCCATGCCGACGTCTACGCGCTGTGGGGCGAGACGCTGGCCGAGGTGCGCGAGGTCGTCGCTCGCGTGCGCGCTGCCGCCGCCAAGCATGGCCGCCGGCCCGGCTTCAGCCTGTCGCTGCGCCCGGTCATCGCCGACACCGAGGAGGCGGCCTGGAAGCGCGCCGACGAGATCGCCGAGCGGGTGCGCGCGCTGCGCGAGCAGGCCGGCTTTAGGACCGAGGGCCACACGCCGCCCAATGTCGGCTCGCAGCGCCTGCTGCGCACGGCGGCGCAGGGCTACCGCCTGGACAAGCGGCTGTGGACCGGCGTTGCCGCGATCGGCGGCGCGCAGGGCAACTCGACCGGCCTGGTCGGCACGCCGGAGCAGGTAGCGGAGGCGATGCTCGACTATTACGACGTCGGCATCGATCATTTCCTGATCCGCGGTTTCGAGCCGCTCGACGACGCGGTTGCCTATGGCCGCGATTTGATCCCGCTGGTGCGCGCCGGGGCCGCGGCGTGCGAGGTGCTGCCTCGCGCAGCCGTCGGTTGATCGAGCCGACTGCCCGCGGGTTCCTTGTCATGACATCTGTCCCTCCTCGGCCGTTGCGACGAGGCTGGCCGGCCTGGATCGCGCTCGCGCTCCTGGCGCTGGCCGTCGGCTGGTGGCTCGCGCCGCAACTCCGCGGCAGGCAGGGCGCGGAGCAGGTGCTGCGTGTCGGCAATCAGCGCGGCTCGACCAAGGCGGTGATGGTCGCGGCCGGCGTGCTCAACGGTGCGCCGTATCGCATCGAATGGTCGGAATTCCCGGCGGCGCAGCATCTCCTCGAGGCGCTTGGCGCCGGCGCGATAGATATCGGCCTGGTCGGCGATGCGCCGTTCCTGTTCGCCTATCAGAGCGGCAGTCCGATCCGCGCAGTCGGCGCGCAGACCACGCCGAACCGGCCGCCCGAGGCGCTGGCGATCATCGTGCCGGCCGGCTCTCCGGTGCACCGCATCGAGGACTTGGCCGGCAAGCGCATCGCCACGACGCGCGGCTCGGTCGGGCACTATCTTGTACTGCGCGCGCTCGAGCAGGCCGGGCTGCCGGCAGATGCGGTCAAGGTCACCTTCCTCGCGCCGGGCGATGCCAAGGCGGCATTCTCGTCCGGCGCGATCGATGCCTGGGCGATATGGGCGCCCTATTTGACCTCGGCGCTCAAGGAGCATG
Source organism: Hyphomicrobiales bacterium (assembly GCA_040255145.1). Classification (GTDB taxonomy): domain Bacteria; phylum Pseudomonadota; class Alphaproteobacteria; order JBDZUN01; family JBDZUN01; genus JBDZUN01. The sequence continues at coordinate 2,181 of JBDZUN010000079.1, read as the reverse complement.
CGCGCATCCTGGTCGACGCGCATGGCCTCTACGACGTCTACGGCTTCGAGGCGGCGAACGATCGGGCGATCGCGGCCAAGCACGCACTGATCGCCGATTTTCTGCAACGCGAGGCGCGGGCGCTGAAATGGGCGCAGGCGCACCTCGACGATTACGGCGTGGTCCTTGCGCGCGAGACCGGGCTGCCGCCGGACATCGCACACATCACCGCGGAGAAGAACCTGCGGGTCGCGGTGCCGATCGACGATCAGATAGTCGATGCCCAGCACGTCGTCCAAGACCATTTCGCCAAGGCGGGCATGCTGCCGGGCAACCGGCCGCTCGCGGAGGGGTATGACCGCTCCTTCGCGTCGGACAAGCTCGCCACCGGGCGGTGAGCGCTGCCGGGCGTCGGCCGATCGATCAGTTGATCTGTATAGGGATATTCATGCATTGCATGCTTACCATCGGGAGTCATCCGTTATGACCGAACGTCGACAGATCCGGCTCGGCACCGCCATCCACGGCGCCGGCGCGACCAAGTGGGCGTGGCGTCGGCCCGCAGTGCAGCCCGACGCCAGCATCGACTTCAACTATTATCGTCGCATCGCGCAGCAGGCCGAGGCGGCCAAGTTCGACTTCGTCTTCATCGTCGACAGCCCCTACATCACCGCCGATAGCGCGCCCCATTTCCTGAACCGGCTCGAGCCGCTAACGGTGCTTTCCGCACTCGCCGTCGCGACGACGCGCATCGGCCTGGTTGGCACGGCGACGACGTCGTTCACCGAGCCGTTCACGCTCGCCCGGCAATTCGCCTCGCTCGACAAGATCAGCGGCGGCCGCGCCGGCTGGAATCTCGTCACCACCGGACTCGAAGGCGCGGCGCTCAACTACAGCCGGCGCGCGCATTTCCGCCACGAGGACCGCTATCGCCGCGCCGCGGAACACCTGTCGGTGGTGCGCGGCCTGTGGGATAGCTGGGAAGACGACGCCTTCGTCTACGACAAGGCAAGCGGGACCTTCTTCGACCGCGCCAAGCTGCACACCCTCGACCACGAGGGCGAGTTCTTCCAGGTCAAGGGCCCCCTCAACATCGGCCGCTCGCCGCAGGGCCAGCCGGTGATCTTCCAGGCCGGCGGGTCGGAGGCCGGGCGCGACCTCGCCGCGCGGAGCGCCGACGGCATCTTTGCCTCGCCTGAGGATTTCCAGGAGGCGCGCGCCTTCTATCAGGACATCAAGCGGCGTGCCGCCGCATTCGGCCGCGCGTCCGATTCGATCGTCGTGATGCCCGGCCTCGGCCCGATCATAGGCTCGACCGACGCTGAGGCCGAGCGGCGCTATCGCGACCTCGCCGGGCAGGTGACAATCGAGGATGCTCTGGTCCAACTCGGCCGGCCGTTCGCCTATCACGATTTCAGCCGCTACGACCTCGATGCGCCGTTCCCCGACCTGGGTAATCTCGGCGCCAACGCCTATCGAAGCCACAGCGAAAAGATCAAGCGCGTTGCGCACGAGGAACGGCTGACCCTGCGCGAAACGGCGCTGCGCTTCGCCACGCCGCGCTCAAGCTTCATCGGCGCGCCCGAGACGATTGCCGACCGCCTGCAGCGCTGGTTCGAGGACGGCGCGGCCGACGGTTTCATCCTCGGTCTCGGCGAGGACGAGGATCTGGCCACTTTCTTCGAGCATGTCGTGCCGATCCTGCAGGCGCGCGGCCTGTTCCGCGCCGACTACTCCGCCGACACCCTCCGCAGCCACCTTGGCCTCAGCTTTGCGGTAAATCGTCATGCTACGCGCCGTGTGGCGGCCGAATGATGTTGTCAGTAAATAATAAGACTCGACCCCGCCGAGCATTCATATTGATGGACGCTGATTTCATATCAGAAATACTCGTTATGAAATATCGCCTTTACTTGTGTACGAGTTGATCCTGATCGTTCTCGCTTGATCTGGATTTGGGGCGGGAGGTGCGTGACGGCGCCAGCGCCGACGTGCGCGCCATCCCTGGGGGGATATTTCGTGACTACGTACATCGCCAAACCGCGTCACAGGTCCGCGCTCGCGGCCGTGGCCGTCGCCACCCTGTTGCTCGCCGCGCAGGACGGATACACAGCCGAATTGCCGTCGAGCGGATCGGCGGAGGCGCCCGCACCTGGCGGTGCGGGCGCGGCACCCGCACCGCTGCCGCCGGCCGACGACGCC
>JBDZUN010000078.1:0-13666 GCA_040255145.1 Hyphomicrobiales bacterium | reverse complement strand
GAGGCCGGTTATTCGGCGGCGGCGCGGCGCTGCGAGAATTCGCCGTACTTGCCGAATTCCATGCGGGCGACGGTGCGCTCATGCACCTCGTCCGGGCCGTCGGCGATGCGCAGGGTGCGGATGTGCGCATACATCTTGGCGAGGCCGGAATCGGTCGTGATGCCCGACGCGCCGAACGCCTGGATCGCGTCGTCGATGATGCGGCAGGCCAGCACCGGCGCGGCCACCTTGATCATCGCGATCTCGGCGCGCGCCACCTTGTTGCCCGCCTTGTCCATCATGTCGGCGGCCTTGAGGGTCAGGAGGCGCGTCATCTCGATGTCCATGCGGGCGCGGGCGACGCGCTCCTCCCACACCGAATGCTCGGCGATGCGCTTGCCGAACGCCTCACGCGACATCAGCCGGACGCACATCTTCTCCAGCGCCCGCTCCGCGACGCCGATCGTGCGCATGCAATGGTGGATGCGGCCCGGGCCGAGGCGGCCCTGTGCGATCTCGAAGCCGCGGCCCTCGCCGAGCAGCAGGTTCTCGACCGGTACGCGCACGTTCTCGTAAGTAACCTCGGCATGGCCGTGCGGCGCGTCGTCGAAGCCGAACACCGGCAGGTGGCGGACGATCGTGACGCCGGGCGCGTCCGGCTCGACCAGGATCTGCGACTGCTGGCTGTGCCGGTCGGCGGACGGGTCGGTCTTGCCCATCACGATGAAGATCTTGCAGCGCGGGTCGTGCGCGCCGGATGTGAACCACTTGCGGCCGTTGATGACGTAGTGGTCGCCGTCGCGCCGGATTTCGGTCTGGATGTTGGTGGCGTCGGAGGAGGCGACGTCCGGCTCGGTCATCGAGGAGGCCGAGCGGATCTTGCCTTCGAGCAGCGGCTTCAGCCACTTCTCCTTGTGCCAGTCGCTGCCGTAGCGCTCCAGCACCTCCATGTTGCCGGTGACCGGGGCGGAGCAGTTGAACACTTCCGACGCCCACGACACCTTGCCCATGATCTCGGCCAGCGGCGCGTATTCCAGGTTGGTCATCCCGGCGCCGCGATCGCTCTCCGGCAGGAACAGGTTCCAGAGGTCCTGCGCCTTAGCCTTCTGCTTCAGCTCGTCCAGGATCGCCGGCACCTGCCAGCGGTCAACGCCGAAGGCCGCCATCTGCTTCTCGTAGGTTTCCTCGTTCGGGTAGACGTACTCGTCCATGAATGCCTGGACGCGTCCCATCCATTCCCTGGTCTTGGCGCTGTAGTCGAAATCCATGAATCCCTCCGGATGGCTCCATTGAGCCGGGCCGCCGTCGCGGCACGAGCGTATTTTCGATCAATGGCCGAAATCTATCGCCGCGCCGCGAAAAAAGCACGCAAAAGGCCGGCGGCCCGAATTTCATCGATGCCGCCATAGACTTCCGGCACGTGATGGCAGGTCGGCTGGCCGAAAAAGCGCGGCCCGTGCACGACGGCGCCGCCCTTGGGGTCGTCCGCCCCGAAATAGAGCCGGCGGATGCGCGCGAACGAGATCGCCGCCGCGCACATCGCGCACGGTTCCAGCGTGACGTAGAGGTCGCAGCCGTCGAGCCGCTGGCCGCCCCGCGCCGCGGCCGCGCGGCGGATGACCAGCATCTCGGCATGGGCGGTCGGGTCGTTGGCGGCGACGGTCTCGTTACCGGCCTCGGCCAGGACGCCGCTCGTGGCGGGATCGACCAGCACCGCACCGACCGGCACCTCGCCCCGCGCCGCCGCGCCACACGCCTGATCCAGCGCGCGCGCCATATAGCCGGGCCCGTCAGCCACGATCAGGCCGGGACGGTGCGCGCCGTCGTCGGGTCGACGTGTTCCGGCAGGCCGGGAAAGGCGTAGGCCGCCATGCTGAGGCTGCCGAAGGTGAGGCTTCGGTGCACCACCCGCCCCGCGCCGCCGCCCGCCGCCGCGGCGACGTGCAGCGGCAGCAGGTGCTCGTCGGTCGGATGCGCGTGTTCTGCGTGCGGCGCGCGGGCTCGGTAGTCCGCCAGTGCCTCCAGGTCGCCCGCGGCCACGGCGTCGCCGATCCACGCCTCGAATTCCGTCGCCCATGGCATGCCGGCGGGCGCGCCGCCACGGTCATGCAGATACCGCCGCACCTCGGCCAGGTTGTGGGTCAGGCTGCCGCTACCCAGGACCAGCACGTCCTCGGCGCAGAGCGGCGCGAGCGCCCGGCCCAGCGCAACGTGGTGCGCCGCGCCCAGCGTCGGCTGCACCGAAAGCTGCACCACCGGGATGTCGGCCCCTGGATACATCAGGGCGAGCGGCACCCACGCGCCGTGATCGAGGCCGTGCGCCGGGTCGCGGTCGACCGGCATGCCGGCGGCGTCGAGCAGGGCGGCCACCCGTGCCGCCAGTCCAGGATCGCCCGGTGCGGGATAGGCGAATTCGTGCAGGGCGCGCGGAAAGCCCGAGAAGTCGTGGATCGTCCCGGGCCGGCTGCCGGTATTGACTGCGGGACGCGCCGTCTCCCAATGGGCCGAGACGCACAGGATCGCGCGCGGGCGGCCGAGCCGCGCGGCAAGCCCGCGCAGGAACGCATTGGCCGGCGAATCGTCGAGCAGCAGGGTCGGCGCGCCATGGCTGATGAACAGGCTCGGCCGGACGGGCATGACGATGGTCTCCCGGTGACAAAGGCCCGCATGGTGCCACGCCTGGGCGCGGCCGCAAAGCCGCCGCGCTTCTGCCGCGCCCCGACCTGCGCTAGAACCACGCGATGCCACGCAACCGCCCAACCTCAGCCGAGCGCTCTTCTACCGAACGCCCCCCGACCGACACCGATCCCGACGGCGAGCGCATCGCCAAGGTGCTGGCGCGCGCCGGCATCTGCTCGCGCCGCGACGCGGAACGGCTGATCGCCGAGGGCCGGGTCAGCGTCGACGGCAAGGTGCTGGACGGCCCGGCGGTCAAGGTCACGACCGCAAGCCGCATCGTGGTGGACGGCAAGCCGGTCCCGGCGGCCGAGGCGCCGCGCCTGTGGCGCTATCACAAGCCGGCCGGCCTGGTCACGTCCCACCGCGACCCGGAGGGTCGGCCGACCGTGTTCGACCGCCTGCCCGAGGGGCTGCCCCGCGTCATCTCGATCGGCCGGCTCGATCTCAATTCCGAGGGCCTGCTGCTGCTGACCAATGACGGTGCGCTGGCGCGGCGGCTGGAGCTGCCGACGACCGGCTGGGTGCGGCGCTATCGCGTGCGCTGCTTCGGCCGCGTCGTCCAGGCCGAGCTCGATCCGTTGATGCACGGCCTGACCGTCGCCGGAATCCGCTACGGCCCGATCGAGGCCCGGGTCGACAGCGCCCAGGGCGGCAATGTCTGGCTGACCATGGGCCTACGCGAAGGCAAGAATCGCGAGGTGCGCCGCGTGCTCGAAAGCCTCGGGCTGAAGGTCAACCGGCTGATCCGCGTCTCCTACGGGCCGTTCCAGATCGGCCACGTCGCGCCCGGCGCGGTCGAGGAAGTACCGCGCCGCGTGCTGCGCGATCAGTTGGGCGCACTGCTGCAACGGGCCCCCGCGCCGCATAGCCGTGCAAAACAACGGTCATGAGGATCGTCGCCGGCCGCCTGCGCGGCAGGCCGTTGGTCGCCCCGCCGGGCGCCGGCACCCGGCCGACCAGCGACCGCACGCGTGAGACCCTGTTCAACATGCTGGCGCATGGCAGCTTCACCCCGCCGGGCGGACCGTCGGCGCCGCAAGGCATGCGGGTGCTCGACCTGTTCGCGGGTTCCGGCGCGCTCGGACTGGAGGCTTTGTCGCGCGGCGCCGTCCGCGCGGTCTTCGTCGAGCAGGATTCAGCGGCGCGCGCCGCCCTGCGCCGCAATATCGAGGCGCTGGACCTGACCGGTGCGACCCGGGTGCTGCGGCGGGACGCAGCCGACCTCGGCCCGCTGCCGGGGCCGGCCGGCGGGCGCTTCGACCTGGTATTGCTCGACCCGCCCTATCGGCGCGACCTGGCCGCACGGGCATTGGCCTCGGCGCTGACCGGCGGCTGGCTGGCGCCGGGTGCGCTCGCAATCGCCGAGATTGCGGCCGACGAGCCGGCACCGGAGCCGGACGGGTTCGCCTTGCTCGAAACCCGCCGTTCCGGCGAGGCCCAGCTCGCCTTCTACCGCGTAGAGATTAGGCCGATCAGGCCGCAGGTAACGTGACGTTACACTATGCTGTCATCCCGGACGGCGCGATAGCGCCGAGCCGGGATCCAGTAAACTTCGAGTCCGCGAATATCCTCCGCCATAGAAGTTTACTGGATCCCCGCTTCCGCGGGGATGACGCAGAGTATAGGTCGGTTCCAGTTCGTCCCAATATCTACTACAGATTGGACAGCAGGTTTTCGGCGCCGCTGGTCTTCGCCTCGCCCGGATTTTCCTCGAGGTTGAACTGTTTCACGACGCCGTTGTCGACGATCATGGAATAGCGCTTCGACCGCGTGCCAAGCCCGACCCGGCCCAGATCGAATTCCATGCCGATCGCCTTGGTGAACGATCCGTCGCCGTCGGCCAGCATAGTCACCTTGCCGGCGCAATTCTGGTCCTTGCCCCAGGCACCCATGACGAAGGCGTCGTTGACCGAGATGCAGGCGATCTCGTCGACGCCCTTGCCCCGGATCTGGTCGGCGCTCTTAACGAAGCCGGGCAGGTGCTGATTGGAGCAGGTCGGCGTGAATGCGCCGGGCACCGCGAACACCGCCACCTTGCGGCCCTTGAAGAAGTCGTCGGTGTTGACGGGCTCCGGCCCTTTGTCGCCCATCCTGGTCAGGGTCGCGCTGGGCACTTTGTCGCCGGCTTTGATGGCCATTCTGATTCTCCTGTCGGATGCGGCGGCGCCGCGGGTGAAGCTCTCGGCAAAAGCGTTGTGGGCAAATCTTACTGTCCGCGCGCACGGGCGGCTACCACCGACAGGGCGCGCTCGCCCGCCACCAGTGTCAGCGTCAAGGTCTCGGGCAAGACCACGCCGGCCCGCGGCTGCAGGATGAACACCGCGGCGCCGCCGTCGGGCGCGCGGCGGATGTCCGGCCTCGCGGCCAGGACGCCGTCGGACCCTTCGGCGATCAGGTCGAGATACGTCCCACGCGCAAGCGGCGGCACGGCGTCGAGCGCGAGTTCCAGTCGCCGCGACGACAGATCGACGCGACGCACTTCGAGCCCCGCGATTCGCCGCCGCGGCACCCGGCGCGCGAACCTGCCGATCGCCGCGGCATCCGCGGCCGACCCCGCCGCGCCGGGCGGCAACCTCAGCACCACGCGCTTCGGCACGCAGATCGTGCCGCAGATCGCGAAATCCAGGTTGAGCATCGCCGTCACCGCCGCCGCCGGGTCGCGCGGGACGAGGCGGACGGGCAGGACAACCCCACCGCCATAGCCGAAGGTGGCGAAGCCACCTTCCGACAGGCGTGTCGGCGCCGGCCATGACACGACCGCATCCTTCAGGTTGACCGATCCGCTCCAGTCGAATCGCGGCGCGACGCCGGCCTCGCCGGGGCTGCGCCAATAGGTCGTCCAGCCCGGCGCCAGGCGGAACTCGACGCCGATGCGCCGCACGCCCGCTTCCGCCCCTGCCTCAGCCGGCGGCGCCACCAGCAGGCGCACCGCGACCTGACCCCGGTCGATCCAGGGCGTTGCGGCGTGCGCCGGGCCGCTCGGCCATGCGAGGTAGGCGACCACCGCCGACAGAAGCAGCCGGCGCGACATCCGGCCGCCATCCGAAAGACGGCGCGCACCAGCCTTGAGGTTCGCAGCCGCCTCGCTCATCTTTAATGCATGAGCGAGACGCACGATCCGCAGCCGCAGGCGCCTGACCGGGGAGGCTTCCTCGAAGGCCAGATGCTGATTGCGATGCCTAGCATGGGCGATCCGCGCTTCGAGCGGACTGTGATCTATCTGTGCGCCCACTCCGAGGCGCACGGCGCCATGGGCCTCGTGATCAACAAGCTGGTCAGCCATATCACCTTCCCGCAATTGCTGGAGCAGCTTGAGATCGTGCCGGCCGGGGCGGCGGCCGACATGTCGGTCCATTTTGGCGGCCCGGTCGAGACCGGGCGCGGCTTCGTGCTGCATTCGGCGGACTTCCACCTGACCGGCGCCACCTCGCGCGTTTCGGACGAGATCAGCGTCACCGCCTCGGTCGAGATCCTGACCGCCATCGCGCGCGGCGACGGCCCGGCGCACAGCCTGCTCGCGCTCGGCTATGCCGGCTGGGCGCCCGGCCAGCTCGAGGCGGAGCTGAGCGCGAATGGCTGGCTGCATTGCCCGGCCGACCTGGACCTGGTCTTCGGGCGCGACGTGGCGGCGAAATGGCCGCAGGCGCTGGCCAAGCTCGGGGTCGAGGCATCGCACCTGTCCGGCACCGCCGGCCACGCCTGATACTCCCGGCATGTCGGCTTGGCGCGTGCTCAGCGGGGCCGCGGATCGCCCTCCAGCATCGCGAACAGGACGTGGTCGCGCCATGCGCCGTCGATGCGCAGGTACTGGCGCGCATAGCCCTCCTCGCTGAAGCCGACGCGGCGCAAAAGCCGCTTCGACGGCTCGTTGGTCGGCAGGCACGCCGCCTCTAGCCGATGCAGCCGCAGCGTCTCGAACACATAGGGGACGATCGCGCGCACCGCATCGGTCATCAGCCCGCGCCCGGCATGAGTCTCGCCCATCCAGTAGCCGAGCGAGCAGGATTGGGTGACGCCGCGGCGGATGCCGCTCAAGGTCAGGCCGCCGACCAGCGCCCCGGTGTCCTGCCGGAACGCGAAGAACGCATAGGCTTGGTCGGCCCGGATGTCGTCGGCATAGCGGCGCAGCCGCCGGCGATAGGCGCTGCGCGTCAGTTCGTCCGACGCCCAGGTCGGCTCCCACGGTGTCAGGAAGGCGCGGCTCGCCTCGCGCAACCGCGCCCATTCGTCGAAATCGATCCCGCGGGGGAAGCGTAGCGCGACGTGCTCGCCGTCAATCGGGTCGAAAACGTCGCCCTGGGTAACGCTGCGAAGGAAGGCCATGCGCCAGTCCCCGTCAATCCGTGCCTGCCGGCTCCCGACCCCCGCTAGAGCGGGTCGAGATCAGAAGATCGAACCGCCCTACACCCGGTTGTCATCCCCGCGAAAGCGGGGATCCAGTAAACTTCAGCCGTAGAAAGCACTCGCAGAATCGGCCGTTTACTGGGTCCCGGCTCGCGCACGGCTCCGCCGTACTTGGCCGGGATGACAGCAAGGGATAATCCCATCCGAGCACAAACTGCACTAGCCCAATCGTGCGGCGATCTTGGTGACGTCGTCCAGTGTTTCGATCGGGCCCAGAGCCGCAAGGCTCGGCCCGGCGCTGCGCAGCACGCGGTCGGCGAAGCGGCGCACCGCGGCGGCATCGACCGCTTCGATCCGCTCCACGACCTCCTCGACCGGCAGGATGCGCCCGAAGATCAACAATTGCCGGGCCAGCTGCTCCGCCCGGTTGGAGGACGATTCGAGGCCCATTAGCAGGCCCGCCTTGATCTGCGCCCGGGCGCGGGCGGTCTCGTCCTCGCCGGCATCGCCGGCCAGGGCCTCCATCTCGCCTAGCACGACGGGCAGCAGCCGGGCGACCTCCGCCTCGCCGGTCCCGGCATAGACGCCGATCAGGCCGGTATCGACATAGGAGCTGCCGAACGAAAAGACCGAATAGCAGAGCCCGCGCTTCTCGCGCACCTCCTGGAACAGGCGCGACGACATGCCGCCGCCGAGCACGGTCGAATAGACCTGCGACGGATAGAAATCGACGTCGTCATAGGTCACGCCCTCGAAGCCCAGGGTGACGTGGGCCTGCTCCAGGTCGCGCGCCTCGCGCCGTTCGCCACCGCGATAGGCGGCGCGCTCAAACGGGTTGCCGGCCCCGCGCGGGAACCCGCCGAACAAATCCTGGGCCAGCGCGACCACGGCTTCGTGCTCGACCGCGCCGGACGCGGCCAGCACCATCGCGCCGGCGCCGTAATGGCCGGCCATGTAGCCGGCCAGCGCCTCACGCCGCATGCCGCCGACGCTGTCGACCGTGCCCAGGATGGTTCGGCCCAGCGCCTGGTCGGCATAGGCGGCCTCCTGGAGGAAGTCGAACACGATGTCGTCGGGCGTGTCCTCGGCCTGACCGATTTCCTGGATGACCACCTGGCGTTCGCGTTCCAGCTCGTCGGCCGCGAACACCGAATGGCCCAGGATATCGGCCAGGATGTCGAGCGCGAGCGGCACGTCCTGCTTCAGGACGCGCGCGTAATAGGCCGTGTGCTCGCGCCCGGTATAGGCGTTGAGGTGGCCGCCGACCGCCTCGATCTCCTCGGCGATGGCCTGGGCGGAGCGCCGCTCGGTGCCCTTGAACGCCATGTGCTCCAGCAGGTGCGAGACGCCGTGGACCCCGATCGGCTCGTGCCGGGCGCCGACATCGACCCAGACGCCGATCGTGGCGCTTTCGAGGTTCGGCATCGCCTCGGTCACGACGCGGAGGCCGTTATCCAGGGTGGCGAGTCGGGCGGTCATCCGTGGCTGGTCCTTTCGTCGATATATGCCTTGATCCGCGTCGCGTCCGCCGGCAGCACGTCGTAGCGTTCCGGCCGCGCCATCAGGTCGGCCAGCCGCGGCGGCAGGTCGGGCCGCCGCCCGGTCGCGCGCTCGACCGCATCGGGGAACTTGGCCGGATGCGCCGTCGCCAGCGTAACCATCGGCACCGTGCGATCGCGCGCCGCGCGTGCCGCGGTGACGCCCACCGCGCTGTGCGGATCGACCAGCATATCGGCGTGCGCATGCAGGTCGGCAATGGTGGCGAGGGTCTCGTCCTCGCCGACCCGGCGGGCGTCGAACAACGGGCGCGCCTTGGCCAGCGCGGCATTGCCCAGGGTGAAGGCGCCCTCGCGCGCCAGCGCATCCATCAGCGTGGCGACCACGGCACCGTTGCGGTCGTGCAGGTCGAACAGGAGCCGCTCGAAATTGCTGGAAACCTGGATGTCCATGCTCGGGCTCATGGTGCGGACCACCGGTCCGACGGCATAACGCCCGGACCCAAGCGCCCGCGCCAGGATGTCGTTGGCATTGGTCGCGACGATAAGCCGGCGCACCGGCAGCCCCATGCGTGCCGCCGCATAGCCGGCGAAGATGTCGCCGAAATTGCCGGTCGGCACGGTGAAGGCGATGCCCTCCTCGGCGTTCAGCGCCGCGGCGGCGTGGACATAATAGACGATCTGGGCCATCACCCGCGCCCAGTTGATCGAATTGACCGCCGACAGCCGCGCCCGGTCCCGGAAATCCCGGTCGTTGAACAGGCCCTTGACCAGCGCCTGGCAGTCGTCGAACGTGCCCTCGATCGCAATATTGTGCACGTTCGGGTCGGCCGCACTCGTCATCTGGCGCCGCTGCACGTCCGAGACCCGGCCGTGCGGATGCAGGATGAAGACCGTGGCGTGCGGCTTGCCGCGGAACGCCTCGATCGCAGCCGAGCCGGTATCGCCCGACGTCGCGCCGACCACCGTGACGTGTGCGCCGCGCCGCGCCAGCACGTGCTCGAACAGGCGGCCCAGCAGCTGCAGCGCCAGATCCTTGAACGCCAGCGTCGGGCCGTGGAACAGCTCCAAGAGCCATAGGCCCGGTTCGACCTGGCGCAGCGGCGTAACCGCCGGATGGCCGAAATCGGCATAGGCCGCGTGCAGGATGCCGGAGAGCGCCTCGTCGTCGATCGTATCGCCGATGAACGGCCGGACCACCGCGAAGGCAAGGTCCGGATAGTCGAGCCGCGCCAACTCCGCCAACGGCGCGTCCGGCAGCGCCGGCCATTCCTCCGGCAGGTAGAGCCCGCCGTCGGGCGCCAGGCCGCCGAGCAGCACATCCTCGAACGTCGCCGGCGGGGCCGCGCCCCGCGTGCTGATGTAGCGGATGGTCATGACAGGTACCGCGCCTCGATATGGGCGAGGTAGGCAGCGGTTTCGAGCGGAGAGCCGGTCGCGGCTTCGAGGACCGCGTCGGTGGAGGCCGAACTCGCCCGGCCATGCACCTCCGCCCGCAGCCAGGCCAGCAGCGGCGCAACCTCGCCCCGCGCCAGCGCATCCGGCAGACCGGCGACGGCGCGGCCGGCGGCGGCGAACAATTGCGCCGCAGCGAGTGCGCCCAGCGTATAAGTCGGGAAATAGCCGAAGGCGCCGCTGAACCAGTGCACGTCCTGCATGCAGCCGTCGCGGTCATCCGGCGGCACGACGCCCAGCAAATCCCGCATCCCTTCGTTCCACGCGCCAGGCAGGTCGCCGACTGCGAGATCGCCGGCCAGCATTGCCCGTTCCAGCCGGTAGCGCAGCACGACGTGCAGCGGGTAAGCGATCTCGTCGGCGTCCACCCGGATCAGGCCGCGCGCCACGCGCCGCGTCAGGCGCGCCAGATTGTCGGGCCGGAAGGCCGGGTCGGCGCCCAGCGCACGCTCCAGCAGCGGGGCGAGAAAGTCCAGGAACGCGTCGCCACGCGCGACCTGCATCTCCATCAGAAGCGACTGGCTCTCATGCAGCACCATGCCGCGCGCATCCCCGACCGGCTGCCGCCGCCACGCCGCGGGCAGGCCCTGCTCGTAGAGGGCGTGGCCGGTCTCATGCACCGTGCCCAGCAGCCCGCGTAGGAAGTCGCGCTCGTGATAGCGGGTCGTCAGCCGCACGTCGTCGGGCACACCGCCGGTGAAGGGATGGTGGCTCCGATCGAGCCGCCCATGGCAGAAATCGAAGCCGAGCGTGCCCATGACTTCGACGCCCAGCGCACGCTGGGCCTCGACCGGGAACGGGCCTTGCGGCGCGAGCGGCGCCGCGCCCTGCCGCGCCAACGCGCGGTCGTGCAGATCGGGCAGCACGGCGGCCAGTCCGGCGAACAGCGTGTCGATGCGCACAGCCGTGCCGCCCGGCTCGTAGGAATCGAGCAGCGCGTCATAGAGCGCACAGCCAAACGCCGCCGCCTTGGCCGCCGCCTGTTCGCGCGTCAGCCGCAGCACCGTGTCCAGGAGCGGCGCGACGGCGGCGAAATCATCCGCCGGCCGCGCTTCCCGCCACGCCGTCTCGCACTCCGAAGCCGCCACCGATAGCGCCTCGACAAGGTCCGCCGGAACGGCACGGGCGTGCCGCCAGGCGCGGCGCATCTCGCGCAGGTTGGCCGCATCCCACAGACCGAGGCCAGTCGCCGCCTCGGCTTCGTCGAGCAGGTCGGACAGCGCCGCATCGGCCAGCATGCCGTGGGCGAGCCCCTCCAGCGTCGCGATCTGGCGCGCCCGCGCCGCCGCGCCGCCCTCTGGCATCATCGCGGCGTGATCCCAGTGCAGCATCGCCAGCGCGCCCCCGACATCCGCGACGCGGCCGAATCGGTCGCGCAAAGCCGCGTAGGCCCCGTACCCAATGTCAGGCATGCGGGCCGCCGGCCGGCGGGACGGGCGTGTCCGGTTCCTGTCGGCGGGCGTGGGCGTAGACGAACATCACCAGCAAAGCCGCAGCCAGCGCGAACCACGTGATGGCGTATTCCAGATGATTGTTGGGCAGGTGGACGCGCGTCTGACCGCCGATCGGCAGACCGCCCGGATTGGGCGTCGCATCGGCATCGACGAAGACCGGCGCGTAGCGCCGGATGTCGTCGTGCCGCGCCATGGCGTCGATATCGCCATAGAACCAGACGTTCTTGTCGGGGTTGTTGGGGCCGACGAACATGCCGCGCGGCCAGGGTAGGTGGACGATGCCGACGATGTGGACGGGCCCCTTGACCTGCCCTTCCGGCCGCGTCTTAGGATCCTTGCGATCCTGCGGCACCCAGCCGCGATTGACGAAGACGAACGTGCCGTCCGGCCGCTCGAGCGGGGTAATGACCAGCCATCCGGAATCGCCGTACCTGTTGGCGCCGAACACGTGGCTTTCCTGATCGTAACGGAAGACACCGCCGACTTCGACGCGGCGATATTGCCAGGCGTCGGGCACGATGTCGGAGGTCGGCAGCGGCACCGGCGCCGCCGACAGGCGGTCGTGGATGCGGTCGATCAGGCCGAGCTTCCAATGGAGGCGCTCGACCTGCCAGATGCCGAGGCTGCACAGGATTGCGAATGCCGCGAGAACCGCGACCGCGGTGACCGGGCGTGGACGGCGCATGGGGATTGTCTTCACGAGTCGGAGATCCTGCCCTCCCGGGCCTTGAACTTGAATTGCAGTCCGATCATCAGCGCCTTGAGCAACCGGACCAGCCCGAGCAGCACGATGGTGATCGTCGGCACCCAGATCACGGCGTGGACCCAATAGGGCGGATGAAACCGGACTTCGACCGTGACGACGCCGATCATGATCAGCGCGCCGCCGATCAGGATCGCGAAAGCCCTGGGGCCGTCGCCCGGATCGGTTTCGCTCAGATCCTCGTCACAAATCTCGCAACGCGGCGCCATCGCCAAATATCCGGTGAACAGCCGGCCCTGGCCGCATGCAGGGCACCGTCCACGCAAGGCGGCCCCGACCGGCGAGACCGCCTGCGGCATGGCGCTCGTCTCCAGGGCGGGCGCCCGGCGCGCGATCTACCGGCCTCAGGCGCCCGGCACCACCGGACCGCGGCCCCAGACGTAGATGCAGGCAAACAGGAACAGCCACACCACGTCGACGAAGTGCCAGTACCATGCCGCCGCCTCGAACCCGAAATGGTGGTCGGGCTTGAAGTGGCCCTTGAGCGCCCGGCCCAGGCAGACCGCCAGGAAGATCGTGCCGATGATGACGTGGAAGCCGTGGAACCCGGTCGCCATGAAGAACACGGCGCCGTAGATGTTGCCGGCATAATGGAACGGCGCGTGGACGTATTCGTAGCCCTGGACGGCGGTGAACATCAGGCCCAGCAGGATGGTTAGCGTCAGTCCCTGAACCAGGCCCTTGCGGTCGCCCTGCTGGAGCGAATGGTGCGCCCAGGTGACCGTCGTGCCCGACGTCAGCAAGATCAGCGTGTTGACCAGCGGCAGGTGCCACGGGTCCATCGTCTCGATGCCCTTTGGCGGCCACACGCCGCCCATGCTCAGCGCGGGGTCGAGCGCGTTGTGGAAGAACGCCCAGAACCACGCCAGGAAGAACATCACCTCCGAGGCGATGAACAGAATCATGCCGTAGCGCAGGCCGAGCTGCACCACCGGCGTATGGTCGTTCTGGTGCTCGCCCTCGCGAATCACGTCGCGCCACCACGCGACCATCGTGTACAGGATGATCAGGATGCCGATCGGCAGAACCCAGTTTCCCCACGGCTGGATGTGGTGGAACACCATGATCGCGCCGACGGCGGCGGTGAAGGCGCCGAGCGAGCCGACGATCGGCCACGGACTCGGGTCGACCAGGTGATAATCGTGCCCTTTGGCGTGCGTATCGGCCATCTCGCGTGCTCCGCTAAACCCCAATTATCCCAAAACCGGCCGTCGCGCCGAACCCGCGCGCCGCACCCGCCCGCTTCGCGTACACCGCGGCGCCCTACCCGGCCACACCGACTCGACGACGATATACGCCATGGCGACGGTCACGTCGCCACCCGGATCGCGATCGGCGGCGCGCCCGCGGCGCTCAGAACTGCCGGTCGAATACATGGCCGCCCATCTTCACCAAGGTCAGGATGAAGAATAGAACGACGAGCGCCAGCAGAACGCCGGCCAGCGCAAAATTCCGGCCACGCCGGCGTCGATGTTCGTCGGTGATCGGCACGTGTC
>JBDZUN010000077.1:0-13667 GCA_040255145.1 Hyphomicrobiales bacterium | reverse complement strand
AGCACGCCGTTATTCGAACGCCGAACGGAGGGCTCAAGCCCTTCCGGCTCAAGGAAAATCTGATGCGCGTCGCGCGCGGGGAAGCGGACTACCTTGTCCTCAATCGACGGGCAATAGCGCGGTCCGGTCCCCAAGATCTGGCCGGAATAGAGCGGCGCCTGGTGCAGGTTGGCCCGGATCAGCGCGTGGGTCGCCTCCGTCGTCGTCGTGATATGGCACGGGACCTGCGGCGTCGTGATCGCCCCCGTCAGGAACGAAAACGGCGCTGGCGGGTCGTCGCCATGCTGTACGTGGAGGCCGGACCAATCTATGGTGCGGCCGTCGAGGCGCGGCGGCGTGCCAGTCTTCAGCCGCCCCATCGGCAGGCCGAGCCGATACAAGGTCTCGGCCAGCCCGACCGCGGGCTTTTCGCCGACACGACCGGCCGGCACGGTCGACCTGCCGATATGGATCAAGCCGCGCAGGAACGTGCCGGCGGTAATCACCGCCGCACCGCAAGCGATGCGGGCACCCGAGCCGGTTAGCACGGCGCACAGTCGGCCACCAACGATCTCGATATCTTCAACCGATTCGGCCCGGATTTCGAGATTCGGGGTCTCTGCCAAGGCCGCCTGCATGTGGCCGCGATAGAGCGCGCGGTCGGCCTGGGCCCGCGGGCCGCGCACGGCTGGCCCCTTGCCCCTATTCAGCAGGCGGAATTGGATGCCAGCGCGATCGGCGACGTGGCCCATCAGGCCGTCGAGCGCGTCGATCTCACGCACCAGGTGGCCCTTGCCCAGTCCACCAATCGCGGGGTTGCACGACATTTCGCCGATCGTGCCGGTGCGGTGGGTAACGAGCAGCGCGCGCGCGCCCATCCGCGCCGCGGCCGCGGCGGCCTCGCAGCCGGCATGGCCGCCGCCGATCACGACGACGTCGAAGGCCTTCATCCCGTTCATTGCGCGCAAGCTAGAATGTTTCACGTGAAACAGGAAGCGCCGGCTTACCGCCCTATTTGCCGATACAGAATTCCCGGAAGATCGAATCCAGTACGTCTTCTACGTCGATGCGGCCGGTCAACCGGCCTAGCGCCCGGGCTGCTAACCGCAGATCCTCCGCAGCCAACTCTGCCGGCGCAACGTCGGAATGCGTTAGGAATGCGTCAAGTTGGCCGACGCACGTTTCCAAAAGCACGCGATGGCGCATCCGGGTCAGCGCCGGTGTCTCCGCCACGCGAGCGCGCATCGCCACCGCCGCTCCCAGCGCGCCGAGAAAGCCCTCCAATCCTTCGCCGCTTGTCACCGAAATGCACTGGAAGGCCGCAGGCGGCGCGTCCCGCAACACATGGCCGCGACCCGCCAAGTCCATCTTGGTCAGCACAGCGATGGTGTCACCATCCATCAACGCGCACGACGCCGCATCCAGGTCCGGCCAGGTCGTGGCGTCAAACAGAATCAGCTTCAGGTCGGCGTCGGCCGCGCGGGCGCGGGCGCGGCGGATGCCCTCCGTCTCGACCATGCCGGCCGCTTCGCGCAAGCCAGCGGTATCGATCACGGTCGCCGGGTAGCCGCCGAGATCGAGCCGCACCTCGATCGCGTCGCGCGTCGTACCCGGCTCGGCCGATACGATGGCCACGTCGCGCCGCGCCAACATATTGACAAGACTTGATTTTCCCGCATTCGGCGCCCCTAGCACGACGACCGAGACCCCGTCGCGCAGCCGCTCGCCGTGCCGATTGTCCGCCAGATGAGCGGCCACCGCCCGGCGCAAAGCCTCCGCCGCCCGTCGGTTCTCCGCAGCCAATTCGGGCGGGATCGCCTCTTCGGCGAAGTCGATGTCGGCCTCGGCGTAAACGACCATCCTCAAGAGACGCGCCCGCCAGTCTTCGTAGAGGTCGCGCAACGCCCCGGAATATTGGCGCAGCGCCTGACGCCGCTGGGCCTCCGTCTCGGCCGCGATCAGGTCAGCAAGGCCTTCGACCTCGGTCAGATCGAGTTTGCCGTTGTCGAAGGCGCGCCGGGTGAACTCGCCTGCCTCGGCCGGCCGCAGGCCCGGCTCTGCTGCCAGCGTATCGAGCAGCGCGGCGACCACCGCAAGGCCACCGTGAACGTGGAATTCCGTGACATCCTCGCCGGTTACGCTGTCCGGGCCAGGGAACCACAGCACCAGCGCGCGATCAAGCACCGCATGGTCGGCCGGGCGGCGCAAGGTGCGTAAAGCCGCGTGGCGCGGCGCAGGCAAGCCGCCGGCTAAGCGGGCCAATGCTACACCGGCGTCGGGGCCGGAGGCCCGGATAACCGCTACGGCGGCCCGCCCAGCGCCGGACGACACCGCAAAGATAGTCTCACCGCGCATGGCGGGACGGGCCGTACAGGTCAGGCGTCGGCGGTCTGGGGCGGCGCGGGGGGCGGCGCTTCCTGGTCCGGCGCCAACATCAAACGTTCGACGCGGCCGCCCTCGATGACGTGCTTCTGCAGGATTTCGTCGATGTCCTCGCGGTTATGGTAAGTATACCAGACGCCTTCCGGATAGATCACCATGGTTGGCCCAAGTTCGCAGCGGTCGAGGCAGCCGGCCGAATTGATCCTGACCCTGCCTTTGAGGCCGAGTTGCTTCGCCGCCCGCTTCATATATTCGCGCAACGGCTCGGCACCGCGCTCCTTACATGATCCGCGCGGGTGGCCGGGCGCACGCTGGTTGGTGCAACAGAAGACGTGACAATCATAGAACAAGGGTGGAACACGGTCGGACATCGCGGTTTCCTGCAAGGAACAGAAGGTTACATTCGCGGTCAGGCGCCGGAACCGCCCCCCTGGCCCGAACCGCCCTGGCCGGTCGCGCCGCGCGCCGCGTCCCAGAACGCCTTCTGCACCGCGCCCATGCCCTGGACACCGGCCGACAGCCAGGTGCGGACCATGTCGTCCGCCGCCGCCGGCGTCAGCGCCCTGGCCACCATGTCCTGCAGGCGGCCGACGAATACGTCGTGGACCGGGCCCAGGTCGGGCAGGCCGAGGAAGCGCCGCGCCTCCTCCGGCGAGCAGTCGATATCGAGGCGTATGTTCATCGCGTTCCGCGTACCCTGGCCAACCGGGGCGATTGGCGCCCGTTCCTAGGAATGGTGCCCCGTTCCTGGCACAGTAGGAGAGTGGCCGCCGGCCTTCAACCGCGACCCCCACCCCCCGCAATCCCGGATCGCCTCATGCCCAACGCGCTCGCCGACCAGACCAGCCCCTATCTGCTGCAGCACAAGGACAACCCGGTGGACTGGCAGCCCTGGGGACCCGCGGTGCTGGCGCGGGCGCGCGCCGACAACAAGCCGATCCTGCTCTCGGTCGGCTACGCCGCCTGCCACTGGTGCCACGTCATGGCGCATGAGAGCTTCGAGGACCCGGACACCGCCGCGCTGATGAACGAATTGTTCGTCAACGTGAAGGTCGACCGCGAGGAGCGGCCGGACATCGACGCGATCTATCAGACCGCGTTGCAATTGCTGGGGGAACAGGGCGGCTGGCCGCTGACCATGTTCCTGAACCCCGACGGCGAGCCGTTCTGGGGCGGCACCTATTTCCCGCCCGAGCCGCGCTACGGCCGGCCCGGCTTCCGCGACGTGCTGCGCGGCGTGCGCAATGCCTTCGACACCAACCCGGAACAGGTGACCAAGAACCGCGACGCGCTCCTCGGCGCGCTGACGCGGATGTCGCGCGGCGGCGACGGCGGCGGACAGCTCGATTTCGCGACGCTCGACGCGGCGGCCGCGCGGATCGTGCAGGAAGTCGACATGGCGCATGGCGGCCTGGGCCACGCGCCGAAATTCCCGCAAGTCCCGCTGTTCACGCTGTTGTGGCGGGCCTACCTGCGCACCGGCAACGCGCTCTATCGCGACGCGGTCGACGTCACGCTGACCAACATGGCGCAGGGCGGCATCTACGACCACCTGGGCGGCGGATTCGCGCGTTATTCCGTGGACGAACGATGGCTCGCGCCGCACTTCGAGAAGATGCTCTACGACAACGCGCAGATCGTCAGCCTGCTGACCCTGGTCTGGCAGGAAACCGGCAACCCGCTCTACGCCGCGCGGGTGCGCGAGACGGTCGAATGGCTGCTGCGCGAGATGATCGCGGACGGCGGCGGCTTCGCCGCCACGCTCGATGCCGATTCGGAAGGCGAGGAAGGGCGCTATTACGTCTGGACGATGGCGGAGATCGACCAGGCGCTGGGCGCCGACGCGGAATTGTTCCGCCGCCACTACGACGTACAGCCGCTGGGCAACTGGGAAGGCAAGACCATCCTCAACCGCCTGGGCCAGGCCAGCCTTCCGCCTGCGGAGGATGAAGCGAAACTGGCGCCGATGCGCGAACGCCTCCTGGGTCTGCGTGGCACGCGGGTCCGCCCCGGCTGGGACGACAAGGTGCTGGCCGACTGGAACGGCTTGATGATCACCGCCCTGGCCGAGGCCGCGGCGGCATTCGCCGAACCGCGCTGGCTCGCGGCCGCGGAGCGCGCGTTCCAGTTCGTCACCGACGAAATGGTGACAGGATCGCGGCTTCGGCATTCGTGGCGGCTGGGCAAGCTTCAGCCTGCGGAGCTTCTCGACGACTACGCCAACATGGCGCGTGCGGCGCTGGCATTGTACGAGGGGACGAGCGATCCCCTCTACCTGGCCTGGGCGCGCAGCTTCATGGATACGCTGGACGTCCATTTCCGGGATGGCGAGCACGGTGGCTATTTCCTGACCGCGGACGATGCCGAAAGCCTGCTTGTCCGTACCAGGAACGCGATCGACAATGCGACGCCGAGCGGCAACGGCATCGCGGCCCAGGTCGCCGCGCGGCTCTACCACCTGACCGGCGAGGACCATTACCGGGCGCGGGCGCAGGCGATCATCGACGCATTCGCCGGCGACCTGCCGCGCAACGTGCTAGCGCTGCCGAGCCTGCTGATCGGGTTCGAGCTGCTGGCGCGCGCGGTGCAGGTGGCGGTGATCGGCACACGCGGCGATCCGGGTACGGTCGATCTTCTGCGCGCCGCGCACGCGCGCAGCGTGCCGGACCGCGTGCTGCTGACGGTCGCGCCGGATGCAGGCCTGCCGGCCGACCATCCGGCCCACGGCAAGGGGCAGGTGGACGGCAAGCCGACCGCCTATGTCTGCGTCGGGCCGGTCTGCTCGCTGCCGCTGACGGAACCCGATGCGCTGATCGCCGCACTGGCGCCGGAGGCGTTGCAGAAGAGTGCTACAGCTTAACCCCGCGCCGACCGCCTGTCTCAGGTTGTGCTGCGGGGTCGGATGACCTGTACCTCGACGCCGAAATTGCCCTGCGTCCACGCGTGGTCCGTAGTCAGGGCGGGTAGGCGCTCGCGCGCGGCAAGTGCGAGACATGCCCGATCGCCAAGCGAAAGACCGGCCGAGCGGGTCTGACACCAAAGGATTCCGGCGTCCACAGCAAGCTCCCGGTCATAGTCCACGATCCGGTAAGGCAGACCGCAGGCGATCTGCCGAACGACCGCGCGATCGAGGCCCCGCTCCGTCAGCTTCGTCACGATCTCGGTTAGATTGACCGAACACAACAATGCGCGCGGCATGACGCGCCGAACGATATCCTCACCAGCCTCGCGTTGAAGGAATGCAAGGACCGCGGAGGCATCCAGAACAGCCTCAGCCATTGCCCCGTTCCCGCGCTTGCTCGCGCCGACGGTCGGCAAGCAAGGATTCGGACAGGCTCTCGGCACCCGGCAACAATCGGCCAATCAATTCCTGCGCCTGCGCCATGGCCAAGCGTGCCGGACTAAGTGACATCCGTCCATCCTTCGCTTCCACAATCACCGCATCGCCGGGTTCGACATTCAGCACGCTCAGCAGTGACGCAGGAAGAATCAGCTTCCCCGCGTCATCGACCGACAGCCGAAAGATTGCCGCCGCAGGGTCAATCGGGCGGGCCGCTTCGTTGGCCGAAGCAGGGTCGGCGTCGGCGTTCCGGGCCATTCTCGCCTCATCACCCTTCACGACCTGACGAATCTGCTGGTAGCTCCGGTCAAGCGCCCTTGCGGTATCGCCGATACTGTAGCCCGCCTTGAGTAAGGCCCGCGCCTTATCCGAAATTGTCCGGCACTTGCCGGCGATTCGCTCGACCTCCAAATCCGGAATGGCAGCGATCATCCATAGCCTCCATCGCCAGTGATGGACGGACTGATATCACTTCAATCCGTCGAATGCAAATCTAATCTTCCATGCGCAGTCGGCCATCGCGCGTTGACTCCATTCCACATGGCCGCTGGTATGGGCGCAACGTGGCATGGACAGATGAAGGAGGCACCCATGAGCGGCGAAGAGATCACGATCAATGGGCCCGACGGGGCGTTCATGGGCTATCTGGCCAAGCCGGCCGGCGGCGGCAAGGCGCCGGGGGTGGTCGTGCTGCAGGAGATCTTCGGCATCGACCGTTCGATGCGCGCGATCTGCGACGAGCTGGCCGGGCAGGGCTTCGTCGCGCTGGCGCCCGACCTGTTCTGGCGGCTGGAGCCGGGCATCCAGCTCGACCCGAGCAAGGAGGCGGACATGAACCGCGCCTTCGCGCTCTATGGCGAATTCAAGCCCGACCTCGCGATGCGCGACATCCAAGCCAGCATCGACACGCTGCGCAAGCGGCCGGAATGCAACGGCAAGGTCGGCGATGTCGGCTATTGCCTGGGCGGGCTGCTCGCCTACCTGACGGCGACGCGCACCGACGCCGACGCCTCGGTCGGCTATTACGGCGTCGGCATCGTCGGCCATCTGGGCGAGGCGGGCAACATCAAGACGCCGCTGGTCCTGCACATCGCGGTCAAGGACCAGTTCGTGCCCGAGGAGCAGCAGAAGGTCGTCCATAACGGCCTTGACGGCCACCCGCGCGCGACGCTCTACGACTATGCGCAGGCCGACCATGCCTTCGCGCGGCCGGGCGGCGACCACTATCTCAAGCAGGCCGCCGAGCAGGCCAACGCCCGGACCATCGCGCTGTTCCGCGACGCGCTGAAATAGCGGGCGGCGCGCGGCAACCGGCGGCTATTCCAGGACAGGCGGAGGCGAGTGACCATGAAGGCGATCCGAATCCACGCGACCGGCGGACCCGACGCGCTGCACTGGGAAGATGTCGACCTGCCGCCGCCGGAACGCGGCCAGGCGCGGGTGCGCCACAACGCCGTCGGGGTCAACTTCATCGACACCTACCAGCGCACCGGGCTCTACCCGGTCGCGCTGCCGGCGGGCCTCGGCATGGAGGCCGCCGGCGTGGTCGAGGCGGTGGGCGAGGCCGTCGACGCGGTCCGCGTCGGCGACCGGGTCGCCTATGCCGGCGGCGGGCCCGCCTATGCGGAAGCCGCGAACGTCGCCGCCGCACGGCTGGTGCCGCTGCCCGAATGGGTGTCGGACCAGGAGGCGGCGGCCGTCATGCTCAAGGGCCTGACGGTGCAATACCTGCTGCGCCAGACCTATCGGGTCGAGGCGGGCGAGACGATCCTGTTCCACGCCGCGGCCGGCGGCGTCGGCCTGATCGCCTGCCAATGGGCCCATCACCTCGGCGTCCACGTTATCGGCACGGCCGGCTCCGACGAAAAGGCGGAACTCGCCCGCGCCAATGGCTGCGAATACCCGGTGGTCTATACGCGCGAGGATTTCGTGCAGCGGGTGATGGAGATCACCGAGGGCGCCAAGCTGCCGGTGGTCTACGATTCAGTCGGGGCGGACACGTTCGACCGCTCGCTCGACTGCCTGCGGCCGCGCGGCCTGATGGTCAGCTTCGGCAACGCCTCCGGCACGCCCGAGCCGCTCAATCTCCAGGTCCTGTCGCAGAAGGGGTCGCTGTTCCTGACCCGGCCGACTTTGTTCCACTACACCGCGACGCGGCCCGACCTGCTGGCGGCGGCGGACGAATTGTTCGCGGTGATGAAGGCGGGCGCGGTCAAGGTCGCGGTCAATCACACCTTCCCGCTGAAGGACGCGGCCCAGGCCCATCGCGCGCTGGAGGCGCGCAAGACCACGGGTTCCATCGTCCTGGTGCCGTGAGCCCGGTTTGTCGTCTGGACGTCCGAATGTACGGTTCGGCTACTGGCTCGGCACCGGCAGCGGCCTTGTGGCGCAGTCGATCGCCGGCTGGCCGGGGGTCGCGGTCTCGCGCGACTGGCAGTCCGTGACCTGGCCGTTGGCGCGGTCGACCATCCACATGTGCCGCCCGCCCGAGCCCATCATGATCCCCTCGCCGGACTGAACCGCGCCGGCGGCCGGGGCGTTGTCGGCGGGCGCGGTCTTCGGCGGCGGATTGCCCTTCATCACGGCCACGCCGCCGCTGGACGCCGCGGCGGCCGGACGATCCCGGCCCTCCTGACCTGGTGCGGCCTGCGCCAGCCCGAGGGCGGGAAGCGTCGCGGCCAAAGCCAGCGCCGCCGATGCAATGAAGGCGAAGCGAAAACGAGCGACCATCGGTCCCTCCTGTCGCGGGGCGCGATCTCGTTTCGAGAGCACGGCCCCGGCACCGCCAAGCCTACGCCGCTCCGGGCCACCGCGCCAGCGGGCGCAGAAAGCGGCCTCAGTTGTTCATGGATTCGAAGAATTCGGAGTTGTTCTTGGTCTGCTTCATCTTGTCGAGCAGGAATTCGATCGCGTCGACCGTGCCCATCGGGTTCAGGATGCGGCGCAGCACGTACATCTTCGACAACGTACCCTTGTCGACCAGCAATTCCTCTTTCCGGGTGCCGGAGCGGGTGATGTCGATCGCCGGGAAGATGCGCTTGTCGGCGACCTTGCGGTCCATGATGATCTCGGAATTGCCGGTGCCCTTGAACTCCTCGAAGATCACCTCGTCCATGCGGCTGCCGGTGTCGATCAGCGCGGTCGCGATGATGGTCAGCGAACCGCCATGCTCGATGTTGCGCGCGGCACCGAAGAAGCGCTTCGGCCGCTGCAGCGCGTTGGCGTCGACGCCGCCGGTCAGCACCTTGCCCGAGGACGGCACCACGGTGTTGTAGGCGCGGCCGAGGCGCGTGATCGAATCGAGCAGGATCACCACGTCGCGGCCGTGCTCGACCAGGCGCTTGGCCTTCTCGATCACCATCTCGGCGACCTGGACGTGGCGCACCGCCGGCTCGTCGAAGGTGGAGCTGACCACCTCGCCCTTCACCGAACGCTGCATGTCGGTGACTTCCTCGGGCCGCTCGTCGATCAGCAGCACGATCAGGTAGCACTCGGGGTGGTTGGCGGTGATCGAGTGCGCCATGTTCTGCAACAGCACCGTCTTGCCGGTGCGCGGCGGCGAGACGATCAGCCCGCGCTGGCCCTTGCCGATCGGCGCGACCACGTCGATGACCCGCGACGACATGTCCTTCCGGGTCGGGTCCTCGCTGTCCATCTTGAGCCGCTGGTCGGGATAGAGCGGCGTCAGGTTGTCGAAATGGACCTTGTGGCGGGCGTTGTCGGGATCCTCGAAATTGATCGTGTTGACCTTGAGCAGGGCGAAGTACCGCTCGCCGTCCTTGGGGCTGCGGATCTGGCCCTCAATCGTGTCGCCGGTGCGCAGCGAGAAGCGGCGGATCTGGCTGGGGCTGACATAGATGTCGTCGGGGCCGGGCAGGTAGTTCGCCTCCGGCGCGCGCAGAAAGCCGAAGCCGTCCTGCAGCACCTCGAGGACGCCGCCGCCGGTGATGTCGATGTCCTTGTCGGCGAGCTGCTTGAGGATCGCGAACATCATGTCCTGCTTGCGCATGGCACTGGCGTTCTCGACCTCGAGCTCCTCGGCGAAGGCGAGCAGATCGGTCGGCGACTTGGATTTGAGTTCGTGGAGTTTCAGTTCCTGGACGGTCATGTGGCTTCTGCTGAATGGGATGCCGATCATGTGCCGGCGGGACCGGCGTCTATCGGAGATGGGGAAGGAACGGGGGCCGACGGGCCGGGCGTCCGAGATCTGTCCCGAGAGTCCGGCAGAGTACGCGGCCGGGATACGATCGGCTGATCGCGGGAAGTGTCCGATATGTAAACCGCTTCACGTCCGATTCAAAGAGGAACTTTCATGACGGCGGCGTGATTGTCGCCTCAGAACGGCTTGACCACGATCAGGATCACGATCGCGACCAGAAGGACCGTCGGCACTTCGTTCAGCGTCCGGTAATAGCGGGCGCTGTGCCTATTGCGGTCTTCGGCAAAGGCGCGCCGGTCGCGCGCCAGCATGCCGTGGATGCCGCTCATCACCAGGACCAAAGCGAGCTTCACGTACATGAAGCCCATCGACCAGTCGATCACCCCGGTGCCGAGCAGCGCCAGCCCGAACAGCCAGGTCGCGATCATCGCCGGGTTGATGATGGCGCGGAGCAGCCGGCGCTCCATCACCTTGAAGGTCTCGGACTGGGCCGAGCCGGCCGGCGCCGCGCAGTGATAGACGAACAGGCGCGGCAGGTAGAACATCCCCGCCATCCACGCCACTATCGAGATGATGTGGAAGGCCTTGAGCCAGGGATAGAAGGACGCGAGGGCCGTCATGGCGCGGGCTCCGGGCGGCAGGGGCATTGCGAGAACGAGGCCGGGCATAGCCGTTCGCCGCCGGCCGGGCAAGCCCACGGACTGCGGCCTGCCGCCGCTTCGCGCACCAGATCGGCCAGTCCGGCGATGAAGGCCGGGTCGGTGCCGAGCGTGCGGACCCTGTAATATTCCGGCACGCCGTGGGCGCGGGCCAGCGCCGCATAGTCCATATCGAGCTCCACCAGCGTCTCCGAATGCTCGGAAACGAAGGCGATCGGCACCACCACCACCGCCTTGCCGTCGGCGCCGGCGCGCACGATCTCCGCGTCGGTCGACGGGCCGATCCAGGCCAGTGGGCCGACCCGGCTCTGATAGCAGATCACCCAGTCCAGCGCCGGCCGCGCCAGCGCGGCGACGACCGCCTCGACCGTCCGCGCAACCTGCCAGGGATAGGGGTCGCCGGCGGCGACGATCCGCTCCGGCAATCCGTGCGCGGAGAACAGCACGCGCACGTCCCGGCCGGCCGGCATCGCGTCCAGCGCCTCGACCAGCTTTCGGACGTGGGCCTCGACGAAGAGCGGCGCAACCGGATAGCAGCAGATCGTCCGGGTCCGGGTATCGGCGGGCAGCGCCGCCGCGGCGGCCCAGGCGGCGCAGGACGACGCCGTCGTCGTCGTCGAGTATTGCGGATAGAGCGGCAGCAGCACCACCTCGTCCGGCGCGAAGGCACGCACGGCGGCGGCAACCTGCCCGATCATCGGATGCCAATAGCGCATGGCGACGAAGACCCGCGTCGCGGCGTTGTCCACATGCGTGGCGTCCAGGGCGGCTTCCAGCGCGGCGGCCTGCGCTTCGGTCTCGGCCCTGAGCGGCGAAGCGCCGCCGATCCGGGCATAGATCGCACGCGCCAACGGCGCCCGGCGGCGCGCGACCAGGGTCGCGATCAGCCAGCGCAGCGGCTGCGGCAGGCGGATGACCGCCCTGTCGTTGAACAGGTTGAACAGGAACGGCTGCACCGCCGCAAGCGAATCCGGCCCGCCGAGATTGAACAGCACGACGGCCCGGCGCAGCGGCCGTTCGGCGTCGTCATCGGACCCATCCGCGTGGGCCGGCCCGCGTACCCGTCTTACCGCGCCCGACATCCGCCTGTTCCGGGCTTTGCCTGTTGGCCGGACACCGCGCGGCCGACCGTCACGGCCGCCAGCCGCGGACCAGCGCGACCAGCTCGGCGACGTGGTCCGGCGGCGTGTGCTGCAGCACGCCATGGCCCAGATTGAAGACATGCGGGCCGTCGCCCAACGCGCGCAGGATCGCCTCGGTCTCGCCGCGCAGGGCCGCACCCCCGGCCCACAGAGCGAGCGGATCGAGATTGCCCTGGACGACGACGTCGGGCTGAAGCCGGGTGCGCGCCCACTCGGCCGGCAAGGTCGTATCGACCGACACCGCGTCGACGCCGGTCCGCGCGGCATAGTCGCGGTAGAGCGGCCCGACCGCGCGCGGGAAGCCGATGACCGGACAATCCGGCCATTGTGCGCGCAAGGCGGCGACGATCCGACGGGTCGGCTCGACACACCAGCGCGCGAACTGCGATTCGGGCAGGACCCCGGCCCAGGAATCGAAGATCTGCACCACCTCGGCGCCGGCGGCGATCTGCGCCGACAGATGGCGGACCGTCGCCTCGGCCAGCAGGTCGATCAGCCGGGCGAACCCGTCGGGATCGCGATGGGCCCACAGCCGCGCCGGATTCTGGTCGCCGCCGCCGCCGACCATGTACGTCGCCACCGTCCACGGCGCGCCGGCGAATCCGATCAGCGCCACCGGATCGGGCAGCGTCCGCGACACGCGGCCGATCGCGTCGTAGACCGGCGCCAGCACCGCATCGAATTCGGCGAAGCCGAGCCGGACCAGGTCGCCCGCGTGCCGAATCGGATCGAGCGCCGGTCCCTCGCCCTCGACGAAGGTCAGCGCCTGGCCGAGCGCGCGCGGCACCAGCAGGATGTCGGCGAAGATGATCGCGGCATCGAGGCCGAAGCGGCGCACCGGCTGCAACGTCACCTCGGCAGCCAGGTCGGGCCGGTCGCACAGGTCGAGGAAGCTGCCGGCCTCGGCGCGCACGGCCCGGTATTCGGGCAGATAGCGTCCGGCCTGACGCATCAGCCAGATCGGCGGCGGACCGGCCGGCCGGCGCCGCAACGCGGCCAGAAGCGGCTTCTCGCGGATCACGGTCGGACTGGATGACGGATCGGGTGACGGATTGGTCATGGGCCGGCACTTTGCGTCAGCCTCTTCATCTTCTCAATTCTAAAGAATCTTGATTGTGGAGGATGTTGGAGCGGCAGTAACGGGGATCATCGGTTCGCCGGCGCTTTTCCCCGCCCGGCCGAATATCCACAGCGACGCCGCCCCAGGGTTGCCGTTCTGTGGATGACGGGCACCCGGCGCGTGTCGAATCAAGCGACTGGGCGGCTGTGCGGCCCGGCCTGGATGAGGATCGATCCGGGACGCCGATCGCGCCGTCCGGGTTATCCCCGCTGGCCACGGAAGCCGGCCAGCGGTATCCCCCTGTTGACAAAAGCGGGATCGGGCGGCTCAAGCTGGGGCGATTTCGCGCAGGATCGCGCCGTTCGCACCTTATCCACATGCAATCCCCACAGACCACGGTCTATTTCCACCTCCACCTGGTGTCCGACGCCACCGGCGAAACGCTGAACGCGGTCGCCAAGGCGGCGTGCGCGCAGTTCGACGCCGCGCGGCCGATCGAGCACTTCTATGCGCTCGTCCGCTCGCGCAAGCAGCTCGACCAGGTCCTGCAGGGGATCGAGGACGCGCCCGGCGTGGTCTTCTTCACCATGGTCAACGACGAATTGCGCGCGGTGCTGGAGACGCGCTGTCGCGAATTGAACATGCCGGTGATCGCGGTGCTCGACCCGGTGGTCGATCTGCTCGGCAGCTATCTCGGCGCGCCGGTCAGCCACAAGCCGGGGCGCCAGCACGTGATGGACGCCGAGTATTTCAGCCGGATCGAGGCGCTGAACTTCACCATGACGCACGATGACGGCCAGGGCATCGACAGCCTCGCAAATGCCGACGTGGTGCTGGTCGGCATCAGCCGGACCTCCAAGACGCCGACCTGCATCTATCTCGCCAATCGCGGCATCAAGGCGGGCAACGTGCCGCTGGTGCCGAGCCAGCCGCTGCCGCCCGAGGT
>JBDZUN010000076.1:0-13830 GCA_040255145.1 Hyphomicrobiales bacterium | reverse complement strand
CCTGTTCCTGGCGCTGGCGATGCGATTGCCGGAGGACGCGTTCCGCGCCTGGGCGTGGCGCATCCCGTTCCTGCTGAGCGCGGTCCTGGTGCTGGTCGGGCTCTATGTCCGGCTGAACCTGGCCGAGACGCCGGCCTTCCGCGCCGCGATGGACCGGGCGGCGCCCGTGCGCCTGCCGCTCAAGACGCTGCTGGCGCGGCATTCGCGCCATGTCGCGCTCGGCACGCTGGCCATGGTGGCGTGCTATGCGCTGTTCTACCTGGCGACCGTGTTCGCGCTCGGCTACGCCACCACCACGCTCGGCTATGCCCGCAGCGCATTCCTGATGCGGGAATGCCTGGCCGTCGCGTTCATGGCGGCCGGCATCCTGGTCTCGGCGCGGCTGAGCGACACGCTGGGCCGACGGCCGATCCTGCTGATCGGCCTGGCCGCGGTGGGCGCCTGCGGCCTGCTGCTGGCGCCGGCGCTGCGCAGCGGGTCGGACCCCATCGTCACCGCCTATCTGTGCGGCGCGCTGTTCCTGATGGGCGTGATCTTCGGGCCGATGGGCGCGCTGCTGCCCGAACTGTTCCCGACCCGGGTGCGCTATACCGGCGCGTCGGTTACCTACAATCTGGCCGGCATCCTGGGCGCGTCGTTCGCGCCGTTCGTCGCGCAGCTCCTGGTCGCGCGCGGCGGCCTCGGCGCCGTCGGCCTGTACCTGACCGGGACCGCGATCGTCAGCTTCGGCGCGGTGCTGACGCTGCGCGAAACAGCCAAGGACGCGTTGCGCGCCGATTGACCGGGCGTCGCCTATGCCTACGCGCCCGACCGCAAGGCCGAGCGGCTGATCGCCCATCTTTCAGGCTTCGGCGGCATCTTGCCGTCGGCGGCTACGGGGTGGGGCCGACCTCGTCCCCCCACTCCTTCTCCAGCGCGCGCTGTTCGTGGCCGAGATGCGCCGCTACGCGTCGGCGTGACAGGATCAGCGCGCCGGCCGCCGCCCACGGCCCGATCCACAGCAGGGCCAGCGCGCCGGCCGCGGCCCCATAGGTGCAAAGCCACGCGAACGGGTCGGCCAGGATCGTGCGCGCCGCCTCGAACGTGCCGCCCTGGCTCCACAGCTTGATCAGCCACGGCGTCAATCCGGCCAGGTTCATGGCGCCGATGGCATGGCTGCGGCGCTTGCCCGGCCCGTTATCGGCCACGGCCGAGGCCAGGGTCGGGCACAGGCCGGCCATCAGCAGCATGGCGGTCGGGGCCGCGAACACGATCACCGACACGGCCAGCGCGCCGCTGACGATCAGCATCCCAGCCCGCTGGACCGTCGCGGCGGGCTTGGCGGATGTCCCGGCCGGCGTCATCGCCTAGCCTGCCGCCAGCACGCCCAGCGTCACCGCGACGAGGACGCCGTAGGCGACCACCACCGCGCCGGACTGGCCCAGCCGCACGGCGTCCGGGTCGGTCGGCGCGATCGGCGCGAGCAGCGCGTCGATCGCCTCGATTTTGCGGCGATAAGCCTTGCGCGCGGCGTCGAAGCCCTTGCGGTCGGCCTCCGCCCAGCGGACGATCTGGGTCCGCTCGGCCAGTTTGCCGAGGTCGCCGGAGCCGGCGACGTGGTCGATGGCGCGCCGGGCGGCGTCGCGGTTCGCCGCGCCGCGGAACCGCTCGGCGTGGCGGCGGAAACGCTTGGCGAACCATTTGCTCAAGCCTTTGACGGCGGGCTCGCCACAGGCCCATTGCATCGCGGCGAGCAGCGCCAGTTCCGCGTTCAGGCGCGCGATCTCATCGTTTGCCGCATCCAGCGCGGCGACGAACCGGGCCAGCGCCGGTTCGCGCACTGCGACGAAGGCCGCGATATGCCGGTCGATCAGGGATTCGACGCCGTCCTCCGCGCGCTGGTCGAGCGTGCGCAGAACATCGCCGACCGTCGATGCGTAGCCGCCGCCGATCAGCGCGGAATGGCAGGGCAGGCCCGGATTGAGTTCGTATAGCGCCCGCTCCAGCCCCCAGCCGATCGTTGTGCGGCCGACCGACGCCTGCAGGTACGCGATCTGCCGGCGCAATGCGGCGGCATCGCCGACCAGGCCGTCCAGTGCGTCCGCCGCCTCCAGGGCGAGGCCGGAATGGAACGTCCGGGCGAACGCGTTCAACAGGTCGTGCTCGTTCTTGCGCCACGCCTCGGCCAGCGCCGGGCCGATCCCGTCGAGCATGATGGCCGCGCGTCCGAATTGCAGCGGCGCGGTCGGATCGAGGATGCGCTGGATCGCGGCGACCGCGCCGAGATCGGCCTGCACCCGCGCCGCGCCGCCGGCCAGCACCGCGCGGATGCGCCGCGACGCATCGGCGTCGTTCAGGCCGCTCTGCACCCAGTTGACGAAGGCGGGCGAGCGCACGAATTCGTCCGCGCCGGCGCTGGCGCGCCCCAGGGCGCGGGCCAGCAGCGGGCGGTTCCAGAAATTCGTGCCGGAAAAGCTGACCGGCCGGCTCGGTGCCGCGCGCATGCCGCCGGCGCCGCCAGGATTGGCGCCCTTCAGCCACAGGCGCAGCTCGGTCAGCGACCAGCGCCGCTGCGGGTCGTCGTCCAGCAGCGCCGCCAGCAGCGCGCGGAATTCCGACGACAGCTTCGCCTCAGCCAGCACAAGCGCGGCCGAGCCGCGCACCAGCCGCGTCTCCAGCAAGTCGTCGGGCAGTCGCCCGCAAGGCGCGTCGCGCCCGAGGCACAAGGCGACCGCCGTCACCGCCAGCGCATAGACATCGCAGGCCGCGACGCCCTCGCCGCGGCCCGCGGACGTCGCGGCGGCGCGCTCCGCCGGCTCGTAGATCGCGGGCTGGGCATAGGCCGGCGGTTCGCTGAAACATTCGCCGAGGACGATGCCGGTCTGCTGCGCGTCCTTCCAGAACAGCCGGTCGGGCCGCAGCGAACGGTGGGTCAGCCCCGCGCCGTGCAGCGCCTCCAGCGCGTGGATCGCCTGCGGCAGCACGATGCGGCGGAGCTGATCCTCCGTGAACGGCGCGATCCTGGCATGGGCCAGCAGCGACCCGCCCTCGGGCCGCTCCAGGACCACGGCCCAGGCGCGGTGCTTGGAGGGCAGGGTGACGACCGCATCGATCAGTAGGCGGACGACCCCCGGCAGCGGCTGATCGATCAGCCGCGACAGCACGGCCTCGCGCCGCGGCAGGCGGTCACGGCCGACCAGGGCATAGAGCGCGCGGCCATGCTCCTGCCGTTCGGTGGCGGCATAGGCCTGCGCGCCTTGCGTGTCGAACGGCGGCAGCGGGCAATCGAGATCGACCCGGAACTCGTCGCCGATGAAGACGCCTTCGCTGCGATCCCACTTCATCGGCCGGATTCCGCCTCACGGACGTGCGCTGGGACCGGGCCGGCAATGCCGGTCCGGCCGTCGCATCCGACCAGATCATCGTTAAGAACCGCCTAAGGGCGGCCCGAGCGTCAGTCGGCGACCAGCGTCAATCGGCGAAGGGATCGTGGACCAGGATGGTGTCGGCGCGCTCCGGGCTGGTGGACAGGAGGGCCACCGGCGCCTCGATCAGCTCCTCGATGCGGCGGACGTATTTGACCGCCTCGGCCGGCAGGTCGGCCCAGGAGCGCGCGCCGCGCGTGCTGTCGCGCCAGCCTTCGATGGTCTCGAATACCGGCTCGATGCGCGCCTGCGCCGAAAGCGGGATCGGCAGGTAGTCGAGCGTCTCGCCGTCCAGCCGATAGCCGGTGCAGACCTGGACCGTCTCGAAGCCGTCGAGCACGTCGAGCTTGGTCAGCGCGATGCCGGTGACGCCGCCGGTCTTGATCGCCTGGCGCACCAGGACCGCGTCGAACCAGCCGCAGCGCCGGGCGCGCCCGGTCACGGTGCCGAATTCCTGGCCGCGCTCGCCCAGGATGCGGCCGGTCTCGTTCTTCTGCTCGGTCGGGAACGGCCCTTCGCCGACGCGGGTCGTATAGGCCTTGACGATGCCGAGGACATAGCCGATCGCGCCGGGCCCGGTGCCGCTGCCGGTCGCCGCCTGGCCGGCGACGGTGTTGGACGAGGTGACGTAGGGATAGGTGCCGTGGTCGATGTCGAGCATCGCGCCCTGGGCGCCCTCGAACAGGATGCGCTTGCCGGTCCGGCGAAGCTCGTCCAGCTCGCGCCACACCCGCGCGGCGAACGGCAGCACGCGCGGCGCGATGCCGATCAGCGCGGCGCGCAGGCCCGCGCGGTCGACCGCCGCACCGCCCAATCCCTGGCGCAGCACGTCGTGATGGGCCAGCAACCGGTCCAGCTTGGCGTCCAGCGTTTCCGGCTCGGCCAGGTCCATCAGCCGCAGCGCGCGGCGGCCGACCTTGTCCTCATAGGCCGGGCCGATGCCGCGCCGCGTGGTGCCGATCCTGGCCGCGGCGCTCGAATCCTCGCGCAGCCCGTCCAGCTCGCGATGCAGCGGCAGGATCAGCGCGACGTTGTCGGCGATACGCAGCGTGTCGGGCGTGACGCGCACGCCCTGCCCCGCCAGGCGCTCGATCTCGTCCAGCAGCGCCCAGGGGTCGACGACCACGCCGTTGCCGATGATCGACAGCTTGCCGCCGCGCACCACGCCCGATGGCAGCAGGCTCAGCTTATAGGTGACACCGTCGACGACCAGTGTGTGGCCGGCATTGTGGCCGCCCTGGAAGCGCACCACGACATCGGCGCGCTCCGACAACCAGTCGACGATCTTGCCCTTGCCCTCGTCGCCCCATTGGGCGCCGACCACCGCGACATTGGCCATGATTCACGCATCCTTATCGAAGGTCGTCATTGCGAGGAGCGTCAGCGACGAAGCAATCCAGGCTGAATCGCTGCAGCGATGGATCGCTTGGCCTTCAGCTCGCAATGACGAACAAGCAGGATGCCCCGATCGCATCGTCAAAACCGCAGCGCCTTGGCGCGGACGACGTCGGGCAGCGCCCGGACCTGCTTCAGCACCTCCTCCGGGATCGGATGGTCCACCTCGGTCAGCAGGTTGGCACGGCCGCCGGCGGCGACACGGCCGAGGTGGAAGGTCGCGATGTTGACCCCGGCTTCGCCCAGCACCGTGCCCAGCTTGCCGATGAAGCCCGGCTTGTCCAGGTTGCTGACATAGAGCATGTGCGGGCCGAGCTCGGCCTCCAGCGTGGTGTCGGTCACCTGGATGATGCGCGGCTTGTTGTCCGAGAACACGGTGCCGGCGACGTTGAGCTGTTCCTTGCCGTTGCGGATGGTGAGCCGGATATAGCTCTGGTAGGCGCCGAATTGCGGGCGCGTCACCTCGCTGACGCGCAGGCCGCGCTGGCGGGCGAAGACCGGGGCGCTGACGATGTTGACGTCGGACAAAAGCGGCGACAGCAGGCCCAGCAGCACGGCGGCGGTCAGCGCCTTGGTGTTCAGGTCGGCGACGTTGCCCTCGTACTCGATCTCGACCTGGCTGAACGCCTCCTCGGCGAGCTGGCCGGCGAACAGGCCAAGCTGTTCGGCGAGCTTGAGGTACGGCTGCAGGCGCGCGGCCTCCTCCGCCGACAGCGACGGCATGTTGAGGGCGTTGGTGACGGCGCCGGTGGTCAGGTAGTCGGAAATCTGCTCGGCGATCTGCAGCGCGACGTTCTCCTGCGCCTCGCGGGTCGAGGCGCCGAGATGCGGCGTCACGACGACATTGTCCTCGGCGAACAGCGGATTGTCCTTGGCCGGCTCCGCCGCGAATACGTCGAGGGCTGCGCCCGCCACCTTGCCCGAATGGAGCGCCGCCTGGAGGTCGGCCTCGACCACCAGGCCGCCGCGCGCGCAATTGATGATGCGCACGCCGGGCTTCATGGATTCGATCGCCTTGGCGTCGATGATGTTGCGGGTCTGGTCGGTCAGCGGCGTGTGCAGCGAGATGAAGTCGGCGCGCCGGAACAGGTCGGCGAGTTCCACCCGCTCGACACCCAGGGTCTGGGCGCGTTCCGCCGTCAGGAACGGGTCGTAGGCGACCACCTTCATGCGCAGGCCCTGCGCCCGGTCGGCGACGATCGAGCCGATATTGCCGCAGCCGATGATGCCGAGCGTCTTGCCCGTCACCTCGATCCCCATGAAGCGCGACTTCTCCCACTTGCTGGCGCGGGTCGAGCGGTCGGCCGCCGGGATGTCGCGGGCCAGGGCGAGCATCAGCGAGATGGCGTGCTCGGCCGTGGTGATGGCGTTGCCGAAGGGCGTGTTCATCACCACGATGCCCTTGGCGGTCGCCGCCGGCAGGTCGATGTTGTCGACGCCGATGCCGGCGCGGCCGATCACCTTCAGGTTCCTGGCGGCCGCGATCACGTCGGCGGTCGCCTTGGTGGCGGAGCGGACGGCCAACCCGTCATATTCGCCGATGACCGCGATCAGCTCGTCCTTGGACAGGCCGACCTTCTCGTCCACCTCGACCCCGCGATCGCGGAAGATCTGGGCGGCGGCCGGGCTCATGGCGTCGGCGATCAAGACTTTGGGCATTGTGGTCTCTCGGATTCGGAACGGCCTGTCATGCTCTGGGATGCGCTGCGCACCCCTGCATGACGGCCATTGTGGAACGATCCCCTGCCCTGGGCGGCGGGCCTGAACCCGCTTCAAAGGACGGAGGGCAAAAGCGCGGTTCGACCCGCTCAGCGGTTCTTGACCTCCCGCCACGCCCAGTCGAGCCAGGGCAGCAGCGCCTGGATGTCCGCGACCTCCACGGTCGCGCCGCACCAGATCCTGAGGCCCGGCGGCGCGTCGCGATAGGCGCCGATGTCGAACGCCGCCTCCTGCTTCTCGAGCAGCGACGCCACCTCCTTGGCCAGGGCGGCCTGCTCGTCCGCCGGCTTCGCGGTGAACCACGGATCGACGATCTTGAGGCAGACCGAGGTGTTGGAGCGCGTGGCCGGATCGCGCGCCAGGAAGTCGGCCCAGTCGGAGGCCGCGACCCATTCGGCGACGGCGTGCAGGTTGGCGTCGGCGCGGGCCTTCAGGCCGAGCAGGCCGCCCACCCCCTCGGCCCAGCGCAGGGCGTCGATATAGTCCTCAACGCACAGCATGGACGGGGTGTTGATCGTCTCGCCCTTGAAGATGCCCTCGTTCAGCTTGCCGCCCTTGGTCATGCGGAAGACCTTGGGCATCGGCCAGGGCGGCGTATGCGATTCCAGCCGCTCCACCGCGCGCGGGCCCAGGATCAGCATGCCGTGCGCGGCCTCGCCGCCCAGCACCTTCTGCCAGGAGAAGGTGACGACGTCGAGCCGGTCCCACGGCAGGTCCTGTGCGAACGCGGCCGAGGTCGCGTCGCAGATGGTCAGGCCCTGGCGGTCCGGCTTGATCCAGTCGCCGTTCGGCACGCGCACGCCGGACGTGGTGCCGTTCCAGGTGAACACCACGTCGCGGTCGGTGTCGACCTGGCGCAGGTCGGGCAATTCGCCGTAATCGGCGTGCAGGATACGCACGTCCGGCAGCTTGAGCTGCTTGACGATGTCGGTCTGCCAGCCTTCGCCGAACGATT
Organism: Hyphomicrobiales bacterium; assembly: GCA_040255145.1. GTDB lineage: Bacteria > Pseudomonadota > Alphaproteobacteria > JBDZUN01 > JBDZUN01 > JBDZUN01. The sequence continues at coordinate 6,357 of JBDZUN010000076.1, read as the reverse complement.
CCCAGACCAGCACGTCGACGCCGCGCGCGCCCAGCAGCGACCACAAAGCCATCTCGACGGCGCCGGTATCGGAGGCCGGCACGATGGCGATGCGGTGGCCGTCCGGCACGCGCAGCACCGCGCGGGTGCGCGCGAGGGCGTCTTCGAGCCGGGCCTTGCCCGGCTTGGAGCGATGCGACCGGCCGGTTAGCGCGGTGCGGAGGGTTTCGGGGGACCAACCCGGGCGCTTGGCGCAGGGCCCGGAAGAGAAGCACGGATTCGCCGGCCGTATGGCCGGGCGCGTCATGGCATCCATGACGGTTCCTTTCAGCAATACGTCCCGTTGGGAGGACGCGACCCGCGGGCGGTATAAGAGCCGGCGGGCTACGCCGTCAACTGCCATCCCGGCATGGCTCGACCGCATGGGGAGCATGTGTGGCACACAAGACGACCTCGAAAGCGGAATGCCGGTTCTGCGCCATCGTCGCCGGGACCGGGCCGGCGCGCATCGTGTGGCGATCGGCCGCGACGGTCGGCTTCCTCGACCACCGGCCACTATTGCCCGGCCACTGCCTTCTGGCGCCGCGCGAACACCATGCGGTGCTGACCGAGGTTCCGGCCGAAGCGCGCGACGCCCTGTTCGCCGACGCGCAGGTCCTGATCGGCGCAATCGAATGCGGGCTCGCCGCCGACGGCCACTTCCTGGCGATCAACGGCCGGATCAGCCAGAGCGTGCCGCACCTGCACCTCCACCTCGTGCCGCGGCACAAGGGCGACGGCCTGTTCTCGCCCAAGCTGGTCTGGCGCCGCCGGCCCTATCGCAGCGACGCGGAAGCGGATGCGATCCAGCAGCGAATCATTGCGGCGCTGGACGCGCTAAGCGACTGACGAATTCCGCTTCAGGCTGCACGCCAACAGAAAAGGCGGGCTCACGGGCCCGCCTTTTCAAACCATCACCGCTGGCCTCGGCCGCTCAGAACGTCCCGAGCAGGCCGAGCTCGATATTGTGCGAGGTGTTGCCGGTCTCGAACGTGTCGAACTTGGCGTGGCGCGTACCGAAGAACTTGTAGCCGAGCCGGATGCGCAGGTTCGGCACGATCGCATAGCTCAGGCCGGCCATGAACTGGTAGGCGAACACCCAGTCCTTGTCGGAGTCGAAATTGTCGTAGTCCGCCTTCACCCGCGCCATGCCGGCGCCGACGCCGATATAGGGAATCCAGCGCGACACCAGGATGTCGTAATAGACGTTGCCCATGATCGCGAGCGAGCTGAGCCGGTCGCCGGTGCTGACCTCCGAGCCGCCGGCCTTGATCTGGTCGACATCGTTGCGGCGATAGGAGACTTCGACCTCCGGCCGCCAAGCATAGTCGAACTTGTAGCCGACCGAGCCGCCGAACGCCCAGCCGTTGTCGAAATGGGCCTTGCCGTTCGGCCCGGAATCCTGGTTGACTTCAGCATGGCGCTGGAAGACATCGCTGCCGAACACGCCGATATAGGGGCCTTCCTTCACGTCGGCGCGCGCCTGCGTTCCCGCGAAGACCAGCCCGACCACGAACGCGGCCGCGCAGACCAGGTGCCTTTTCATATGCGCCCCCTCACAACTCCAGATGGATATCGCCGCATTCTAGGGCGCGCGCCGGGGCCGCGCCACGCGGACAAGTGTGCGGCGGGCACGAACGGCGCGGAGTGTTGCGGTTCTGCTTCAGCCGCGGCCGGGCGCGGGCGGCTCAGCCGGCGCGGCGGCGCTTGACCCGAAGCTCGAACAGCAGCAGCGAGCGTCCGGCGGCCCGATAGCGGTCGCCGGTCCGGAACACCTCCGATTCCTCCAGGTCGGGATTGTCGGTGTCGACCAGGCAGTCCCAGTCCATGCCGCCGGGTACTTCAGGGAACGTCACCTCGACGACCTCGTGGTGGGCGTTGAGCACCAGAAGCAGCGTCACGTCGTTCGCCCGGCGCTTGATGCCGGTGGTCTGCGCCCGCCCGTCCAGCAGCACCGCCAGGGTGCGGGCGTTGGGGTCGTGCCACTGGTCCTCGGTCATCTCGGTGGCGTCGGGCGTGAGCCACGTCAGTTCCCTGAGCTCCAGCTCCTCCTTCAGGTCGCCGGTCAGGAACCGCGCGCGCCGCAGGATCGGATAGTCCCGCCGCACCTCGATCAGGCGGCGCACGAAATCGGTCAACGCCAGGTCCGCCTCGCCGCGGGCGCCCCAGTCGATCCACGAGGTCTCGTTGTCCTGGCAGTAGGCGTTGTTGTTGCCGCCCTGCGAATGGCTGAACTCATCACCCGCCAGGATCATCGGCGTGCCCTGCGAGAACAGCAGCGTGGCCAGCATGTTGCGCTTCTGCCGGGCGCGCAGGGCATTGATCTCGGGATCGTCGGTCGGGCCTTCCGCGCCGTGGTTCCAGCTCAGGTTGTCCGAGTGGCCGTCGCGGTTGTCCTCGCCGTTCGCCTCGTTGTGCTTGTCGTTGTAGGAGACGAGGTCGTTCAGCGTGAAGCCGTCATGGGCGGTGATGAAGTTCACGCTGGCCCACGGTTTGCGTCCGCGCCGGTCGAACAGGTCGGCGGAGCCGGTGATGCGCCGCGCAAGATCCGGCAACTGGCCCTCGTCGCCCTTCCAATAGGCGCGGATGGCGTCGCGGTAGCGGTCGTTCCACTCGGCCCAGCCGGGCGGGAAGCCGCCGACCTGATAGCCGCCGGGGCCGCAATCCCAGGGCTCGGCGATCAGCTTGATGCTCGACAGGACCGGATCCTGCCGGCACGAATCGAGGAAGCCGCCGCCCTCGTCGAAGCCGTAGGGCTCGCGCGCCAGGATGGTGGCGAGGTCGAAGCGAAAGCCGTCGACCCGCATCTCCGTCGCCCAGTAGCGCAGCGAATCGGTGACCATCTGCAGGACGCGCGGATGGCTCAGGTTCAGCGTGTTCCCGGTGCCGGTGTCGTTGATGTAGTAGCGCGGCTTGTCCGGCAGCAGCCGGTAGTAGGAGGCGTTGTCGACGCCCTTGAACGACAGGGTCGGGCCCTTCTCGTTGCCCTCGGCGGTGTGGTTGTAGACGACGTCCAGGATCACCTCGATGCCCGCGTCGTGCAGGCGGGCGATTACCTCCTTCACCTCCCGGTTGAAGCCGGTAGCCAGATAGCGCGATTCCGGCGTGAAGAAATTGATCGTGTTGTAGCCCCAGTAGTTCCGCAGGCCCTTTTCCTCGAGATAGCGGTCGTCGAGGAAAGCGTGGATCGGCAGGAACTCGACCGACGTGACGCCGAGGCTGCGGATGTAGTCGATGACTTCGGAAACGCCGAAGCCGGCGAAGGTGCCGCGCAGTTCCTCCGGCACCGCCGGGTGCCGCATGGTGTAGCCCTTGACGTGCGTTTCGTAGACGATCGCGCGCTCCCACGGGATGCGCGGCGCGCGCGTCTCGCCCCAGGTGAAGGCCGGGTCGATCACGCGGCATTTCGGCATGAAGGCGGCGCTGTCGCGTCCGTCGAACGACAGGTCCTCGTCCGCGTCGCCGAGCTTGTAGCCGAACAGCGAATCGTCCCAGCGGAACGGTCCGACCAGGCCCTTGGCATACGGGTCGATCAACAGCTTGTTGGGATTGAAGCGGTGCCCCGTCTCGGGTGCGTATGGGCCGTGGACGCGATAGGCGTAGACCATGCCGGGACGGGCGTCGGGCAGATAGCCGTGCCAGACCTCGTCGGTATATTCGGGCAGCTCGATGCGCTCGATCTCCTGCTCGCCGGCGGCATCGAACAGACACAGCTCGACCTTCTCGGCATGGGCCGAGAACAGCGCGAAGTTGACGCCCAGGCCGTCCCACGTCGCGCCGAGCGGCGTCGGCATGCCCTCCCGCACGCGGGATTTACGGATCACCTGTGGAGCTGGGGTTTCGGCGACGGGACGGTCCATTCGGCGACCTTTGCGCTGCGAGAGAACGATTCCCGAATCAACGTTTCAGACGGCGAAAGCGGTAATGCGCGCCGCGAACGCTATTGCGCCGGCTCCGGGCTGGCCGATCGGGATGACCGACCCCATTTTCCCGACGGCGGGTTCGGCCTATGCTTCGGCCCGACTACGGGGAGAAAAAAAGCGTGACACGAAACCATCTGGACACCGATCTCGGTTTCCTGATCCACGACGTCGCCCGCTTCATGCGACGCAAATTCGACCAGGAGGTGCGCAGCACCGGCCTGACGCGGGCGCAATGGTGGGTGCTGGTCGAATTGTTGCGTGCCAACGGCCAGACCCAGAGCGAGCTGGCGGACAATATGGAGCTGGACAAGGCGACCCTGAGCAGCCTGATCGACAAGCTGGAAGGCGCCGAACTGGTCGAACGCCGCGCCGATCCGCGCGACCGCCGCATCAAGCGCGTGTTCCGGACCGGCAAGGCCGGCGCCATTATCCCGGTGCTCGACAAGGCCGGGCAGACGCTCTATCGCCAGGCGCTCGACGGGCTCGACCAAGACAACCGCGAGGCGCTGTTCGGCCTGCTGTCGCGCATCAAGCAGAACCTGATCGTCAACAGCGCCGACGCGGCGCAGGATCAGTCCCGCCGTTCGGAGCCGCTGACCACCTGAACCGGCGCGCCCTGTTCTCCGTAATCGGATGATTGCGCGAGGGGGCATCGCGGCGTCGATTCCATCGTCCACGGATCGGCCTGCGCGTGTCGCCTTCGCGCCGGTCGGGTGCCCGAATCCGTACACGTCATTTCCTGGCACGCGCCGCCGCATGGCGGCCCGAAGGCGGCGCGCGGCCGCCAGGCGGCGCGACCGGGTGGCCCGCCGCGCCCCGGCCCGCCGGCGGCGGCGCAGGTCGCGATGCAGGCGGCCCCTTGAGATCGGCGCAATTTTCGCGTCCATTTGGCGCCAGCGACGGCGGCGGGCGGCCGAATCGGCGGCGGACCCCCCGTATGCCACGGTCGCGGACCAAGCCGCCGGATCGGCCGAAGGCCGCCAGAATGAGATAAGAATCGGGAAGGACGCCATGACCAGCAATCCAACACGGGAAACCCTGAGCCAGCAGGAACGGCGCAAGCGCGGCCTGGATGTCCTGCGCACCCTGCGCGGCGGCAACGAGGAGGCCGAAGCCGCGGCCCTGATCAAGGGCTACGGCGTCGTCGGCTCCTTCGTCATGGACCACGCGCTGGCCAAGGTCTGGGCGCGGCCCGGCCTGTCGCGCCGCGACCGCAGCCTGATCGTGGTCACCGTGCTCAGCACGCTCACCATGCCGAACCAGTTGCGCGCCCACGTCAACGGGGCGCTGAACCACGGCCTGACGCCGGAAGAGCTGTATGAGATCGTCGCCCACGTCGCGGGCTATGCCGGCTTCCCGCGCGGCATCGAGGCGATGACCGTCGTCAACGCGGTGGTCGCAGAGCGGCTGGGCGATCAGGCGCCCAGGCCCGCACCGGCCGAGGACAAGGACGACGGCCAGCGTCGCGCCGACGGTGCCGCGGTGTTCGCCCGCCTGACCGGCCGTGACGAATCGTCCGATCCCGAGGCGATGCTGGCGGTGCTGGAGGAGCAGCTCGGCCCGATCGGCACCGCGGCGATCGAATTCGCCTTCGGCGACATCTGGGCCCGGCCGCAATTGTCGCGGCGCGACCGCTCGCTCCTGATCGTGTCGCTGTTGACCGCGCTCGGCCGTGATCGCGAGCTCGATTTCCACATCCCCGGCGCCTTCCGGCACGGCCTGAGCGTGGCCGAGCTGGAGGAGGTGATGCTGATGCTGACCGTCTATGCCGGTTTCCCGATCGGCGTCGGCGGCATGCACGCGCTGAAGAAGAACGCGGCCCAGGCGGGCTGACGCGAACTCCAACGTCCCAAACCTGAGGAGGAAAACGCATGGCAGGGTTATTGGAAGGCAAGGTCGCCGTCATCACCGGCGCGGCGTCCGGCATCGGCCGCGCATCGGCGGTGCTGTTCGGCCGCGAGGGCGCGAAGCTGGTCGTCGCCGACGTACAAGACGACAAGCTGGCCGAGACGCTGAAGCTGGTGAAGGACGCCGGCGGCGAGGCGGTCAGCGTGCGCTGCGACGTCTCGAAGGCCGCCGACACCGAGGCGCTGGTCGCCAAGGCGGTCGCGACCTACGGCCGGCTCGACTGCGCCTACAACAATGCTGGCGTGGCCGGCGCCATGAACGACAGGGTCGGCGATTCGGACGAGAAGAATTTCGACTTCACGATCGACATCAACCTGAAGGGCGTCTTCCTGTGCATGAAGGCGGAGATCAACCAGTTCCTGAAGCAGGGTGGCGGCGGCGCGATCGTCAATACGGCGTCGCTGGCCGGCCTGGTCGGGGTGCGGCGCGGCGTCGCCTACGGCGCGTCCAAGCATGGCGTGGTCGCCTATACCAAGGGCGCGGCGCTGGAATACGCCACCAAGGGCAT
>JBDZUN010000075.1:0-13853 GCA_040255145.1 Hyphomicrobiales bacterium | reverse complement strand
CTATCCGCGCACCACCAACAAGATCCTGCGCGCCTTCCTCAAGAGCATCCGCGACAGCATCCAGGATTACGGCCTGGACGGCGTCGACCTGCTGTGCGAGCCGGGCCGCGCCCTGGTCGCCGAGGGCGCGTCGCTCGTCGTGCAGGTGCTGCTGCGCAAGGGCGACCGGATCTACGTCAATGACGGCATTTTCGGCTGCCTGTCGGAGCTGCATTATGGCGGGCTGAAGCCGCCGGCGCGGCCGATCCGGCTCGACGGCGCGTTTTCGGGCGACCTCCGGCCGTTCCAGGCGTTCGGGCCAACCTGCGATTCGACCGACGTATTCCCGCATCCGATGGTGCTGCCGGCGGACATCCGCGAAGGCGACTGGATCGAGATCGGCGACGTTGGCGCCTACTCGAACGCGCTGGCGACGCGGTTCAACGGCTTCGACGCCGACACTTTTGTCACGATCGAGGAGGAGATGCCGGCGATCGCTGCCGGCGCGTGACAAGGCTCGCCCGCCGTTCGTCATTGCGAGGAGCGATAGCGACGAAGCAATCCAGACTGACTAAGGTGCAGCAAAGCTGGATTGCTTCGCTCCGCTCGCGATGACGGGGGAGGCTCACGCCTTGGCGCTGGGGCGGCTCGACACCGAATCGTACCAGCGCTGCAGGTTGGCCTGCTCCGGCTGGATGCGCACCTTCGACCATTTCGCGAAATCCACTGCACAGAACGCCGTGATGTCCGCGACGGTATAGCGTTCGCCGGCAACGAACGGCGTCTCGGCCAGCGCCGAATCGAGCAAGGCAAAGCCCTTGACGGCGCGGGCGCGATTCTTCTCGCCCCATTCCGGCACCTGGTCCTCCAACTGCGCCATCTGCGGCGCGGTATGGCGGTAGGAATGGCCGAGCACCGTGAACAGGTCGAGCTCCATCCGCCGCTGCCACATCTCGACCATGGCCCTGTCCTTGGCGTCGGTGCCCATCAGCGGCGGGTCGGGCTGCAATTCTTCGAAATAGCGGCAGATCGCGATGCTCTCGCAGATGCAGGTGCCGTCGTCGAGCTCCAGCACCGGCAGGCGCGCCATCGGGCTCTTGCGCCGGAATTCGGGTGCCTTGTGCTCGCCCTTCATGATGTCGACCCGCTCGAAGGGCACGTCGATGCCCTTCTCGGCCAGGAAGATGCGCACGCGCCGCGGATTGGGCGCTGGCCTGTCGTCGTAGATCTTCATCGTGTCTCCTCTCCGCCCTTGTTCCGGCGGTCGCCGCTTGACCCCTGCGCGGGCGGTAGGCGAAGAATAGCAGCTTTCGAAATTCGTCTGGTTCCACACGATCGCCAGGCAGGCGGGATTCCCGGTCCAGGGACGAGCCCAGCGCGACGACAAAACCTGTAGGAGGGATTTTCGCAGATGAGCATCCGATTTGACGGCAAGGTTGCGATCGTGACGGGTTCGGGCGGCGGCCTCGGCCGCGCGCACGCGCTCAAATTGGCCGAGCTTGGCGCCAAGGTCGTGGTCAACGACCTGGGCGGGGCGGTCGACGGCACCGGCGGGTCGAGCGAGGCGGCCAGGAAGGTGGTGGCGGAGATCGAGGCCAAGGGCGGCAAGGCCATCGCCAACGGCTCCAGCGTCTCCGACCGCAAGGGCGTCGAGACCCTGGTTCGCGAGACCTTGGACGCGTTCGGCCGCGTCGACATCCTGATCAACAATGCCGGCATCCTGCGCGACAAGACCTTCGCCAAGATGACGCTGGACGATTTCGGGATCGTCTGCGACGTCCACCTGATGGGCGCGGTCTACTGCACCAAGGCGGTGTGGCCCATCATGCAGGAGCAGAATTACGGCCGTATCGTCATGACCACGTCGGGCACCGGCCTCTACGGCAATTTCGGCCAGACCAATTACGGCGCCGCCAAGATCGGCATGGTCGGCTTCATGAACACGCTGAAGCTGGAGGGCCACAAGAACAACATCCGTATCAACACGATCGCCCCGATCGCCGCGACCCGCATGACCGAGAGCCTGATGCCGGAGGAGAACCTGAAGCAGCTCCGGCCCGAGCTGGTGACGCCGGCCGTGCTCTACCTGTGCAGCGAGGATGCGCCGAGCGGCGAGATCGTCTCGGCCGGGGGCGGCTTCTATGCGCGTGCGCGCATGGTCGAGAGCACCGGAGCCGTCCTGCACGGCGACGTGTCGGTCGACGACGTCGCGGCTGCCTGGGACAGGATCGCCGACATGTCGAAGGCGAAAGAATACCACCAGGTCGGCGAGGAAACCGCCTTCGCGATCAAGGCCGTCCGCGCCGCGTCATAATTGCGGGCATGCCTCAGGGCCATGCCGGGTCGTGCCGGCATGGCCTATTCCACGCGGCCCGATGGCGATGCCGCCGTCGATCACGAAATGCCGGCCGGTGACGAAGGCCGCGGCGTCGGAGGCCGCCCCGGTCACCAGGGTGACCTTGCCGTTCGGCCGTCCGCTCATGATCCGACCTATATGTGAATAATCTCAGATCACTACGGACGAATTCTCATCTCACGAGATAGAATCGAGCAGCGAAACCTCGGGTGCACCCGCAAGAATCGACTGGAACTGCTTGCCCGCGGCGCGAAAATGGTCGGTCTTGCGATGATGATCGACCGCGGCGTCGTTCTCATATCGCTCCATGACGACATAGGTTTGCCGGTCGTCCTTCGATCGATAGAGTTCATAGAGCTTGCAACCACTCTCATTCGCCAGGACATTTTCGCGCAGGTTGAGAAACACCTTCTCGAACTCGCTCTCCTTGCCGGCCTGAACCTTCAGCTTCGCCACGATGCCGATCATTGTTTCCTCCCGATGTGAAGACTGCGGACTCTAGGGCCAAAGCCGGGGAGCGGCAATCTGGCGTCGCGCGCGCCTATGCCTGCGCGAGCCCCTGTGCCAAAGTCCGGCCGAGTCCGGACGCGCGTGTGGAGGCAACCTTGGCGCTCGATCTCGATACCAGGCAGCAATTGATCGATTCGGTCGCCGAATTCGTGCGCGACCGCCTCCGCCCGGCCGAGGCGGAGGTCGCCGAGGCCGACGAAATCCCGCCCGCGATCATCCACGACATGCGCGAGATGGGCCTGTTCGGCCTGTCGATCCCGACCGAATATGGCGGCCTCGGCCTGACCATGGAGGAGGAGTGCCTGGTCGTCCTCGAAATGGGCAAGGCCTCGCCCGCCTTCCGCTCCGCCTTCGGCACCACCGTCGGCATCGGCAGCCAGGGCATCGTCATGGACGGCACGGAGGCGCAGAAGCGCGAATGGCTGCCCAGGCTCGCGACCGGCGAGGCGGTGGCGAGCTTCGCGTTGACCGAGCCGGAGGCCGGCTCGGACGCGGCCGCGCTGCGTACCACGGCGCGGCGCGAGGGCGACGAATACGTCCTGAACGGCAACAAGCGCTTCATCACCAACGCCAACACCGCCAGTGTCTTCACCGTGATGGCGCGCACCGACCCGGCGAAGAAGGGCGCTGACGGCATCTCCGCCTTCATCGTGCCGCGCGACGCGCCCGGCCTGTCGATCGGCAAGCCGGAGAAGAAGATGGGCCAGCAGGGCGCCCATATCTGCGACGTGATCTTCGAGGATTGCCGCATCCCCGCCGCCAACATCATCGGCAAGGAGGGGCAGGGCTTCCGCACGGCGATGAAGGTGCTGGACCGCGGCCGGCTGCACATCTCGGCCCTGTGCGTCGGCGTCGCGGAACGGCTGGTCGCGGATTCGCTGAGCTACGCTGCCGAGCGCCGTCAGTTCGGCCAGCCGATCGCCGAATTCCAGCTGATCCAGGCGATGCTGGCGGATTCCAGGACCGAAGCCTATGCGGGGCGCTGCATGGTGCTCGACGCGGCGCGCAAGCGCGACGAGGGGCGCAACGTCACGACCGAGGCGTCGTGCTGCAAGCTATTCTGCTCCGAAATGGTGGGCCGCGTCGCCGATCGCGCGGTGCAGATCCACGGCGGCGCCGGCTATGTCGCCGATTACGGGATCGAGCGGCTCTATCGCGACGTGCGCATCTTCCGGCTCTATGAGGGCACGTCGCAGATCCAGCAGATCGTCATTGCCCGCCAGATGCTGCGCGAACTTCAGGCTTCAGCTTAGCTTTTCACCATCGCGCGGCGCGAAATCCACGACTGCTGTCATCCCGGAAGCCGCGAAGCGGCTATCCGGGACCCATCTTTAGCCCGATGGACCCCGGATCGGCGCTGGCGCGCCGTCCGGGGCGACAACAAGGGGAATGGATCGCTCCTTGGCTTCTTTCATCGCCAAGACGGTCGGGTGTGTCGAGCATGCTTGACCCGGAGGGGCGAGGGGCCTCAAATCGCCGCCAAATCGCATGCATCCGAAGGAGACGCTCATGGCCGGCAAGAAATCCATCCGCATCGGCGGCGCGACGGGCTTCTGGGGCGATTCCTCGATGGGCGCCGTCCAGCTCGTGAAGGGCGGCCACGTCGACTACCTGGTGTTCGACTATCTGGCCGAGATCACCATGTCGATCCTGGCGCGCGCCCGCGCGGCGAAGCCGGACACCGGCTACGCGCTCGACTTCGTGTCCGGCCTGATGAAGCCCCTGATCCGCGACATCGCGGAGCAGGGCATCAAGGTCGTGTCGAATGCCGGCGGCGTGAACCCGGTCGCCTGCGCCAAGGCGCTGGAGGCGGTGATCGCCGAGGCTGGCGTGACGCTCAAGGTCGGCGTCGTGCTGGGCGACGACCTGGCCGAGCGGGCCGACGACTTCCGCAAGGCCGGCGTGACCGAGATGTTCAACGGCGGGCCGTTCCCTGCCAAGCTGATGAGCATGAACGCCTATCTGGGTGCGAAGCCGATCGCCGAGGCGCTCGCCGCCGGCGCCGACATCGTCATCACCGGCCGGGTGGTCGACAGCGCGGTGTCGCTCGGCCCGTGCATGTACGAATTCGGCTGGAGCGACCAGGATTGGGACCGCCTGGCCTCCGGCAGCCTGGTTGGGCACATCCTGGAATGCGGCGCCCAGGCCACGGGGGGCATCTTCACCGACTGGCACCTGTCGCGCGACTGGGACGACATCGGCTATCCGATCGCCGAGGTCTCGGCCGACGGCAGCTTCGTGCTGTGCAAGGTGGACGGCACCGGCGGACTGATCTCGACCGGCACGGTCGGTGAGCAGATGCTCTACGAGATCGGCGATCCCCAGGCCTACCTGCTGCCGGACGTGGCCTGCGACTTCTCGCAGGTCACGATGGAGCAGGTCGGCAAGGACCGCGTGCGCGTCGCCGGCGCCAAGGGCCGGCCGCCGACCGACAGCTACAAGGTCTCGACCACCTATCAGGACGGCTATCGCGCCGGCATGTACATCTCGATCATCGGCATCGACGCCATCGAGAAGGCGCGGCGGACCGGTGAGTCTGTGCTCAAACGCTGCCGGCGGCTCTACCGCGACCTCAACATGGCCGACTTCACCGACACCAGCATCGAGGTGGTGGGGGCGGAGGACTATTACGGCCCCCATGCCCGCATCGAGAATAACCGCGAGGTGATCCTCAAGATCGCGGCGAAGCATCCTGAGCCGCGCGCGCTTGAGATGATGATCCGGGAGGCGACCTCGTCCGCCACGGCGATGTCGCCCGGCACCGCCGGCATGGGCGGCAACCGGCCGAAGGTTTCGCCCGTCGTGCGGTTGTTCTCGTGCCTGGTGCCGAAGGCCGACGTGCCGGTCAGCATCGAGATTGGCGGGGAGCGCAGGGCCGTCGCCCAGCGCACCGAGGGCGGCTTCGACCGCGACGCGATCGAGCGGCCGGCGCATGGCGAGAGCACCGCGCCCGACCGCCCGGTCAAGGTACCGCTGATCCGTCTGGCCTGGGGCCGCAGCGGCGACAAGGGCAATGACAGCAATATCGGCATCATCGCGCGCCGGCGCGAATACCTGCCTTATCTGCGCCACGCGCTGACCGAGCAGGCGGTCGCCGACTACTTCCGCTATCTGTGGGAAGGCGAGACGGCCAAGGTGGAACGTTACGAGTTGCCCGGCATCGGCGGCTTCAACTTCCTGCTGCGGCAGATCCTGCGCGGCGGCGGCATCGCCAGCCTGCGCAACGATCCGCAGGGCAAGGCGATGGCGCAGATGCTGCTCGACTTCCCCGTGCCGGTCCCCGAGGCGCTGGCCGCGTCGCTCGACGAGGTCCGCGAAGTCGAGGCGGTGGCCTGAACGCGCATACGAGGGCCGCTGTCCCCGACTCCATCGCGCGCGGGGCGGAGGAGGAGGGGCACGCACTCGACGCGCTGCTGGCGCAGATCCGCGCCTGCCGGATTTGCGCGGCCGACCTGCCGCACGAGCCGCGGCCGGTATTGCGTGCCGCGGCCACCGCCCGGTTGTGCGTGATCGGCCAGGCGCCGGGCACGCGGGTCCACGCTTCGGGCGTCCCGTTCAGCGACCCGAGCGGTGAGCGCCTGCGCGCCTGGATGGGCATCGGGCCGGACGTGTTCTACGACGAGGCGCGCATCGCCATCGTGCCGATGAGCTTCTGCTTTCCCGGCCTCGACGCGCACGGCAGCGACAAACCGCCCCGGCGCGAATGCGCCCCGGCCTGGCACGACCGGCTATTCGCGCTGCTGCCCAATCTCGAGCTGACATTGCTCGTCGGCGGCTACGCCCAGGTCCGGTATCTCGGCCGCACCCGGGGCAGGACCATGACCGAAACGGTGTCCGCCTGGCGCGGTCACCTGCCGCGCTTCCTGCCGATGCCGCACCCCTCCTGGCGCAACACCGCCTGGCTCAAGCGCAACCCGTGGTTCGAGGCGGAGGTGCTGCCGGTGCTGCGGCGCGAAGTCCAGCGTCTCACCATGCCCGGCGCCTGAGGCCGTCCATGCCGCCCGCCCGGCACTGGCTGATCGCGGCGGGCGTCCTGACCCTGATCGGCCTCGCCGCCGGCTGTGCGCCGACGGTGCAGCGGTTTGGCCCCGCGATCCAGTCCCCGGTTCTCGGCGCCGATACCGTCGTCACGGCCGACGGCGTGCGCCTGCCGCTGCGCGTATGGCATGCCCGCGATCCCAAGGCGGTGATCGTCGCGCTGCACGGCTTCAACGACTACAGCCGCGCCTTCGCCTGGCCGGCCGCCTATTGGGCCCGGAACGGCATCGCGACCTACGCCTACGACCAGCGCGGCTTTGGCGCCAACGCCCATCCGGGCCTGTGGCCCGGCGACGATACCCTGGTCCGCGACGTGGCGGAGGTCGTGGCCCTGGTGCGCGCGCGCCATCCGGGCGTGCCGATCTACCTGCTGGGCGAAAGCATGGGCGGCGCGGTCGCGCTGGCCTCGATGGCCGGAACGGACCCGCCGCCGGGCGTGCGCGGCCTGATCCTGGTTGCGCCGGCGGTGTGGGGCTGGGCGCGCATGAACCTGTTCTACGAGACGGCCCTGTGGGTCGGCGCGCACACGATCCCGTGGAAGACCTTCACCGGCGAGCATCTGGGCGTCCTCGCGTGCAACAACATGATCGCGCTGCGCCAGCTCGGCCGCGATCCGCTGTTCATCAAGAAGACGCGCACCGATTCGATCTACGGGTTGGTCGGCCTGATGGATCGCGGCTTCTTCGCCGCAAGCCGGGTGCGCGTGCCGACCCTGGTTCTCTACGGCGACCATGACGAGGTGGTGCCGGACGGGCCGGTGCGCGACATGGTCGGCCGGCTGGTCGCGCCGCACCGCTTCCTCCGATACCACAACGGCTATCACATGCTGCTGCGCGACCGGGAGGGGCCGCTGCTGTGGCGCGACATCCGCGACTGGATCGCGGACCCCGCCGCGCCGATGTTCGGGACCGACCGGGCCGCGCCTGCGCCGCCGGTGCGATCTGCCGGGTCTTGAGGATCCCGCTTGGAGCAGGGTTGGCCACACATTGTTGTCATCCCGGCCAAGCGCGGCATAGTCGCGCGCGAGCCGGGGTCCATTCTCTGTCATTGCGAGCGCAGCGAGGCAATCCATCTTTGCTGAACTTCAGCATGGATTGCTTTGGCGCTTTCGCGCCTCGCAACGACGATTTTTGGAGGAACCTTAGGACGCAGGCGGTGCCGGCGCCGGCGCTTCCGCCTCGATGCGGTCGAACAGGGCGGAGAGCTGCATCGGGTCCTGCGCGCCCGACAGCAGATAGCGCTGGTTGAACAGGAAGGTCGGCACGCCCTGGATGTTCAGGCGCCGCGCGACCGTCAGCTCCGCGTCGATGCGGTCGCGGTCCGCGTCGCCGGCCAGCAATTCGCGCACCAGGTCGGCGTCCATGCCAGCTTCGGCGGCCGCGCCGGCCAGCACCTCCGGGTCGCCGATATCCGCGCCGTCCTCGAAATAGAGCCGGAACAGGATGCCGACCATCCGATCCTGGCAGCCGGCGGCGCCCGCCCACAGGATCAGGCGGTGGGAGTCGAAGGTGTTGGGGGTCCGCTTGATCTTCTCGAACGCGAACGGGATGCCCTCATAGGACCCGGCCTCGACGATCGGCGTATAGATGTGGCGCGCCTTGTCCGCGCCGCCGAACTTCTGTTCGAGATATTCCTTGCGGTCGACGCCTTCGGGCGGCAGTTCGGGCGCAAGCTGGAACGGGTGCCACACCACCTGGATGTCGAGGTCGGGCCGCAACGCGATCGCCTTGTTCAGCCGGGCGCGCCCGATATGGCACCACGGGCAGACGGTATCGGAGACGACGTCGATCTGCATGCGGCCATCCTACGCGCGTGGGCTGCGCCAGATCAATGCCGGGCCGCTTTGATCCGTATTCAACTCTGTGCTCGACAAGCGCCGCCGAGGGTTGCCAAATAAAGCGCGCTATGGCCTTTGGCAGTTATGAACAGGGGGGGGGGTGATCATGCTGCGGCGTACGGGAGCGGAATTCTTCGGGACCTTCTGGCTGGTATTCGGCGGCTGCGGCGCTGCGGTGCTCGCCGCGGCATTTCCTGTACTCGGGATTGGTTTCGTCGGCGTCGCCCTGGCGTTCGGCCTGACCGTGCTGACCATGATCTATGCCGTCGGCCACATTTCCGGCGGTCATTTCAATCCGGCGGTGACGGTCGGCTTTTGGGCCGGCGGCCGGTTCCGCACCGCGGACGTCCTGCCCTATATCGTCGCCCAGGTGCTGGGTGCGATCGCGGCTGCCGCCGTCCTGCATGTGATCGCCAGCGGCAAGCCGGATTTCGTCACCGGCGGCTTCGCATCGAACGGCTACGGCGCGCTCAGCCCCGGTCACTACGCCCTGCCCGCCGCCTTCGTCTGCGAGGTGGTGTGCACCTTCTTCTTCGTGACGGTGATCCTGGGCGCCACCTCGGGGCGTGCGCCGGCGGGCTTTGCCGGCATCGCCATCGGCCTGACGCTGACCCTGATCCACCTGATCAGCATCCCGGTCACCAATACTTCGGTGAATCCGGCGCGCAGCGTCGGCCCGGCTTTGTTCGCCGGCGGCGCATATATCGGACAATTGTGGCTGTTCTGGCTGGCGCCGATCATCGGCGCGGTGCTGGCCGGCGGGCTTGCGCGCTGGCTGCAGTCCGAGGAGACGGAGATGGGCTCACCCGCTCACCCCGCAATGCAGGCCGCCGTCAACCAGTAGGACCGAACCGTTGACATAGGACGCCTCGTCCGAGGCGAGGAACAGGCAGGCATTGGCGACCTCGGCCGGCTCGCCGATCCGGCCCATCGGGCTCAGGGCGTATTTCGTCGCCTCGTGATCGAAGGGCCGGCCGAGCTCGTCGAGCTTGGTGGTGATCATGCCGGTATCGGTCAGGCCCGGCGCGACGCACACGGTGCGGATGTTCTCCCGGCCATAGGTCAGGGCGAGCGAGCGGGTCAGGTTGACGATCGCGCCCTTGGCGGCGGTGTAGGTATGCGCGTCCCACAGGCCGCGCACGCCGCCGATGCTGGCGACGTTGACGATGGCGCCAGCGCCGCGCTTGCGCATTTGCGGGATCGCCTCGTGGATCATGTAGTAGACGGAGTCGAGGTTGATGCCGAGGATTTCGCGCCATAGCTCCGGCGGCGTCTCGGCCAGCGGCTTCATCGAGCCGGGCTTGATCTTCTCATAGGTCCAGCCGACGGCGGCGTTGTTGACCAGGATGTCGAGGCCGCCGAACCGCGCGACCGCGGTTTCGATCGCGCGCTGGGCGGTTTCCAGCTTCGACACGTCGCCGGCGACGGTGACGGCCTCGCCGCCGGCGGCGCGCGCGGCCGCCGCGGCGGCGTCCAGGTTGGCCTGGTTGCGCCCGACGCCGACCAGACGCGCGCCCTCGGCGCCGAAGCGCTCAAACACCGCGCGGCCGATACCCGCGCTCGCGCCCGTCACGACCGCCACCTTGCCGTCCAGCCGCCCCATCGTGTCCCCCGCCGGTTTGATGTCCATTGCAGGCCGGAACGGCCCGAGACCGCAGATTAGCGGCTGTGCTTTTGCCGCGGAATGGCCCTAATGTCGCCACGCCATCCGGCGATACCGGCAGGGGGAGGAGCATCGTTTGGCAGGCAGGCGCGGGCAGGACGACCGACGGCGCGGCCGTCGCGCGGGCGGCGGGACGCCACGGCGTCCGCGCCAAGATTCCGGCCCACGCCGCCGTCGGACGAAGAGCCGCGGCGCACGGCTGCTGTCATGGTTTCTGCTCGGGTTGTCATGGGCCGTGCTGGCGAGCGGCCTGATCATCGCCTATTACGCCGTTACCCTGCCGCGCGCGACGAAACTCGCCGCATCCGGCGAACCGCCGATCGTGCTGACCACCACCGACGGACGCATCGTCGCCACGCGCGGGCGCATGCAGGGTCCGCCGATCCGCCTGAGCGACATGCCGCCCTACCTGCCGAAGGCAGTGGTCGCCACCGAGGACCGGCGCTTCTACAGCCATTTCGGCATCGACATCTGGGGCATATTGCGCGCCGCCTATGCCGACCTGCGCGCCGGCGAGATCGTCCAGGGCGGCAGCACCATCACCCAGCAGACGGCCAAGAACCTCTACCTGGGGCCCGAGCGCACCTTCGGCCGCAAGATCCAGGAAGTCCTGCTGGCGATATGGCTGGATGCGAAATATTCCAAGTCGCAGATCCTCACGCTCTACCTGAACAACGTCTACTTGGGCGCGGGAACCTATGGCGTCGAGGCGGCTTCGCAGCGCTATTTCGGGAAGCCCGCCGCCAAGCTCAGCCTGGCCGAGGCCGCGATGATCGCCGGCCTGCTCAAGGCGCCGACCCGCTATGCACCGACCAACGACCTGGCCGCGGCGCGTGCCCGGGCGGCTCTGGTGCTCCAGAACATGGTCGATGCAGGCTATCTGCGGCCCGATCAGGCCAAGGCGGCGCAGGCCCATCCGGCGCGGCTGGCGGACGGTGAGAACCTGTCCAGCGCCAATTATTTCGCGGACTGGGTGATGGGCAGCCTGTCGCGCCTGGTGCCCGAGCGCACCGGCGCGCTGACCGTCGTCACCACGCTCGACTTCAAGATGCAGAAGGCGGCGGAGGAGGCGATCGAGACCAGCCTCGCGCGCTACGGCGCCAAGCGGAAGATCGGCCAGGCGGCGCTCGTCGCACTCGACCCGGCGAGCGGCGCGGTGCGGGCGATGGTCGGCGGCCGGTCCTATTCGGACAGCCCGTTCAACCGGGCGGTCCAGGCGATGCGCCAGCCCGGTTCGGCGTTCAAGCCCATCGTCTACCTGACGGCGATGGAGCAGGGGATGACCCCCGACACCGTCATGCGCGATTCGCCGATCGTGTTCGGCAATTGGCAGCCCCAAAATTACGGCGGCCACTATGTCGGGCCGGTCACGTTGCGCAACGCGCTGGCGATGTCGATCAACACCGTCGCGGTCAAGGTGTCCGAGCGCGCGGGCCGCTTCCGCGTCATCGACATGGCGCACAAGCTCGGCATCCGCTCCGAACTGACGCCGACGCCGTCGGTCGCGCTGGGCACTTCCGAACTGACCCCGCTCGAGCTGACCGATGCCTACGCGGCCTTCGCCAATGGCGGCGCGGCGGTGAAGCCCTACGGCATCCTCGAAATCCGCGATGGGACCGGCCACGTCCTGTACCGCCAGCCCGACGCCCGGCCGGTCCCGGTGGCCGATTCCTGGGCGGTCGGCGAGGTCAACGACATGCTGGCCGGCGTGCTGCGCTACGGCACCGGCACCGCGGCGCGCCTCGCCGACCGGCCGGCTGCCGGCAAGACCGGGACCAGTCAGTCCTGGCGCGACGCGTGGTTCGTCGGCTACGTGCCGCAGCTCGTTGCCGGGGTCTGGATGGGTAACGACGACAACAAGCCGATGGCGCGCGTGACCGGCGGCACCGTGCCGGCGGAGACCTGGAAGGCGTTCATGGCCAAGGCCCTGGCCGGGCAGCCGGCGCAGGCGCTGCCCAGCGCGGGCCCCTTGCCGCCGGGCGTCTACGCGTCGGCGCCCGGTGTCGCGCCCGAAACGATGGGCAACCCGGTCCCGCCCGGCGGCCCCGGCGTCATCGAGAGCCTGGTGGACCGGCTGCGCTCGGCGTTCCAGTGGTGATTGCGGGTCGCGGCGCGGGCAGGGCGGCGGCCTGGCCGGATGAAACCAGGTCCCGGCCTCGTTAATCCAGGTTGCTGCGGCTGTGCGTCGGGTGGGATTGGTGCGTTTCGATCAAGATGAGCGAAGCACGATGGATTGCAGGCCGCTGCATCTGATCGGGATGCGGCCGGTGGCCGCAGGCATCGCGGCCCCCAAAGTGACCACTGCGCGGCGGGCCGGCGTTCTGGACATTTCAATCAAGTATTCGCTATCCGATATAATAATCTGTCAATGTGAGAACAATGTGTAGACAAAGCGTGACATCGCAAAGATGGATAGAGCTGGATTCAGTAGTACTTTTGTCTAAGTAAATTTTGATCGGATATGCGCTATAGAAAGACGAATCCGAACCGATCGCGACGGCGGGACTGATGCCGCGACACTCTCGGTCCGCCGCACGGTGGCGGAGCCTCCACGCCGATCCTTCGACCGGAAATCGGGCGGCCGGAATTGATCGAGAACAAAGCGCGATATCATGCGTTTGGAAGACAATATGAAGAAAAATAACGTGAAAAGCAGTGGGGCGCAAAAAAGCGGGATGACGGCGAACCGGCAAGACGAAGCGGCGATCGACCAGCAGATCGGCCAGCGCCTGCGGCTGCGGCGGCTGATGCTCGGCATGAGCCAGCAGGCGCTTGGCGAGGCGGTGGGCGTCAGCTTCCAGCAAATCCAGAAATATGAGCGCGGAATCGACCGCATCAGCTCCAGCAAGCTGGTCCGGCTCGCGTCCCATCTGGGCGTCGCGCCGCCCTATTTCCTGGATGCGCTGACCGATGAGCGGCCGCCCGAGGAGGCCCCATCGACAGAGCGGACGGAGGCGGACGAGCTGATGCGGCTGTTCCAGCAGATCAAGGATTCAGGCATGCGAGAGCTGCTGCTGCACATCGCACGCAAGATGCGGCGGCTTTAGCTCGGTTGGCGGCCAAACGGGATTATCTATTGTTGTCGTCCAGGCCGTAGCGGTAGAGGCCTGAGCCTTCGCGGCGCAGCCAGAGGCGCGCTGCCTCGAAATCGGGGCACAGGCCGGCGACGACCGCCCAGAAAGCGGGGCCGTGATTGCGCTCGGCCAGGTGCGCCACCTCGTGCGCGGCGACGTAATCGAGCACCGCATCCGGCGCCAGGATCAGTCGCCAGGAAAACGACAGCGCCCCGGTCGATGAACAGGAGCCCCACCGGCTGACCGTGTCACGCACGCCGACCCGCGTGAAGCGGCGGCCGATGGCGGCGGCGTGGATGCCGGCACGCTCAGCCAGGGCGGCGCGCGCCTCCCGCCGCAGCCAGTCGGTCAGGCGCCGGGCGAAATAGGCCGGCGCGCCCGATACGTGAATCGCGT
>JBDZUN010000074.1:0-13859 GCA_040255145.1 Hyphomicrobiales bacterium | reverse complement strand
CCTGGGTCTCATCGGCCAGCTCGCCGGCGAACGCGGCCAGCGCCCGGCGGGCGTCTTCGGCCCCAGCGAGCGCGCGGTCGCGCCAGGCGGCAAGGTCGGCGACGGTCACCGGCTCCGGTGCGAAGGCCGGATTCGCGCTCTCGATCGCGAAGGCCCGGTGCAGCTCGGCGGTGCGCGCGCCCAAAGTGTGCGCCAGCGCGGTATAGCCGGCGACGTAGTCGGCGATGTCGATCTGCTCCTGCTGCTCCGGCGGCATGAGCTCGAGGTTGCTCAGCGTACGCTCCAGGAAGGCGACCGAATAGCCCCAGCCGTCGCCCTGGTTGCGCACGAAACCTTGCAGGACCAGCAGCGCCGACGGCACGCCCTCGGCGTCGACCAGCTCGGCCGCGCCGTAGAGCGGCGGCGTGTTGCGATAGTCGGCCTCGTCGGTCAGGAAGCGGCCGATCTCGACCTCCGGGTGGCTGCCGCGGCCGATGCGCCGGTAAGCTTTCAGGATCGCCACGTCGCCGATGGTGATGGAGGTGTTGCTCTGCTCCTTGCCCAGGCGCTGGATTTCGACGCCGTCGGTCTCGGCTTCGCCAAGCCGGCTGGTCCCCCAGAACCGAAGCTCGCCGCCATCGGCTGGAACGGTCCGGTTGTCCCGCATCGCTGCGATCAGCGCCCGGACGAATGCCGGGTCGGCCATGGCGTCATACAGAACGCCGATGCGCGATCCCCGTCGCACGCGCGCCAGCACGTAGGGCAGCAGCGCGGCCAGCGGGTCTTCCGTGCGCGTTTCCAGCGCGACGGCCAGCGGCATGAAATAATCCTGCTGCTCGCCGCTCGCCAGCGTCATCCGATACAGCGGCAGGAACCATTCCCGCTCCGGCCCCGGCAGCAGCGTCCGCGCGACCAGTGACACCGACCGCACGGCCTGGTCCTTCGCGCCGAACCAGCGCTGCGTCTGCGCGAATTCCGGCAGGATTTGCTCCCGCAGCGTCTGGCCGGGCCCGCCTTCGACCAAGCTGTTCCATCCGTCCGCCATCACCAGCGTGGTCAATTCCGGCATCGGTGTCACATAAGGTTGGTACCAGGCCGGCGCCTCCGCCTCGCTGGCCAGCAGAAACCAGTAGAAGCCGTGGACCGGCAGGGTGACGAAGTAGGGTAGATCGCCGATCGGTGGAAACGGCGTATAGGCCAGAAGCTCGATCGGCACCCGGCCCTTATAGGCGGCGAGGTCGAGCATGACCGGCTGCGGCGCGCGTGACAGGTTGGCGACGCACAGGATGGTCTCCGCCTCGGTCTCGCGCAGATAGGCCAGCACCTTGCGGTTGCCGGGATAGATGAAGCGCAGGGTGCCGCTGCCGAAGGCCGGATGCGCCTTGCGTACCCGGATGATCTGCTTCATCCAGTTGAGCAGCGACGACGGGCTGCGCTCCTGGGCCTCGACGTTGACGGCTTCGTAGCCGTAGACCGGATCCATGATCGCCGGCAGGAACAGCCGCGCCGGATCGACCTTGGAAAAGCCGCCGTTGCGGTCCGGCGACCATTGCATCGGCGTGCGCACGCCGTCGCGGTCGCCCAGGAAGATGTTGTCGCCCATGCCGATCTCGTCGCCGTAATAGATGATCGGCGTACCCGGCATCGACATCAGGAGGCTGTTCAAGAGCTCGATCTTGCGCCGGTCGTTGTCGAGCAGCGGCGCGAGCCGCCGGCGGATGCCGACATTGACCCGCGCCCGGATGTCGGCGGCATAGAAGTTCCACAGATAGTCGCGCTCCCGATCCGTCACCATTTCGAGCGTCAGCTCGTCGTGGTTGCGCAGGAAGATCGCCCATTGGCAGTTCTCGGGGATCGGCGGCGTCTGGCGCATGATGTCGGTGATTGGTGCGCGGTCCTCCTGCGCAACCGCCATGTAGATGCGCGGCATCAGTGGGAAGTGGAACGCCATGTGGCATTCGTCGCCGTCGCCGAAATAGGGCAGTACGTCCTCCGGCCACTGATTGGCCTCGCCGAGCAGCATGCGGTCCGGATATTCGCGGTCGACCGCGGCCCGGATCTGCTTGATGATCGCGTGGGTCTCGGGCAGGTTCTCGTTGTTGGTACCCTCGCGCTCACACAGATACGGGATGGCATCGAGCCGCATGCCGTCGACGCCCATGTCCATCCAGAACCGCATCACGTTCAGCACGCTTTCGACCACGCGCGGATTGTCGAAGTTCAGGTCCGGCTGGTGCGAGAAGAAGCGGTGCCAGTAATAGGCGCCGGCGGCCGGGTCCCACGTCCAGTTCGACAGCTCGGTGTCGGTGAAGATGATGCGGGTCCCGGCATATTTCTTGTCGGTCTCGCTCCAGACGTAGAAGTTGCGCGCGGCCGAGCCCGGCTTGCCCGCGCGGGCGCGCTGGAACCAGGGGTGCTGGTCGGAGGTGTGGTTGACCACCAGTTCGGTGATGACGCGGAAGCCGCGCCGATGCGCCTCGCGCGTAAAGCGCCGGAAGTCGCGCAGGCTGCCGTAGGACGGGTTGACGCTGCGGTAGTCGGAAATGTCGTAGCCGTCGTCGCGCAGCGGCGAGGGATAGAACGGCAGGATCCAGATTGCGGTGACGCCGAGCTCCTGGAGGTAGTCGAGCTTCTGGGTCAAGCCGGCGAAATCGCCGATGCCGTCATTGTTGCCGTCGAAGAACGCCTTGATATGCGTCTGATAGACGATGGCATCCTTGTACCATAGGTTATCGGCGACCGTGCCCGCCGCGATGTCGGCCTTGGCGAGCGGTGCGCGCGCGAGTTCAGAAACTGGGTTCGGCATAATCGATCCGGTCGAATGGGCGGATACGGAAGATCAGCGCCGGCCGCGCATGGGGGTCCAGCCGCACGTGTTGCCGGACACCCTGCCACAGATGGCGGTCGCCATACATCAGTTCCTCCACCTCGAACGGCGCGTCGGGCGCAAGGCCCATCGCGTCCAGCGGCAGTTCGATGTCGGCCTCGTGCGCCTCGTAGGGGTTGAGGTTGACGACGACCAGGATGATGTTGCGCCGGTCCGGCGTCATCTTGCCGTAGAACAGGACGTTGTCGTTGTGCGCCGGATAGAAGCGCAGGTTATCCAGCTCCTGCAGCGCCGGGTTCTCGCGCCGGATCCAGTTCAGCTTGGTGACGTCGTCGTTGATGTTGCCTGGCGCGGTGAAGTCGCGCACGCGGATCTCGTACTTCTCAGAATCGAGATATTCCTCGCGCTCGGGCAGGGCGGCGTTCTCGCACAGCTCGAAGCCGCTATAGATGCCGTAGATGCTGGACAGGGTCGCGGCCAGCGTCAGTCGGATGCGGAAGGCCGGCCGCCCGCCGCGCTGGAGCACATAGGGCAGGATGTCCGGCGTGTTGGCGAAGAAGTTTGGCCTCAGATATTCCCGGTCCTCGCTCTGCGTCAGATCGGTCAGGTATTCGGTCAGTTCGCCCTTGAAATTGCGCCAGGTGAAGTAGGTGTAGGATTGGCAAAAGCCGATCTTCGCCAATAGTTTCAGCACCGGCGGCCGGGTGAATGCCTCGGCCAGGAAAATCGTGTCGGGGTGCTGGTCCTTGACCTCGCGGATCATCCATTCCCAGAACGGCATCGGCTTGGTGTGCGGGTTATCGACCCGGAAAATCTTGACACCCTGCTCGATCCAGAACAGCACAATGTCGCGCAGGGCGCGCCACAGCGCGTCCTGGTGCGGCCCGTAGAAGTTGACGTTGACGATGTCCTGATACTTCTTGGGCGGATTTTCCGCATGCTTGATGGAGCCGTCGGGACGGAACGTGAACCATTCCGGATGCTCCTTGATCCACGGGTGGTCGGGCGAGCACTGGATGGCGTAGTCCAGCGCGACCTCCATGCCGTGGGCGCGCGTCTCGCGCACGAAGGCGCGGAAATCGTCGAGGGTGCCGAGCTTCGGCTCGATCGCGGTGTGTCCGCCTTCCTCGTTGCCGATGGCATAAGGGCTGCCGACGTCGTCCGGCCCGGGTGCCAGCGTGTTGTTCTTGCCCTTGCGGAAGGCGTGGCCGATCGGGTGGATCGGCGGGAAATAAACCACGTCGAAGCCCATCGCCTGCAGCGCGGGCAGGCGTTTCGCGGCGTCGGCGAAGGTGCCGTGGCGGGCGGGATCGTCGGTCGCGGAGCGCGGGAAGAACTCGTACCAGGAGGCGAAGCGCGCCTCGACGCGATCGACCATCACCTCCAGCACGCGGTCATATCGCACGGCTCCGGCGCGGTCGGGGCAACGCGCGACCGCTGCGTGCATGTCGTCCGACAGGAGGCACAGCGCGCGTGCTTCGGTGTCCTCCATGCCGTCGAGATTGGCGACCAGCGTGCGCAGGGCGTCGGCGGAGCGGGCGTCCATGGCGTCGGCGCGAGCCAGCGCGGCCGCGGCCAGATCGTGCCCTTCGCGCACCTCCAGCGTTACGTCCTGGCCGGCCTCGCGCTTCTTGCGCACCTCCTCGCGCCAGCTTTCAAAATGATCTTCCCACGCCTCGATCGTGTACTCGTAGCGATCGTTCTCGGTCAGCGCGACGCTCCCGCCCCACAGGTCGAGCCCTGGATTGATCGCGCGCATCGGCGTCGCGGTCCACCGCGGGTCGCCGCGGCGGCGGTGGAGCACCACGGCCGCAATCCTGTCGTGGCCTTCCTTGAAGATTTCGGCGCGCACTTCCAGGGTGTCGCCGACCTCGCGCTTGACCGCGTGGCGCCCGCCGTCCAGCTCCGGGCGGACGTTCTGGATGATGATCGGGCGGGTCGACAGGCGTGTCAGCGGGATCGGCGCCTTGTCGGAGCGGCCGGCGCGCCGGCCGGATCGGCGGGGCGCGGCGCGCATGGCGCCCGGCTCGGCCTCGTAGAACAGGCGCGTCGCGAAGCCGCCGAGCTCGACCGGCCTGTCGGCGGGCGCCCGGCCGGCAACTCCCGGGGTGACGTCGCCGGCATTGCGCAGGCCGAGGCGTGCAGGGCTCGGCGCGGTGGCGGCGGACGCCTCGGGGTTGATCAGGGTCAGGCAGCGTTCGTCGCCGGCCTCGGCCCGCCGCAACAGGCCGACCGGCAGCACGCCGGGGCGGGTCGCGCGAATCTGCGGTCCTTCCTGATTCAGCACCGGCAGGGCCTGTTTCAGCCGGTTGACCGCGCCGACGAACTCGGCCAGGTCGAACAGCGGCTCTTCCCAGTGGTCCGGCCGCGTCGCCACCACGTCGAGCTTGCGGCGGAAGCCGAATTCGTAGCCCATCGGCATCAGCACGCCGGACGAGAAGGCGGCGGCGAACAGGTATCGTTGCCGGTACAGCGCTTCGACCCGGCCTGGATCAGTCACGCCGTCGCGGCCGAGTTCGGCAACCAGCCGCTCGGTATCGTGGCTTTCGGGAAAGGCGATGGTCGGCGCGATGCGGCGATAGAGGTCGTATTGGCGCAGCAGCCAGTCGGACCGGAAATCCCACCATTTGGCGCTGTTGAACAGATAATCGAAGCCGCAATCGGCGAGGCCCAGCGCCTCCTCCTCGGTGCAGCCCAGGGTTTCGGCAGCGAACACCGCGCCCGGATCGACCGTCCGCGCCGCCGCGATCACGGTGCGCCAGATCGTGGCCGGCACCTTATAGGCGGCGTCGCAGCGAAAGCCGCGGAAGCCCAGCCGCGCATAGTGTTGGACCAGCTCGGCGAACCACGCCACCAGCGCATCGCGTGCGGCGCGTGGTGCAAAGTCGATTTCGGCGAGGTCGCCCCACACCGTGATCCGGCTGGTGTCGCCCGGATCGACGGCGAAGGGCGAGCGGATCGCGCCGCCCGGTTCGCGCGCGAACCAGTCGGGATGCTCCGCGACCAGGCGCGAATCCTTTGCCGTGTGGTTGATGACCAGGTCCATCATCACCGCGATGCCCTGCTCCGCCGCCGCTGCGACGAACCCGCGCAGGGCGGCCTCGTCGTCCGCTGCGTTGCCGCGTAGCGAGGGGTCCAGCGCGTAATAATCCTGGACCGCGTAGAGGCTGCCGGAAAAGCCGGTCTGGTGGAACGGGTTGACGTAGACCCAGTTGAAGCCCATCGCCGCGATGCGCGGCAGGTGATCGGCCCAGGCGGCGACAGGGCCGGCCAGGCGCGGAAACAGGTTGTAGATGCGCGCGCCCTCGCGCGCTCCCGGTTGCGCCGGGACGAGCGGCCGAATGGCTTCCGCAGTGTCGCTCATAATGCTGATTTCCGACCTCGTGCCACCGTGCCCGGCGGCGGGGCGTGTGCCGCCCGGCACATGATCAAGGAACGGGCGTACCGGCCCGACGTTCCCGAACGCTATCGTCTGCGTTCAATAGTCGTACTTCCAGCTCACGCCCGCGCGGCTGTTGGATGCCGCACCCACATCGGTCTCAAGCGACAGGTGCTTGGTGACGTCGATATTGACCGTGACCTGCCCCGAGGTCGCCTGCAGGCCCTGCTGCACGCCGACATAGACTCCCTTGCTGACGTACTTCCCGGCCCCGACGGTGGTTTGGCCCTCCGAGTTGCTCTGCACCCGCAGGACGTCGAGGCCGAGGCCGGCGCGCATCTTGCCCATGAAGCCGGGGCCGGAGCCGGTAATGCCGGACAGGTCGGCGACCGCGCTGGCGAGTTGCACCGCCTCGAACGGCGACAGGTTGGCGGTGCTCTTGCCGAACAGCATCTGCGCCAGGATTTCGTCCTGCGGCAGCTCGGGGACGGACGAAAGCTCGATCTTCGGCTGGCTGGCCCGTCCGGTGACGTGAAGCGTCGCCTGAATGTCGGGCGCGGGGATCGTCGCGGTCAGGTCGAGCAGCGGGTCGACCGAATTCGTGCCGGGAAAGGTGATCGTGCTGCTGTCGTCGAGCGCGATGGTCTTGCTGGCGACGGTGAAGTCGCCGCGGACGATGTGCAGCGCGCCGAAGATGCGCGGCTGGGCGCTGGTGCCGCCGATGCGCAGGTCGCCCTTCCATTCCGATTCCAGACCTTTGCCGCGCACGAAGACGCCGTGCGGCATATGGATGCGCAGGTTCAGCGGCATGGCGGCGGCCGGCGGCGGTGCCTGTTCCGCCTGGCCCGCCGGCTGCGGGGCGGGCTCGGGCGCGGCCGTCTTGCCGCCGATCGGGCCGCGGATCGTGATGGTGCCGGCGGCGCCGCGCGGCAGCTTGGTCGGATTGTTGGGCGGTCCGTTCACTTGGACGACATCCAGGGTGACGACCGACGGCGGCAGGTTCGCGGTCAACGAAATCTCGACCTTGTCGGTCGTGACCTGGCCGTCGATGCTTGCCGACTTGGCCGGCCCGCTGGCCTTGATTGTCGCGTCGGCCTGGACGGTCGCGTCGTCGCGCCGTGTCAGCATGAAGTTCTTCATGTCCAGCGAGGCGTCGATCGGATGGTCCGCCGGGCCGAGCGCGACGCGCGCCTTGACGCCCAGCTTGCCCCTATCGCCGTCGGTTGCGTCCAAGGTCACGTCGGCATAGCCGCCGGATCGCGCCTGGGCGTTGAGCGCCAAGTGGTCCAGGACCGTGCCCCAGACCAGGTTTTCGTAATGGCCGTTGGCGAGCGTCACATCTGCGGCGACCTGTGGTGCGGCCGCCGTCCCCGAAACGTCGGCGGTCACGGCGGCGTCGCCGGTCAGCCGATGCTGTTCCATCGGCAGCAGGGACCAGAGCGGGCCGATCGGGCCCTTCCAGTCCAGATGGGCCGATAAAGGCGCGGTGCGCACCAGGGCCGGCACCGCCGAATCGGCCGGTGCCGCCAGCGGAACGGCGGCGCTGAGCGTCGCGTCGGTCTTGGACAGCCCGGCGACTCGCGCCGCGACCTGCGCCCGCTGTCCGTCCCAGGTGCCGTCGACGCGGCCGGACAAGGTCGGCAGATCGGCCGCATCTTCGGCATCGGCGTCCCCGCCCATCGCACGCAGGCGCAGACCGGCGAAGCGGAAGTCGAACCGGCCCTGGCCACCGCCGGGCCGCGCGTCGAGCTTGGCGCTGCCGTCGATCGTGCCGTCGAGCTTGAGGCCGGGGTTCGCCATCGAGGCGAGGTTGGCGGGCAAAGCGTGCAGGGCGATGTCGGCCGTCATCGCCTTCGGGGACAGCGAGGCGTCGATCGTGGCCGTGCCCTGGCCGAGGCCGAGCGCCAGTTCTTCGATTTTCGTCGCGCCGCTGCCCAACGCGATCCGGCCCGGCTTGCGCAGATTGACCGGGGTGCCGAGCGCGTTGCCCGTGAGGTGGTCAAGCCGGATCTGCGTGCCGTCGGCGGTGCGTGCAACCTGTCCGTCCAGCTTTAGCGCCAGGGGCTGGGCGCCGCCGGGCCGCACCATCCGCCCGTCGAGCGCGGCGCGAATGTTCAGTTGCTTCATCGTGCCCTGCGCGTCGGCGTTCAGGGTCTTGAGCCGCAATCCCCCGGCGGCGAGGCCGGCGCCATGCAGCTCGGCCGACAAGCTGGCTGCGGCGCCGAGGAGGTCGCGCCCCTGCGCCTTCACGTCGGCCGAGGCGAGGCGGATCGTATTGTCCGGCGCGCTCTGGATGGTCAACTTGTCGGCGTGCAGCGTGGCCTGAGCCGCCTGCTTGCCGCCTTGCGCAGACAGCGTGACGTGGGCCTCGGCCTGGCCTTCGCCCTTCATTCCGGCCAGCGCGGCGAGGCGGGCGGCGTCACTGATATTGAGGTCGAGCTTGCCGTCGGCCAGCTTGCGCTTCAGGTCGGCCGTGACCGCGCCGTTGCCGGTGAGGCCGGGCGCCGTGATGTTCAGGTTCGACACGCGCAGCGCCGACTTGTTGCCGGTCAGCGCGAAATCGGTGGCCAGGCGCGCTTGACCCGTCGGCGCGTCCATGGTCGCGGTCAGGGTGCCTCGCGCGTCGCCGGCCGGGTTCTGCACCCGCAGGTCGGCCGTGGCCCTGTTGAACGCAGTGGCGCCGACCTGGCCGTCCTGGGCGACGATGGAGAGCGCCACCAGCGGATCGGCGCGGGGGCCGCGCGCGTCGAGCTTGAGTGCGACGCGGCCGGCGAGCTTGGTACCGCCTGGCTTGGACAGCGGCGCCAGCGAATCCAGGTGCCCTTCCAGCGCGCACGATACCTCGGCGGCGACCGTGCAGCCTTGCGAAGTCAGCGCGACGTGGGCGCCGGTGAGCTTCAAGCGGTCGATGGTGAAGTCGCCGTCGGCCCGCCGTTCGGCATGGATCGCCAGATCGGGGCTCGGGCCGAGCACGGCGAAGGCTGGCACGGATGGATAGGCTAGGCGCTCGGCATGCGCCTCCACGTCGGCGACCAATGCCCCGGCCAGCGCGCCCTTCACCGTCACCTTGGCGCTGGCGGTACCGTCGGCGCCGGGTGCGGCGACGCCGATGGGCGCGACGGTCAGCGCCAGCTTCGCGTCCACCGTCTTGGACGGCACCGTATAGGCGCCCGATCCGCTCAGTGCGATCGCGCGGCCCTTGAGCGCGAGGTCGTCCAGCCGGATCGTGCCGTCGGCGCGCTGCCACGCGGCCTTCAGGTTCAAGGTCGGTGCCTCGCCCAGCAGGTTGCCGAGCCCCGCCTGGTCGAGCTTCGGGTCGGTCAGGCGAACCGCCAGCGTCACCGGCACCGTGTCCGGCGCGCCCTTGCCGATCGGGGCCACGAGATCGGCGTCCGCCTGCACGCGCGGCAGGCGGCCCAGTCCCTTGGCCGTGACGTCGGTGGCGTCCAGCGCAACCTGGGTCCGTGGCGCGTCGAGCGGCCCCGCCAGGTGAACCGTCAGCCGCGCCGCGCCCAGCCCCGCGCTGCCGAGCAGCGGCGCGAGCTTCGCGGCGTCCGGCACGGCAAGCACCAGGTCCAGCGTGTCGATGCGCTGGTCGGCTAGGGCGACACGGCCCTTGACCGTCGCCTGGAGGTTCGGAGTCGTAAGCGCGACCGGCTGGATCGTGACGGCCTTGTCGGCGCCGATGTCGACGGCGAGCGACAGGTGCGCGCTGTCGCCCAGCGCCGCAAGTGCCTTGGACGGCATCAATGGGCCGAACGCTGCGTCGATCGCGCCGGTGAAGCGGCCCGGCGCGTTGAGGTCGCCGTCGACCGTGCCGCTGGCCTGCAGAAGGTTCGGCAGATCGGCGTTCAGCCGGCCGTGCCAATCGTCGAGCGGGCCGGCCCCGGTGATCTGGATCGAGACTGGCGGCGTCCCAGGCAGCTTGGCCAGTCGGCCGATCAGGCCACCTGCCGGCTCTTCGACGGACAGCGAGAGGTCGAGCGAGGGACGGTCCGGGCGGAACGTCGCGCCCAGCACGATGCGGCTCGGCTGATCGGTGCGCTCGATCGTGGCCTGCGTCAGGATGGCCTGATCGCTATGCACGCCCGCCGACGCCGTGACCCTGACGGTCATCGCCTCCCCCAGCACCGGCTCGGCGATCGCGATCGGCGCGACGTCGAGGCGTCCGACGCGTATGGCGGTCGGAATGTGCGGCATGCTGAAGCCACCCGGCTTCTCGGGCTTCGGCGGGCCGGGCAGCGGCTTGCGCGCCACCGCGACGTCGGTGACCGCGACGCGCTCGATATCGACCCGCCGACGCAGCAGCGCGAACGGGTTCCAATCGACTGCGACATGCCCGATCCGCAGCCATGGTCCGTCGCGGTCGGCCAGCACGATGCCACCGGCCTCGATGTCCAGGCCGTGCAATTGCAGGCTGCCGATCCTGACCGATGATTCGGCTGAGCTTGCCAGCGACGAGACGGTGCGCGCCGCCCAGGCGCCGCCCGCACTGGTGTTGAGCACGATGATCACGGCCGTCGCCGCGATGACCACCGTTCCGGCGATGCCTGCGAGCAGCCAGAGCGCGATCTTGCCGATGCGATGCGTGCGCGGCATCAGAACGCCTGCCCAAGCGAGATGTAGAACTGGAACCGGTCGTCGTTCGGCCGGCCGTTGATCGGCGTCGCGAAGTCGACGCGGATCGGCCCGACCGGCGAGTAGTAGCGGAAGCCCAGGCCGCCGGCCCACAGCAGGTTGTCCGAGAACTTCGGATAGGTCGATTCGTAGACCTGGCCGCCGTCGATGAACGGCACGATGCCGAAGGTTTTGGTGATGCGGATGCGCAGTTCGGTCGACAGTTCGACGACGGAGCGGCCGCCGAGCGGGTCGTTGTCGGAATCGAGCGGCCCGACCTTCTGGTATTTATAGCCTCGTACCGAGCCGCCGCCGCCGGCATAGAAGCGGCGGTTGGCCGGCAGCGACGAATTCTTGGCGCCGACGATCGAGCCGACCCGCGCCCTGAGCGCCATGGTGAAGGCCGGCAGCTTGCCGAGCGTGTAATAGCCGGAGCCGATCGCCTCGTTCTTGACGAAGCCGACCCCCTGGCCGTCGATCGTGCCGCCCTCGGGTGTGACGCTGAGCGCGAGGCGCGTGCCCTTGGTCGGGTCGAGCAGGTTGTCGCTCGAATCCTGGTTCAGCCGCGCCGGCAGCCCGACCAGGTAGACCATGCGCTCGCCCTGGTAGAATTGATGGACCTTGTCCTCGATCCGCGCCGCTGTCAGCGACACGCCGAGCGAGCCCTTCCATTCCGGCCCGAGCGGCCCGCGCAGGCTCGGCCACAGTGGCCGTTCCAGGCCGACCTGGCCTTCGATGCCGCGTTCCTTGTAGGCGTCGGTATCGGCATCCTGGATCAGGAGATCGCTCTTGAGAGTCTGGTCCCTGCGCAGGAACTGGGGCTTCGACAGAGCGAATTCGAGGGACCGGATCAGCTTGTTGCCGGTCAGCGTGATCTTGAAGTCCTCGGCGTTGCCGAACAGGTTGCGGTGCTCCCAGAACAGGCGACCGCCCGGCCCCTCGGCCGTCGAATAATCGAGGCCGGCGCCGACCGTGCGCTGCTTGGCCGGGCTCAGCGTGATGCGGATCGGCAAGGTGCCGTCGGGATTCGGCTGCTCACCCGCCGGCTCGACGACTGCGGTCCTGAACAGGCCGGTGCCGACCAGGGTGCGCTGGAAATCCTCGACCTGGCTCTCCTTGTAGAGGTCGCCCTGTTTCCACGGTACCAGCCTTCGGATATAGCGCTCCTTGACCCGGGTGCGGCCGCGGAAGACAAGCGGGCCATAGTGCACGATCGGGCCGGGCGTGATGGTCTCCGTCACCGAAAGCGTGCGCTGTGTGTGATCGACCACCGCGTGGCGGTTGGCCACCTTGGCGAATGGCCGCCCGGAATCGTGCAACCGCTGCAGCAGCTTCTGTTCGGCGCCGACCACCGTGCGCGCGGCCCCCGGATCGCCCTTGACGGCGCCCAGCGACTTGGCACTCGGCATGTCCGGGCAATGGTCGCCGCAGCCGGCCCAGGCGATGGTGAAGTCCGCCAGCTTATAGCGCGGCCCAGGCGCGGCCGTCACGGTGACGGCGACCGGCTTGCTGTCCGGCGCGATCCGGATGCCAACCTTCCCGGCGTAATAGCCCTCGGAATGCAGGACCTCGGTCAGGCGCTCGGCATCGGTCTCGGCGCGCCGGCGCAGGCCGATCAGCGAGAGCGGCGGCTTGGCCTTGAGGCTTTCCAGTTCGGACGACGCGACCAGGACCTTCTTGAGATCGTCGGGAACCGCAAACTTCGTTTCGTACTTGATCCCGGCGGCGTTGGCGTCGGTTTTGGCCGGCGCCGGCTGGGCTGCGCGGACGGCCGGAACGATCGCCAAGCCCGCACAAAGGGTTGCCCAGAAGACAGGAGCAATAGGCAATCCACACCGCCGGAACCGGCGAAAAGTGGGGCGCGAAACGTCGGAACAGCCGAATTCCAGCACAATCCTATTCCGCGCCGTCTCCCGATGTGCGGCCCGCGGAAACGTGCCGCGGGGCCATAGGAACGCCTTAGAGACCCTCCGCGCGTCGCCAAGTCAAGCTCGCCGCGCCGGAACCTTATCCGGCAGGCGTGGTCAGGCCGCCGACCAGAATCGCCAGGAACAGCAGCGCGCCGAACGTCCGGTTGGACCGGAAGATGCGGAGGCATCGGGCGGGGTCGTCGATGTCGAGCCGCCAGCACTGCCACGCCAGATTGCCGGCGGCGACCGGCAGAAGCGGCCAGAACCCCCAGCCCAGGCCGGCGGCGACCGCGGCCAGGGCGAAGGCCGCTGTCGCGCCACCGTAGAATATCCAGAGCCAGCGATAAGTGCGCGGGCCCAGGGCCAGCGCGCTGGAGCGGACGCCGACGATCGCGTCGTCGGCGCGGTCCTGGTGGGCGTAGACCGTGTCGTAGCCGAGCGTCCACAGGATGCCGCCGACATAGAGCAGCACGGCCGGCAGGCCGAGCGTGCCGGTCGTCGCGCTCCAGCCGAGCAGCGCGCCCCAGTTGAAGGTCAGGCCGAGCACGGCTTGCGGCCAGTCGGTGACGCGCTTCGCGAAGGGGTAGAATGCGACCGGCACCAGCGAGCACAGTCCGATCAGGATGCTGGTGCGATTCAGGCACAGAAGCACGGCCAGGCCGATCAGAAGTTGGAGGCCGAGAAACGCCCACGCGGCCTTGAGACCGACGCGGCCGCTGGCGACAGGCCGGTCGCGGGTGCGCGCGACACCGGCGTCCAGGTCGCGGTCGACGATGTCGTTATAGGTGCAGCCGGCGCCGCGCATCGCCACCGCGCCGACGGCGAACAGCAGCATCAGGAGGGGATCGGGCAGCATCCGCCCCGCCTGCGGCGCCGCCAGCGCGGCGCTCCACCAGCACGGCCACAATAGCAGCCACGCGCCAATCGGCCGGTCGAGCCGTGCCAGGCGCAGGAAAGGGCGTGCCGGACCAGGCGCCCAGCGGTCGACCCAGTTGCGTGTCGAATCGGCGATGGCGGCATCCGCGCCAGGCGGCGGGAAAGGGGGGGGGCGGTCGCGCATGGCGCGGAGCTTAGCGTCCTGAATCGGTGGCGCAACGGCGCTGCGCGGGTGGTCCCGCCGATATCTGGCGTTTCGCCGCGCGGCGGC
>JBDZUN010000341.1:0-2708 GCA_040255145.1 Hyphomicrobiales bacterium | reverse complement strand
CGGCCGCACCGTCGGCGCCGGCGTCGTCTCATCCATCATCGAATAATAAAAGCGGGAAAGGTCCCGGCGCGCCGGGAGCAGCAGACCATGCAAGGCCAGAACATCCGCATACGTCTCAAGGCGTTCGATCACCGCGTGCTTGACCAGTCGACGCGCGAGATCGTCAACACGGCGAAGCGTACCGGCGCCCAGGTGCGTGGGCCGATTCCGCTGCCGACGCGGATGGAGCGCTTCACGGTGCTGCGCTCGCCGCATATCGATAAGAAGAGCCGGGAGCAGTTCGAGATCCGCACGCACAAGCGGCTCCTGGATATCGTTGACCCGACGCCGCAGACGGTGGACGCGCTGATGAAGCTCGACCTCGCCGCGGGCGTCGACGTCGAGATCAAGCTGTAAGGGAAGCGCTATGCGTTCCGGCGTGATCGCACAGAAGGTCGGCATGACTCGCGTCTTCACGGACGACGGGCGTCACGTGCCGGTCACGGTGCTGAAGCTCGACCGCCTCGAGGTGGTCGCGCAGCGCACCAAGGACAAGCACGGCTACGATGCGGTGCAGCTTGGCGCGGGCCTGGCCAAGGTCAAGAACGTGACCAAGCCGATGCGTGGCCACTTCGCCATCGCCCAGGTCGAGCCCAAGCGCAAGCTGGTCGAGTTCCGGGTGTCGGCGGAGGCGCTGATCGACGTGGGCGCGGAGATTACCGCCAACCATTTCGTCGCGGGCCAGCGGGTCGACGTGACCGGAACCAGCATCGGCAAGGGCTTTGCCGGCGCGATGAAGCGGCACAATTTCGGCGGCCTGCGCGCCAGCCACGGCGTGTCGGTCTCGCATCGCAGCCATGGTTCTACCGGCAATCGCCAGGATCCCGGCAAGGTCTTCAAGAACAAGAAGATGGCCGGACATATGGGCGACGAGCGGGTGACGACCCAGAATCTGGAGGTCGTTCACACCGACGCCGAGCGCGGGCTGATCCTGATCAAGGGTTCGGTGCCCGGCGCCAAGGGCGGCTGGGTCATGGTGCGCGACGCCGTCAAGCGTGCGGCCCCGGAGGGTGTGCCGCTGCCGGGCGCAATCCGCACCCGCGACACGGCGAACGGGTCGGGCGCCAAGCCGGCGGTCGACGATGCGCCCCAGGACATCGCGCAGGACGCGCCGGTGCCGCCGAAGGATGTGGCGGTCGATCCCGGTCTCGGCGCGTCGGCGCCGGAGGGCGGTGCGACCGTGCCGGCGGCCTCGGAATCGAAGGACGAAACGCCATGAAGGCCGATGTCATGACCTTGGCCGGCGGCAGCGCCGGCGAGGTCGAACTTGCCGAAGGCATCTTCGGGCTGACGCCGCGGCGCGACCTGCTCGCGCGCATGGTGCGCTGGCAGCTCGCCAAGCGCCGCGCCGGCACCCACAAGGTGAAGGAACGCGGCGAGGTCGCAGTTGCCGGGCAGAAGATCTGGCGGCAGAAGGGTACCGGCCGCGCGCGGCACGGCGACCGGTCGGTCAACGTGTTCCGGGGCGGTGGCGTGGTGCACGGCCCGCGCGTGCGCGACCATGCGCATGATCTGCCGAAGAAGGTGCGCAAGCTCGCATTGAAGCACGCCTTGTCGGCCAAGGCGCGCGCCGGCAAGCTCGTCGTCCTGGATGCCGCAACGATTGACGAGGGGCGGACTAAGGCGCTGAAGGCGGTATTCGGCACGCTGGGCTGGACCGGCCCGATCCTGATCGTCGACGGGCCGCAGCTCGACACCAATTTCGCGCGCGCGGCGCGCAACCTGCCGGCGGTCGACGTGCTGCCGAGCCAGGGCGCCAACGTCTACGACATTCTGCGCCGCGACACGCTGGTGTTGACCCGCGCCGCGATCGAGGCATTGGAGGCGCGGCTGGCATGAAGCAGGAATCGCTCTACGACGTCATTCGCAGCCCGGTCATCACCGAAAAGGCGACCATGCTGTCGGAATACAACCAGGTTTCGTTCCGGGTCGCGATCGATGCGACCAAGCCGCAGATTCGTGAGGCGGTGGAGCGGCTGTTCGAGGTCAAGGTGACGAAAGTCAACACGATCGTCGTCAAGGGCAAGGTCAAGCGATTCCGTGGTCGGGTCGGCCGGCGCAGCGACTTCAAGAAGGCGGTCGTGACGCTGGCGGAAGGCAACCGCATCGACGTAACTACCGGGCTCTGAGGCGTAAGGCGGATTCAGTTATGGCGCTCAAGACATACAAGCCGATCACGCCGGGCCAGCGCGGCCTCGTCCAGGTCGATCGTAGTGCCCTGTGGAAGGGCGATCCGGTCAAGCGGCTGACGATCGGCCTGACCAAGAAGGGCGGCCGCAACAATCTCGGCCGGATCACCGCGCGCCGGCGTGGTGGCGGGCACAAGCGGCTTTATCGCATCGTCGACTTCAAGCGGCACAAGCAGGGCATGCCGGCGACCGTGGAGCGGCTGGAATACGATCCCAATCGCACCGCGTTCATCGCGCTGGTTCGCTATGCCGACGGCGAGGAGAGCTATATTCTTGCGCCGCAGCGGCTGCAGGCGGGCGACACCGTCGTCGCGGCCGAACGGGCGGACATCAAGCCCGGCAACGCGATGCCGCTGGGCAACATGCCGATCGGCACGATCGTCCACAATGTGGAGCTGAAGCCAGGTGGCGGTGGCCAGATGGCGCGATCGGCCGGCGGCTATGCCCAGCTCGTCGGGCGCGACCGCGGGCTTGCTCTGC
>JBDZUN010000073.1:0-14003 GCA_040255145.1 Hyphomicrobiales bacterium | reverse complement strand
GTCAACATCCTGGCTGGCTTTGGCGAAACCGCTGGCGCGGCCCTGGCCGCGCACGATCAGGTCAACAAGATCGCCTTCACCGGCTCTACCGAGGTCGGCAAGCTGATTGTCAAGGCGGCGGCCGGCAACCTGAAGCGGGTCAGCCTTGAACTCGGCGGCAAGTCGCCCGTCGTGGTGTTGCCCGACGCCGACATCGAGGCGGCGATCCCCGGCGCGGCGAACGCCATCTTCTTCAACCACGGCCAGTGCTGCGTCGCCGGCTCCCGCCTCTATGCGCATAAGAAGGTGTTCGACAAGATCGTCGAGGGCGTCGCCGCGATCGCCTCGAACATCCGGGTCGGTCCCGGCCTCGATCCCGCGACGGAGATGGGGCCGCTCGTCTCCGACGAGCAGTTCCAGCGCGTCACCGGCTATATCGACGCCGGCCGGAGCGAGGGCGCCAAGATCGCCGCCGGCGGCACGCGCGTCGGCAACGAGGGGTATTTCGTCTCGCCGACCGTGCTGACCGATACGACGGACGACATGAAGGTCGTGCGCGAGGAAATCTTCGGCCCGGTCGTCTGCGCCGCGCCGTTCAGCGACGACGACCTCGACCGGATCGCCAAGCAGGCCAACGACACGATCTACGGCCTGGCGGCCAGCGTCTGGACCCGCGACATCGGCCTCGCCCACAAGCTGGCCCGGCGTATCGACTCCGGCACGGTGTGGATCAACTGCCACAACGTGTTCGACGCCGCGTTGCCGTTCGGCGGCTACAAGCAATCGGGCTGGGGCCGCGAGATGGGCGAGGAAGTGTTCGAGAGCTATACTGAAACCAAGGCCGTGACCGCCGCCCTGTAGTACCGGCGCGCGCGACCGTCCAAGCAACCCCGGAGAAAAAACCATGGCCACCACCGCTACGGCCCCGATCCAGCACCCCGATCGCTTCTTCATCAACGGCGAATGGGCCAAGCCGTCCAGCACCGCGAAGATCGACGTCGTCAATTCGGGTACGGAGGAATTGTACGTCAGCGTCGCGGAGGCACAGGAGACCGATGTCAACGCGGCCGTCGCCGCGGCTCGTTATGCGTTCGACTACGGCCCCTGGCCGCGCATGACGCCTGCCGAGCGCGCCGGCTATCTCCGCAAGATCGCCAAGGAAATCCGCGCGCGCGCCGACGATCAGGCCCGCACCTGGATCGTCGAATCCGGCGTGACATGCAGCATCGCGGCACCCACCGCGGGGGCGGTCAGCGGCATCTACGACTTCTATGCGGATCTCGGCGACACGTTCCCGTTCTGGGAAGAGCACCAGCCCACCGCGGGCGGCAATGTCGGCATGATCGTGCGTGAGCCGGTCGGCGTCGTCGCCGCGATCGTGCCCTGGAATGGCCCGCTGATGCTGGTCGCCTACAAGTGCGCGCCGGCCCTGCTCGCCGGCTGCACCGTCGTGCTCAAGGCGTCACCCGAGGCGCCCGGCGCCGCCTACCTGCTGGCCGAGGTGTGCGAAAAGGTCGGCCTGCCCGCCGGCGTCCTCAACATCCTCACCGCGGATCGCGAGGTGTCGGAAAAGCTGGTACGCCATCCGGGCGTCGACAAGGTCACCTTCACCGGCTCCACGGTCGCCGGCCGCCGCATCGCCTCGATCTGCGGCGAGCGCATCGCGCGCTGCACGCTCGAACTGGGCGGCAAGTCGGCCGCGGTCATCCTGGACGACTACGACATCGGCAAGGCCGCACAGACCATTTCCGGCATGGCGACCTTCCTGAGCGGGCAGGTCTGCTCGTCGCTGACCCGCATCATCGTGCCGCGCAAGCGCCATGACGACCTGGTCGATGCGCTGAGCGCGTCATTCGGCAGCGTCAAGGTCGGCGATCCGTTCGACCAGGCAACCCAGATGGGGCCGCTGGCCATGAGCCGCCAGCGCGACCGCGTCGAGGGATATATCGCCAAGGGCAAGGAAGAGGGCGCCAAGCTCGCGACCGGCGGCGGCCGGCCGGCTCACCTCAACCGCGGCTACTTCATCGAGCCCACGGTGTTTGCCGGCGTCGACAACCACTCGACCATCGCCCAGGAGGAGATCTTCGGCCCGGTGCTGTCGGTCATCCCGGTCGCGGACGAAGCGGCTGCGGTCGAAACCGCGAACGACACGATCTATGGCCTCAACGCCTCGGTCTTCACCAACGACACCGAACGGGCCTACCAGACCGCGCGCCGACTGCGTTCCGGCACGGTCGGGCACAATTCGTTCCGCACCGACTTCGGCATTGCCTTCGGCGGCTTCAAGCAATCGGGCATCGGCCGCGAGGGCGGGAAGGAAGGTCTCATGCCGTTCCTGGAGGCGAAGACCGTGATCCTCGACTCCCGGCCGGCGTTCATGGGCAAGGCCGCCGAATAGTCGCGGGCGGTCGCGATCCCGACCGGATCTGACCTGATCCGGTCACTGGATACGGCGGCGTTCCGATCGTCCGGGGCGCCGCTGCTCCGCCTCTTTCCAGAGCTCAGGCTGCCAGCGCGTAGAACTGCCGCGCGGCCATCGCGATGCCGATCGACAGCAGCGTATCGACGACGACCAGGCCAAGGGCCGTGAATCCGCCGGTCGCCAGCGACACCCGGGTCACCGTCCAGCGGTAGTAGACCGCGGCGATGCTGGCCGCGAGGTTGAGCAGGCCGCCAAGTGTGAACCCGACCAGCCCGAAGCCGAGCAGCGCCAGCGGCGGCAGCAGCAGCACCGTCACCCAGACGCCGGACCAGTTGTAGGCGATGATGAACGGCACATAGGTGCCGCCCAACCGCAGCATGCGCGCCAGGAAGATCATGATCACGGGGAAGGCAATGCTCTCGCCGACATAGGCGAGGCTTTCCCAGAGGAGATAGGATCCCGTGGCGGGCGGCGAGGCCAGCAATGCACGCTCGCACCACGTCATCACGACGAAACCGGGATAGGCCAGCGCCACCGCCAGGAACGACCGCCAGAACCCGGGGATCGTCAGGTCGAACCATCCCATGGCCGCGGGCTCGCCACGCGCCAGCAGCAGAGCGCCTGTCAACCCGCCGCGTATTTCATCCCGCAACCGCGGCGGCGGCGCGCTCACAGTGCGAAATATCCGTCGAGCATCGCGCGATAGATTTCCGCCAGCCTGGTCAGGTCGGATACCGCCACCCGCTCATCGACCTTGTGCATCGTCAGGCCCGGCAGGCCGAACTCGATCACCGGGCAGATATCCTTGATGAAGCGCGCGTCGGAAGTACCTCCGCTGGTTGATAATTCCGGACCGATGCCGGTGACCCGCGTGATCGCGGCGACGGCGATGTCGACGAATTGGCCGGGCTCGGTCAGGAACGCCTCGCCAGAGACCGCAACGTCCAGGGTGTAGGACGCGGCAACCCGTGCCGCGACCGAGTCGAGCGCAAGGCGCAGCCGGCTTTCCAGCGTCCGGCCGGTATGCATGTCGTTGAAGCGCACGTTGAAGGTCGCGCGCGCCTCGGCCGGAATCACGTTGGCGGCCGTGTTGCCGACATCGACGGTGGTGATTTCGAGGTTGGACGGCTCGAACGCCTCGGTGCCATCGTCCAGCACCTCCTCGTTCAACCGTGCCAGCATTGCGATCAGGTTGGGGATCGGGTTGTCGGCCAGGTGCGGATAGGCGACGTGCCCCTGGGTGCCGCGCACGGTGAGGCGGCCGGTCAGGCTGCCACGGCGACCGATCTTGATCATGTCGCCGAGCCGGCTGCGGCTGGTCGGCTCACCGACCACGCAATGGTCGGGGCACTCGTCCTTGCGCGCCAGCCAGTCGATCACCTTGACCGTGCCGTCGAGCGCCGGCCCCTCCTCGTCGCCGGTGATCAGCAGGCTGACGGAGCCAGGAAAGCCCGTGCCCTGCGCCGCGATGAAGCCTGCCGCCGCCGCGACGAACGCCGCGATCGCGCCCTTCATGTCGGTCGCGCCGCGGCCATAGACGTGGCCGTTCGCGATCGCGGCGCCGAAGGGATCGGCCGTCCAGGCGGCGCGGTCGCCGACCGGCACCACGTCGGTGTGGCCGGCGAAGCAGAAATGCGGGGCCCCGCGCCCCCAGCGGGCATAGAGGTTGTCGACCACCGGCCCGGCGCTTGAGAACGGCAGCCGCGTGACGGCGAAGCCCAGCCCCTCCAGCACCGTGTGCAACAGGTCGAGCGAACCCCGGTCCTCCGGCGTCACGCTGGGACAGCGGATCAGCGCCGCGGCCAGCCCAACCGGGTCACGCGGATCGACGGACGGCAGAGGACGGCGCATGGGCGGAAATCTACGCCGGGCGCCTCACGCGCGCAGCAATTCGTTGATGGAAGTCTTGGCGCGCGTCCGGGCGTCCACCTGCTTGACGATCACGGCGCAGGACAGCGACGGGCCGGGCGCGCCGTCCGGCAAGGCCGGCCCCGGCAGCGCGCCTGGCACCACGACCGAATAGGGCGGCACCCGCCCGATATGCACCTCGCCGGTGGCGCGGTCGACGATCTTGGTCGAGGCGCCGAGGAAGACGCCCATCGACAGCACCGCGCCCTGGCCGACGATGACGCCCTCGGCCACCTCCGACCGCGCGCCGATGAAGCAGTCGTCCTCGATAATGACCGGGTTGGCCTGAAGCGGCTCCAGCACACCGCCGATGCCGACTCCGCCGGAAATGTGGCAATTGGCGCCGATCTGCGCGCAGGAGCCGACGGTGGACCAGGTGTCGATCATTGTGCTCTTGCCGACATGGGCGCCGACATTGACGAAGCACGGCATCAGCACCACGCCCTCGGCAATATGGGCGGAATGGCGCACCACGCAGTTCGGCACTGCGCGAAAACCCGCCGCGCGGAACGCGCCGTCGCTCCAGCCGTCGAACTTGGAGCGCACCTTGTCGAACCAGTGGCTGCCGTCCGGGCCGCCCGCGACCGGCCACATGTCGTTGAGACGAAACGACAGCAGCACCGCCTTCTTCAGCCACTGATGAACGTGCCAGCTTCCGTCGGCGGCGCGCTCGGCGACGCGGGCGCGCCCCGAATCCAGCGCGTCCAGCGCCGCCTCGACCGCCTCGCGCACCGGCCCCTGGGTGTCGACGCCCAATCCATCGCGCGCGTCCCAGGCCTGCTCGATCGTGGCTTCGATCTCGGTGCTCGTCATGCCATCCCGCCGTTCTGGTCTGCTGAAGCGGGGCGCAAGATAGGGCCTTATGTTCCTACGTCAAATCCGACGCGCCGCGGCGCGATGCGCCGCAGGAAGCCGAGCAGGTCGCCGCAGACATGGTCGATATGGCTGTTGTCGTCCGGCTCCGGCGCGCGGCTCCACTCGCTGGTGCTGTGGACCCACACCGTCGTCATGCCCAGCCGGTGCGCCGGTAGCAGGTTGCGCGACAGGTCGTCGAACATGATCGCGCGCGCCGGATCGAAGCCGAACCGCGCGATCAGTCCCTCATAGGTCCCGATGCTCGGCTTCGGCACATAGGCCGCGGCTTGGATGTCAAAGATATCGCGGAAATGATGGCCGACACCGAGCCGGTCGA
The DNA here is from genome assembly GCA_040255145.1 of Hyphomicrobiales bacterium. Taxonomy (GTDB): domain Bacteria; phylum Pseudomonadota; class Alphaproteobacteria; order JBDZUN01; family JBDZUN01; genus JBDZUN01. The sequence goes on along the minus strand of JBDZUN010000073.1, from coordinate 8,502 downwards.
GCACACGCTCGGCATGCGCCTGCGACCCGTTGGTGAATACGATCTTGCGTCCCGGCAGACCGTCCAGCCGCCGCTCCAGCTCCGGCTCCGCGGCCACCGCGCTCAGGTCGATGTCGTGGACGTATTCGAGAAAGTCGGCCGGCGCGATCCCGTGCAGCGTCATCAGGCCATTCAGGGTGGTGCCGTGCTCGTGGAAATAGCTTTTCTGGAGTCGCCGGGCCTCCACCGGGTCGACGTCGAGCGCTTCTGCAATGAAGGCGGTCATGCGCACGTCGATCTCAGCGAACAGGTTGCACGCGGCTGGATACAGCGTGTTGTCGAGGTCGAAGATCCAGGTGTCGATGTGGTCGAGGGCGACCGATGCGCCGTCCCCCGCCGTCCCATTGGGTACGATCCGATCCATGCCCGCAATGTGCGCGTCCCATCCTCCCGCTGCAAGGATGGTCGCTCGGTGCGTTAAGTTCCGCTTAATCGGCGCGACGCTAGCCTCGCGCGGGGAGATGCGCCGATGATCCCGATGCTCCACAGGCTGCGCGGCCTTCGCTGGTTCCGCCGGGCCGACGCCGTCGACGCCGGACGCTACCGATCGACCCTGCCCGCTCTCGAGACGCGCGACGAGGGGGCGATGCGCACGCTCGCCCAGCGGCAGGAAACCGAGCCCGAGGTACTTTATTACCTCGCGGCTGACGCCGCACCGGACATCCGCCGTGCCGTCGCCGGCAACCAGGCAGCGCCGATCCAGGCCGACCGGCTGCTGTGCGACGATTCCGACGATTCAGTCCGCTGTGCGTTGGCGCGCAAGATCAGCCGCCTGGTCCCGGACCTCGACCCGGACGCGCAGGAAAAGCTGCGCGCCCAGGCGGTCGAGCTTCTGGAGCGGCTGGCCAACGACCACCTGCCGCAGGTCCGGCGCATCGTCGCGGAGGAGGTCAAGCACAGCCGGAACGTGCCGCGCAGCCTGGTCCGGCGCCTGGCGCATGACGTTGAATCGGTGGTCTGCACGCCGGTGCTGGAATATTCGCCGCTGCTGCAGGACGAAGACCTGATCGAGATCATCGCCGCCACCACCGCCGAGGGCGCGCTGAACGCGATCGCCCGCCGGAACCATGTCAGCGGCGCAGTCTCGGACGCGATCTTCGCGGCTGTCGACATTCCCGCGGTCGCAACCCTGCTGGCCAACCCGAATGCGCAGATCCGAACGGAGACGCTCGACCAGATCATCGCACAGGCGGAGGGCGTGTGCGACTGGCACGCGCCGCTGGTGATGCGGGCGGAGCTGTCGTTGCGCGCGGTCCGCCGGATCGCCGGCTTCGTCGGCTCCGCGCTGGTCGAGGAGCTGGTGCGCCGCCACGACCTCGACGCCGGGACGGCGGTGACGCTGGCCCGGCAGGTCCGCACCCGCCTGCAGGAAGCGCAATTCGAATCGCTCGGCGCCGACGGCCCCGCCGATCCGCCCGCCTTGCCGGCCACGCTGGACGATGCCGCCATCGCCAGCGCCGCCGATGCCGGCCGCGCCGAGTTCGTCACCCAGGCGCTGGCGCAGCTCGCCGGCATCCCGACCGAGACCGCAGGCTCGATCCTCGCCACCCGCAACGGCCGGGCGATCACGGCGCTAGTGTGGAAGGCGGGCCTCGGCATGCGCGTCGCGGTCAAGCTGCAGCAGAACCTTCTGCGCCTGCCGCCCGGCAAGGTCGTCAACGCGCGCGAAGGGCCCTACTTCCCGCTGACCAAGGACGAGATGGTGCTGCAGCTCGAACTGTTCGGCATCCCCTGCTGATCGGTTCAGAAGTCGCTGACGCGGCCCTTGACCGCCCAGTCGCCGTAGCGCGTCGGCTCCGGCCCCTTCGGGCCGCCCAGCTCGGGCGCCTGCGTAACCAGCGGCGTCTCGGCGGCGGCGCGCTGGCGCTCGGCGGCTTCGGCCAATGCGCGGCGGGCGGCCGGGCTCAGTGGCCTTTTCGCCGGTAGATGATCTTCGTTCGACACGATCTTCTTCCCGAAACCCGCGACTTGAGGCACACCGTCCGTCATCCCACATGAGGGACGCTTGATCGCGCCCCGTACCAGTCGCATCGGGCCGGCCGGCGGACGCCGGTGTCATGAGGACCAGACTCGATGAACCAAATCAAGACCGCTGTGATGCTGGCTGGCCTGACCGGCCTGTTCCTGGCGATCGGCTACCTGATCGGCGGGCCGGGCGGCATGGCGATCGCCTTCGGCTTCGCCGCCATCGGTAACGCCATCGCCTATTGGAACGCCGACAAGATCGTCCTGCGCATGCAGAACGCCCGGCCGGTCGACCGCTCGGAAGCACCGGAACTCTACAGCATTGTCGAGCAGCTCACGCGCAATGCCGGCATGCCGATGCCCGTGGTCTACATCATCGACACCGACCAGCCGAACGCCTTCGCCACCGGCCGCGACCCCGAACATGCGGCCGTCGCCGCGACTTCCGGCCTGCTGCGCATGCTGTCGCGCGAGGAGGTGACGGGCGTGCTGGCGCATGAGCTGGCGCACGTCCGCCACCGCGACACACTGACCATGACCGTCACGGCGACCATCGCCGGCGCGATCTCGATGCTCGCCAATATCGCGATGTTTTCCAGCATGTTCGGCGGTAACCGTGAGAACGGCCCCGGCCTGCTCGGCGGTATCCTGATCGCGGTGCTGGCACCGGTCGCGGCGATGCTGGTGCAATTCGCCATCAGCCGGTCGCGCGAATACGAGGCCGACCGCGGCGGCGCCGAGATTTCGGGGCAGCCGCTATGGCTCGCCTCTGCCCTGCAGAAGATCGAGGCCGGCGCCGCCCGCATCCCTAACCCGATTGCCGAACAACACCCAGCGCAGGCGCACCTGTTCATCATGAACCCGCTGCATGGCGGCGGTGTCGGCAGCCTGTTCACGACTCACCCCTCGACGGAGGACCGGATCGCGCGGCTGCGCGCGATGGCGGGCGGCGCCGGCAGCGCCGCGCCCACACAAGACGACCGACAGACGATGCATGTCCGTGCCCGCCCCTGGGGCTGAGCGGCGGCGCGGCGGAGCCAGGCACGACGCCCCGGCGGCGCCGGGCCTTGCCGCGCGGCGGGTCGCCGGCGCCTTGCTCCAGGGTGTCCTCGACGACGGCCGAACGCTCGACGACCTGCTGACCGAAACCGCGGATTTCGCCGTGCTCGCCCCGCGCGACCGCGCCTTCGCACGTCTGCTGGTCGGCACGGCGCTGCGCCGGCTCGGCCAGATCGACGCGGCGCTCGGTGCGTTCCTCGACCGCCCACTTCCGGCGCGCGGGGCCGGCGCCCGCACGCTGCTGCAGATCGGCGCCGCGCAAATCCTGTTCCTCGGCACGCCGGCCTACGCCGCCGTCGCCAATGCCGTCGCACTGGCCGGCGAGACCAACGCGACCCGGCCCTACAAGGGCCTGATCAACGCCGTGCTGCGCAAGTTGGACGGCGCGGGCAGGCCGCTGCTCGACAGACAGGATGCGGCGCGCCTCAACACGCCCGACTGGCTGTGGCGGTCCTGGGCCGAGGCGTATGGCGAGCCGACAGCGCACGCCATTGTCTCCGCGCACCTGAACGAGCCGCCGTTGGACCTGACCCTTCGCCCCGACGCGGACCCGACGGAATGGGCCACGCGGCTTCAGGCGCAAATCCTGCCAACCGGCACGCTGCGCTGCGCCCCCGGCGGCCGGATCGAGGACCTCGCCGGTTTCGACCGCGGCGCCTGGTGGGTCCAGGACGCCGCGGCCGCCCTGCCGGCACGACTGATCCCAAGCCCTTCAAAACGCTTGGTTTTCGACCTTTGCGCCGCGCCCGGCGGCAAGACCGCGCAACTGGCTGCCGCGGGGGCCGAGGTAATCGCCGTCGACCGCGTGGAAAGCCGCCTCGATCGGCTGCGCGAAAACCTGGCGCGGCTGTCGCTCAGCGCGGAATGCGTCGCCGCCGACGCAGCCGAATGGCGCCCGGCGCGGCGCGCCGACGCGATCCTGCTCGATGCGCCGTGCTCTGCGACCGGCACCCTGCGCCGCCATCCCGACGTGGCTCGACGCAAGCGCGCCGCCGACCTGACGCCGCTGATCGCGGCGCAGGACCGGCTGCTCAGCGCCGCGACCCGGCTGCTAACGCCCGGCGGCGTCCTCGTCTATTGCGTATGCTCGCTGCAACCGGAGGAAGGCCCTGCGCGGATCGCCGCGCTGCTCGCGCGCAATCAGGGTTTCCGCCGCCTGCCCGTGCGGCCCGCAGAGATCGGCGACCGACCAGAATTCATCAATGAAGACGGCGACTTACGTACGCTGCCGAGCCACCTGGCCGGTTGCGGCGGGCTTGACGGGTTCTATGCCTGCCGCCTGATCGGCGACTGACCCGTCGCCCGCCCGCGGGAATTGGCCGGCGCGGCGGGAAGAATACCGGCCGGCGCGTTGCGGGGGCCGAAACGACCTGCTAGACAGCCTGTTGGAGCGCGCGTTGCATATATCGCAATTTTTTCCGACAGACGCTGACTGGTCTGGGAACAGATCATCTTTGGACAGATCACTTGGTCTCGTGGGCGGGTTGCGCACCATGGACCACCTTTTGCACGGGAGGCGCGACTGACCGACCCGCGCCGGCTCCGTTCCACGCTTAGCAGCGCCTGGCGCAGCCGTCGCGCGCGCGCCAGCGAACGGCGGTGGCGTGGCCGGATCGGCACGTGCATCCTGGAACTGGGTCAGCCGCCCGAATTTCCCGTTTTCCGCCCGGAGGACATCTGGCCCGGCGACGTCGAGCAGGCCAACGCGCTATTCCGCGGTCGCTACGATTTCGGCGGCGGCGTGGTCGAGACGCGGGCAGCGCCCTGGCAGGCGCAGGCGCCCAACGACCACTGGCTGGAAACCCTGCACGGCTTCGCCTGGCTGCGGCACTTTGCGGCCGCGCCAACCGAATCGTCGCGCCGCCAGGTCCGCGCCCTGGTTCAATCCTGGCTCGATACCGGCCAGCATCAGTCCGTGGCCTGGCGCGCGCCGGTCGTGGCCCGGCGCCTTACCGCCTGGGCCGCCTATGCGCCGCTGGTGCTCGACGGCAGCGATGAGGCCTACCGGCAGGCCGTGCTACGCAGCGCCCGGCGCGCGGCCGGCTATCTCTCGCGCACGGCCGGCAACGCCGCCCCCGGCCTGCCGGCCCTGATCGCGGCCTGTGGCCTCGTCTATGCCGGTCTGGTGCTGCCTGGCGGAGACCGGCGCTATCGCCGCGGCATCGCGCTGCTGCAGCGCGCGATCGAGGATCAGGTGCTGCCGGACGGCGGGCACGCCAGCCGCAATCCGGCGGCGATCGCCGAGACCCTGGCCGAGCTTGCCGGCCTGCGCCGCGCGCTGCTCGCGTCCAGCATGCCGGCCCCATCCTTCCTGCTGATGGCAATCGACCGCCTGGCGCCGATGCTGCGCTTCTTCCGGCACCAGGACGGCGGGCTAGCGCAGTTCAACGGCTCGACCGAGACCGCCGGCGGTGACATCGACCGCATCCTGGCCGCCGCCGAGGCGCGGGGCCGGCCGTTCCATCACGCCCCACACAGCGGCTATTACCGGCTGCTCGGCGGCAGCACCCTGGTGCTGATCGAAGCCGGCCGGCCGCCGCCGCCCTTCTTCGACCAGGACGCCCATGCCGGCTGCCTCGCCTTCGAGATGAGTTCCGGCCCTCAGCGCCTGATCGTCAATTGCGGCGAAGGCACCAGCCTCGGGGCCGAATGGCGCATGGCAACGCGCGTCACTGCCGCGCATTCCACCGTTTCGATCGACGACAAGTCGTCCTGTACCTTCCGCGACGGCAACCTGGGCCATGGCATCGCACGCGGGCCGGAGCACGTCCCGTCCAGCCGCCATGTCCAGGACGGCCGCTCCTGGGTCGAAGCGGAACATGACGGCTATGGCACCAATGCCGGGCTGACCCATCGCCGCCGCCTCTATCTCGGCGAGGACGGCGGCGACCTGCGCGGCGAGGACACGTTGTCGCCAAAGCAGGGTCAGCGCGTCCGCCCCGGCACAGCCTTCGCCCGCTTCCACCTGCACCCCAGCGTCGAGGTGGCGCAGGCCGACGACGAGGACACGGTCGCTCTGAATCTGCCGGACGGCGAGACTTGGCAGTTCCGCGCGCGCGGCGGCACGACCAGCCTGGAGGACAGCGTCTATGTCGGGCAGGGCAAGGCCGCGCCGGCGCGGCAGATCGTCGTCTCCGCCCCGTGCGAGGCCGAGGGCGTCGCGCTGCAATGGGCGTTGCGCCGCATGCCCTGAGGGGGTAGCTATCGGGCCATCCCCTTCACCCTACCATCGCGGTGCGCCGTCATGCCCGACCTCGTCCCGATCCGTCGTGCCCTGATCTCGGTTTCGGACAAGACGGGCCTTACCGAACTCGGCGCCGCGCTAGCCGCGCGCGGGACCGAACTTGTGTCGACCGGCGGCTCGGCAGCCGCCCTGCGCGACGCCGGCCTTACGGTCATCGACGTATCCGACTTCACCGGCTTTCCGGAGATGATGGGCGGCCGTGTCAAGACGCTGCACCCCAAGGTCCACGGCAGCATCCTGGCCCTGCGCGACGATCCGGACCACGCCCGCGCGCTGGCCGGCATGGGCGACCAGCCGATCGACCTGGTCGTCGTCAATCTCTATCCGTTCGAGCAGACGGCCGCGCGCGGCGCGCCGTTCGACGACACGATCGAGCAGATCGACATCGGCGGGCCGTCCATGGTCCGCTCCGCCGCCAAGAACCACGCCTACGTCGCCGTGCTGACCGACCCCGTCGACTACCCCGCTTTGCTGTCGGAGCTGGACGTGCGGGACGGCGGCACCGACCTCGACTTCCGGCGCCGGATGGCGGCCAAGGCGTTCGCACGCACCGCCGCCTACGACTCGGCGATCGCGTCCTGGTTCGCCGCCCACCAGGACGACACCCTGCCTACACGCCTCACCCTGGCCGGGACCAAGCGGCAGAGCCTGCGCTATGGCGAGAACCCGCACCAGGCGGCCGCCTTCTATGTCGGCGGGCCCCAGCGCTACGGCGTCGCCACCGCGCGCCAGGTCCAGGGCAAGGAGCTGAGCTACAACAACATCAACGACACCGACGCGGCCTATGAGCTGGTCGCCGAATTCGTCCCGGCCGACGGCCCGGCCGTCGCCATCATCAAGCACGCCAATCCGTGCGGCGTGGCGCGCGGCGCGACCCTGGTCGAAGCCTATGAAAAGGCGCTGGCCTGCGACCCGGTCAGCGCCTTCGGCGGCATCGTCGCGCTGAACGGCAAGCTGGACGCCCGGACCGCGGAAAAGATCGTCGAAATCTTCACCGAAGTCATCATCGCGCCCGAAGCCGACGACGACGCCATCGCCATCGTCGGCGCCAAGAAGAACCTGCGTCTCCTGCTCGCCGGCGGCCTGCCCGATCCGGCCGCGCCCGGCACGCTCGTCCGTTCGGTCGCCGGCGGCTTCCTGGCGCAGTCGCGCGACACCGGCCGTGTCGACGCCAATACCCTCCAGGTCGTAACCCGGCGCACGCCCACCGAGCAGGAACTCCGCGACCTCCTGTTCGCCTTCACGGTGTGCAAGCACGTCAAGTCGAACGCCATCGTCTACGTCAAGGGCGGCGCGACCGTCGGCATCGGCGCCGGCCAGATGAGCCGGGTCGATTCGGCACGCATCGCCGCGATCAAGGCGGCGGACGCCGCCAAGGCGGCCGGCCTGCCGGAGCCGGCGACGCGCGGTTCGGCGGTCGCGTCCGACGCCTTTTTCCCGTTCCCCGACGGCCTGCTGGCCACCGCCGAGGCCGGCGCCACCGCGGTGATCCAGCCCGGCGGCTCGGTGCGCGACAAGGACGTGATCGCGGCGGCCGACGAAGCCGGCCTCGCCATGGTGCTGACCGGCATCCGCCACTTCCGGCACTGATCGGCTATTCATCGTCGTTGCGAGCGGAGCGAAGCAATTCGAACTTCTCGCTGTCATCCCGGCCAAGCGGCATCGGCCGCGCGAGCCGGGACCCATCATGCCGCACCATGGGTCCCGGATAGCCCTCACGGGCTTCCGGCGGAGGCGGCCCAAGGTTCCGCCGGCGTAAGCCGGTGGAATGGCCGCCGGAGGTACGACATCAGGAGCAGAGTGCTTCGTCGCTATCACTCCTCGCAATAGCGACATACTTGGTCCAAACCTACCCCTTGTAGAACAGGAAGAACGCCGCGGCGGCCAGGAAAGCGAAGCCGACGACGTGGTTCCAGCGCAGGGTATCGCCGAGATAGGTAACGGCGAAGATGGCGAACACGGTCAGCGTCACGATCTCCTGGATCGTCTTGAGCTGGGCCGCCGAATAGACCGCCGAGCCGATCCGGTTGGCCGGCACCGCCAGGCAATATTCGAACAAGGCCAGGCCCCAACTGATCGGGATCACGATCTTGAGCGGCAGGTGATGGAACTTCAGGTGCCAGTACCACGCGAAGGTCATGAATACGTTCGAGCAGACGAGAAGCCCGATCGGCAGCAGCATCTGGCGCAGCATG